>NZ_CP034752.1:1537500-1845000 GCF_004295645.1 Limnobaculum zhutongyuii
ACCGAAACGGTAAGCTACGCCTAAGCTCAGCATGCCGTTGTCTGGACGAGTACCAACGCTGTCAGAATCGCCGTTACCGATGTTGTTAACCCACTGGTAATCTAAACGAGTAGCGATGCTTGGAGTGATAGCGTATTCAACACCAACTGCTGCCAGTGGAGAAATACCAGTATCGTGAGCTTTATATTCACCACCAGCTGCTGGATGAACTTTGGTGTCTCCACGCCAGCCCATAGCACCTAAACGGGTGTAGATATCCAGATCGTTCATTACTGGATAGCTCAGTTTAGCTGCTAACTGAATGCCTTGAGCTTTATAAGCAGCACTGTTATCACCACGGTAAGTCATACGACCTAACCAGTCATAACCTAATTCAAAACCTAAGTATTGGTTAGCTTGATAACCGAAATAAGCACCAGCACCTAATTGGTTAGGGTGAGTATTTTGGTTGTTCAGTGAATCAAGACCGGTGTTTTTGTAGAAACCAGTGTCATGGTAAGAAGACCAGCCCACTTTAGCACCAGTGTACCAAGTGTTGTCTAATGGTGCGGCTTGCGCTGCAGTAGCGAAACCGGTCAGTGCCATTGCTAGTGCAATTGCTGTCTTTTTCATTTTGCGCCTCGTTATCATCTAAAATAGTAGTGATATAAGTTAATGCTATGTGGTTCTAGTTTTAAAGTTCGAAGTTAAAGTACCCTCATCAATCCATGACTGACATCGAGAATCTGGAACCATAAAGCAACCTAATCAAGGTAAAGTTTACAACGTGTAAGAAAAGTTACAAGTGTTGAGTACTAAAAGCAGATAAAAATATCCTGATTAGTTTAATTATTAACGCCTGTGTTACGTCAGTAACTCTTAATTAAAAGCTAACCTGAGTGGCATTATAATAATCAAGTTGAATAAATAATAGCGATAAATTAATGATTATGAGAGAAGAAAGGGAAGTGTTAAGCATTCTGTGCTATTAGTAGATTGTTATTATGTAACATAAAATTACATCACAGACGCTTTGTAATGTTATGTTAGCTTAAGTAAAGATGTTATGTGGGCTAATAATCCAATTGATTGATACAGAGGGAAGAGTTGTTTCTGATGGCGATAAAAAGTGCCTTTATCACAGGAAGTAATAACATTAAGCAATAATCATCAGCGGGAAAAATGCCAGTTAATACCCTCAAATTTAATATTTCATCTCTATTTTGGGTTTAATAATGCACCATATTTACAAACCGGGAACTGGGTAATTGGTAAATATAAATACTTACTTAAAATAAGCCTTAATATTTAAGCGCTATCTTATCTTTCGCAACGCATTGGGCTAAATTTTAACAATATAACCATTTCTATGTATCGCTGTGCGTCTGATAATCATATCTCTGTGTTGGATGATTATAATGGGAGCTATATCAGTTAGTGCCAATGAGATTTACTAAACATATCATTATGCAACAGGGCGCTTTGTAGCATTGGGAGAGATTGTAAGATAAACCCATAACAATCACCTTCTTTTGCCGCCTGGTTTAATCTTTCTTTAATTTCCGGACTAATTGCTGGTAGCCAGGCAATAACGGAGCTGAAATTACCACTACGTAATGCTTTTTCCATCATCTCAATAGTGCTTTCCGTTGAAACTGAATTTAAGCCAATGGTTTTATTTTCCGGTAATCCCAGACTATTAATCCAGTAACGATTTAAGCGACGTTCAGGCGACAGCCAAAGTTGCCAACGAGGCTGATGCCCCAATTGTTGAAGAAAAGGAAGCAGCAGGTGAAGTGTGAATGGATTTTGTGGATCGTAAATGATTTCACTCACTTGGCTGGAGGTATAAACATGCTTCTGAGTGTTGCCTATCGCATTCGTTAATGCATATGAAGCGTTGTGATGTGTTTGTTGTATTGAGCGCATAATTTAATCACCTATAACCATACTGTGTATTTGTACAGTACTCTAGGCGTTGGACGAAATCAAGTATTTTCATGATGCTTCGCAAATTTTGCATTATTACGGTATTAACTAACTATTACTTCTAGATATTTTTTGAAAATTGATTATGTTGAAAATAGTTTCGTTACGTTACTTTTCGTCGTTACGTATCAAACTACACCCAATTGATTTATCAAAAAACATTAGAGGTTATATGGACAGAGAAGATACTAAACAGTTAGTCAGGAACGTTATTGAACATTTTAGTGAATTGGGAGAACTCACATCTCGTTCAATGTTTGGGGGATACGGGATATGTAAAGGCAAGGTAATGTTTGGATTAGTATCTGAAGATAAGTTTTATTTAAGAGCAAATAACCAATTGGAATCGATTTTTGTTACTTATGGTATGAATCAGTTTGTTTATAGAAAAAGGGGAATTCCTGTGCTGCTGAAGTATTACCATGTGAATGAGTCTTTATGGCAGAACAAAGAGATTTTACGGCGACTTGCTACCTATGCGCTTTCTGCGGCTTCGTCTGAAATGCGAGAAAAAGATACTCAAGAGTACGTAAGAATAAAGGATTTACCTAACCTTAATCTGGTAATAGAAAGAATGTTAAGGCAAGCGGGAATTAAATCCTGTGAGGAGTTATTCAGCCTGGGTGCGTTTCAGTCTTTCATTAAGATTCGAGAAATGAAGAAGGGCATAAAATCTGATCTACTTTTTTCATTAGCCGGTGCAATAGAAGGGTGTCATGTTGTTACTTTACCCACGGCACTTCGCGATGATTTAACAGAACAGCTTAAACTTTACGATAAGACAAAAAAGTAAGTTTCGTTAATTCTAAAAAATAAAATAATTCAATAGATAGCGCTCTTACTTGGAAGAGGCCGGAGATTCCTTTATCTCAGAATAGATTGTATCTGACAGAGAGACAAACTCAGGTAGTAGCCCAATTATTAGCGCTAGTTGTTGTGTAACTAGTTGGTTTTTATTTTCAGACTGACTGTTGAGCATTTTTATCTTTTGATTAATCGCATTGAGCGTTGAAATCATCTTTTCATTCTGTTCAGTATCTATTTGCAATGCGTCATCAATATAACAAACAGCATCATCAAGAAGAGATAGCGTTTCCGGGCTGCTGGTTAGCTGTTCCCGATGGGCGCCTAATGCTGAAATATAACCCAGTAAAGAGTGATTCAGGCAGAGTAATCGGAAACCATTATCCAATTGATGCGCGTCTTTATTAGGTTCTGCAGCCATGCTCGAAATTACAGAAGCAAGTTCAGCATCACAGTTGTGGGCATTACGTCGTACGATTCGGTAGTCAACGCTGTTGTCTTTGCCCTGATGATATTGCTCCAGTATGGCATCAAGGTAACGACAGTTTGCATCAATCGCTTTTTTCAGCACCACGGATAAATGTCGGAATTTCCAGTCAGGCCAAATAAAACTGACAGCAGCCCAGGCAATACCGCAACCTATCAACGTATCGATGATTCGGGGAAGTGCAACCTGAAAACCTTCGCCCAACAGGTTAAAACAGCAAAGGACTAGCAGTGTGATAAACATGGTTGCATATGCATAACGAACATTGCGGAAGGTAAAAAACAAAACGCCGCTGATAACAATCAGTATTAACTGACCTTCCTGAGAAGGTACAAAGTAGAGTATTGGCAGGCCTAATAAAATACCAGCAACGGTGCCCACGACTCTTAATGTCAGACGAGTTCGGGTGGCATTATAGTTTGGCTGACAAACAAACAGACTTGTTAGCATAATCCAGTAACCATTTTGCAAATTCGCCAACTGGATAATGGCATATCCAATACACAAGACCACTGACATTCTAACGGCATGGCGAAACAGTGCCGATTGCGGTGTCAGGTTTTGAGAAATTCTTGACCAGATATCTTTTAAGCCCGTGAGTTTATCATCCGCCAGCATACTGTCTTGCACTGATTTAGTATTGGTCGTTTGTTCTGATTCGATGTTATTGAGTTGGGAATCAATGGATTTCAAATTATTTAGCAGATGCTGTAATGACTGTGTCATAGCAACGGGGAGGCTATGGCTGGATTCCAGATTAGATAAGCTTTTTTCCAGATGTGTTATCGCCTGAGTCTGGTAAGTATCATAAACATACTTTTGCTGATATCGAATAGAGTAAGCAATGCTACGGCATGCTTTTGACTGTAAGGTTAAAAGCCGCTGAAAGCGGAAAAGAATATCGGTATAACGCAAGGCTTCGCTTAACTGTTGATACTGAGCATGAGAAGAGCTGGCCTGCTCATGAATATCCTGGGCAACAAAATAGTAATGCAGCATTCTACGAGTACTGCGCTGGCCTCTGTCGCCTTTAAGACGAGTAAGTAATGAAACCTTGGTCTGGTTTAGAGTACTAACCAGTACACCATTAGCCATAGTGGCGTGAATCAACTGGTCGGTGAATTGATGTTCTTCATCCGGGTCAAACAACATTGATTTGCTATCAAGATAGCCAGCCAGACTATCAAAACAGCGAGCCAGATTATCTTGCAGAGGACGAATTGGCAGGATCAAATGTCCTAACAGGGTAATGAGGTTGTACCAAATAGCTCCCGCCAGCAGTAATACCGGTTGTATATACCATGATTCATACAGTGATTCACCCAACATGGTATAGATCGCAATCAGCAAAGCACCAAAAGCGATAGTGGCATAACGTTGCCCAAGAGATCCTAGCAGAATAAATCCGGCTGTTGAGAAGAGTAAGCCAACAACAAAGAGCCAGGGATAAGGGAACAATAACTCAATGGAAACGGAAGCCAGAAAAAAGCAGATAAGCGTAATCAACAAATTACGCAGTCGCCCGGTCAGACGATCGTCCAGATCGGTTAATGCTGCGGCAACAACACCAAGCGTTAATGGAAGCGTGAGTAAACTTTGATTAATCCACCAGGGAACAAAAACCACTCCCGTAAGCGCTATAAAGATACGGATGCTGTAGAGCAGGTTACTATTATAGAAGTAACGACGAAGCCCTAAAATCAATGAAATCACATCCGTATCCTGTTACTCATAAAAGATGAAGGCTTAGCGTTGTTGAAGCTGACGCTTGGCTTTAGATATACGAGCTTGTTGTGCTACTTCAACCGAAACGACACGACGACCAACTGGCCATAGTGCAATAACGGCTATCTTGAAGTTAGCGATTCCTACAGGGATACCAATAATAGTAATGCATTGAGCTATCCCGGCGCAGATATGAGCCAAACATAACCACCAACCAAAAAAGATAAACCAAAAGATATTTAGCGCAGTTCCGCCCGCATTCATTAATGCGTTTTTCTCATCAGGATTGAGGTCGTCAACATGTACGGCTTCATTACCAAATGGAAACAGTGAAAGTTTTGTTATTTCCCAACAGGAACGCGTCAATGGCAGAGTAAATATAAGCACAATGGTTACGATTGTTGCCAGCAACCATCCTAATGTAGTGATCACACCACCGAGAATAAAATTGAGTATATTTAATATACTACGCATCAGCTAACTCCGCACAATGATAAGAGAATCGTTACAACGAGTGTATTGTTACGGTTTATTCAAATTTACTCAATGGAAAAGAGTTACCGATAATATTTCTGGTTGATAAATTCAGCATATTTCGCAGTTTCTGGCTGGAGAGCTCGGTGCAATAAAGGGTAAACTGTGATTAGAATCTTTACTGTATAAAACAGGCGCTGTTAACACTATGGAATTAAAATCAACTTCGGTTGGGCAACATTTAGCTCAACATCCCTATAATCGGGTGAAAATGTTGAATGCTGGCGTTGAAGTCAGTGGTCCAAAACATGCTTATACCATTCCTTTTAATCAATTAGTTGCCGTTCGTTGTAAAAGAGGCATTGTTTGGGGGGAGTTGGAGTTTGAATTACCTGAACAAAAAGTGGTGCGTCTTCACGGCACTGAGTGGCAAGAGACTCAAAAATTCTATCAACACTTGATGAGCATTTGGCAGCAGTGGGGAGAGGAGATGAGTCAAATTGCTGCTGAGATCTTGGAACAGCAAGCTGAAAAAATTAACGTTCGTTTACGACAAGAAAGGTGGCTCACTCATGATGACTTATCAGCGATTCAGGATGAAGTTACAACTGCTGTGAGTTCCGTCCCGTTGCCTGTTGAGCGTTTAATTGAGTTTGCTAACTGCCAACCATGTTATGCATTTTGCTCAAAATGGTTAACGATGGGCAATCAATTGCTTGAGACCAGCAATCGGCATTGGGTTCAAACCATGCTAAAACAGCACCGGCAATTTTTTGACCATATAGAAACTCAACCGCTGAACGAAGCACAGTGCAGAGCGGTTATTAGCGGTGAAAAAAATGTTTTGGTTCTGGCGGGAGCGGGTAGCGGTAAAACCTCTGTTTTGGTTGCCAGAGCCGGCTGGTTGCTATACCGCAAAGAAGCCAGCGCAGAGGAAATGTTGTTACTGGCATTTGGGCGTAATGCTGCTGATGAGATGAACAACCGTATCCAGCAACGTTTGGGGAGAACGGATGTTCAGGCTAAAACATTTCATGCATTGGCCTTATCGATAATTAGCCAATGCAGCAAAAAGGTTCCGGTTATCAGCAAACTGGAAACGGATACCAAAACCCGACAGAAATTCTTAATTGAGCAATGGCAGTCTGAGTGTGCAGAGAAAAAGAGTCAGGCGTCAGGCTGGAAAAACTGGCTGTCTCAAGAATTAGGGTGGCAATTGGCAGAGGATGCATTTTGGAAAGACAGTACATTATCTGAACGTTTAGCCGTAAGGTTAGATTACTGGCTTGGTCTCATTCGCAATCATGGTGGAAGCCAGGCCGAAATGATTGAGTCAGCACCAGAAGAGTTGAAGACAGATTTTCAGAAGAAAATACGCTTATTATCCCTACTATTAAAAGCCTGGAAAAAAGCGTTAAAAGAAGAGGGGGCAGTAGACTTCCCCGGCTTACTTCATCAGGCGGTGAACTGGATTGAAAAAGGAAAGTTTGTTAGTCCCTGGCATCACATTTTGGTCGATGAGTTTCAGGATCTTTCGCCTCAGCGGGCAGCATTGATTAATGCGTTACGCGCTCAACAAACGGGAAGTCACCTGTTTGCCGTTGGTGATGACTGGCAGTCTATATACCGGTTCAGCGGGGCAGAGCAGTTATTAACCACCAACTTTAATCATATTTTCGGGGTTGGTGAGCAATGTAATCTGGATTTAACTTACCATTTTGGTCAAAACATGAGTGATATTACTAGCCGTTATATCCAGCAGAATCCGGCTCAGATAAAAAGAGATATCTCAAGTCTGATGCAGGGAGAGAAACATCCCATCACTATTTTGCCCGATAATCAGTTGGAAGCGTTGTTTGATAAGTTAAGCAGTTATGTGAAACCGAATGAAAGGATTCTTATTCTGGGACGCTATCACTATTCTAAGCCTTCTGCTTTAGCTAAAGCGGCAACGCGATGGCCAAAGTTGAATATTCAATTTATGACGATGCATGCCAGCAAAGGACAACAGGCTGAATATGTGATTATTACCGGATTACATTCGGGGAGAGATGGTTTTCCATTGACAGAGCGTGGTGCGGTTATTGAACAGGTGTTATTACCACAAACGGAGCGTTTTCCTTATGCGGAAGAGCGGCGCTTAATGTATGTAGCGTTAACCCGTGCTAAATATCAGGTATGGCTATTACAGGATCCTGAATCTCCATCAGTATTTATTAAGCAATTAGCAGAGAGTGGTGCGGTGATTAAAAGAAAACCTTAGGCCCGCGCTGTAAAGCAAGCCTAAGGTCAGGCTGAAAATTATTTCAGACGTTCTTGCAGGTATTTCTGATAATCAGGAATATCAATGACGATCTCTTTTTCAAACAGGCCTGAGCATATCAACATATCGGCAGTTGCCCGATTGGTCGCGACAGGAATATTCCAGACGGTTGCCAGTCGTAATAAGGCTTTTACATCAGGGTCGTGAGGAACGGCATTTAGCGGGTCCCAGAAGAAAATTAATACATCAATTTTACCTTCAGAGATCATAGCGCCAATTTGCTGGTCTCCACCCATTGGTCCGCTAAGCATACTGGAGACAGGAACGTTTGCCGTTCTCTGAATTAAATTCCCGGTAGTCCCTGTGGCAAATAGTTTATGTTTGGCCAGTACGGATTTATTGTCTTCAGCCCATTTCAACAGATACTGTTTACAGTGATCGTGAGCAACCAGTGCAATGTTCTTTTGTATTGGAATTGTTCGTGTTGTTAGTTGCATATGAAACCAAACCTCTATTTAAATAGTTATTCTGCATAGACTACTGAAACTCTGTTTCGGAAAAAAGCGATAATATATAAAAGTATACATCTTATTGGTCTTCGCCTTAAGCTGAGTATCGGTTTGGTGGCTAAACTGAGATAAACAGAAAGAATAATTGCAGGAGCAAATGATGGTGCAAGAAAGTGAAATAAAGTCAGTATTACAGCAAGTTAAGACTATTGCTCTGGTCGGTGCGAGTGATAAGCCTGCACGGGCCAGTTATGTCGTGATGGACTATTTGCTGTCTCAAGGGTACGAGGTTATTCCTGTTAGTCCTAAATTGGCAGGGCAGACATTACAAGGGCAAAAAGTTTTTGCCAGTTTAAAAGAGATCGATCGTCCGGTAGATATGGTGGATGTTTTTCGCAACTCAGATGCGGCCTATGAGGTCGCTGAAGAGGCTATAGCCATTAACGCTAAGGTTTTGTGGTTACAGTTAGATGTAATTAATCCAGAAGCCGAAGCGATAGCTCAAAAAGCCGGACTGAAAGTCATAATGAATAAATGCCCAAAAATTGAAATTAAAAAATTGGGTCTGGAGAAGGAGTTATAGAGAGAAATCTCTGATAAGCCTTGGATGAATTTGAGAGGAATGGCGTTTAAATCGACAAAAAACATTGTTTTTGCTGTTTTTTCAGCCGAACGATCAAAATAGCTGAATTATCCTCTTTACAAGGCACCTCAAGCTGTTCTATATTTCACGCCGTTGCGGAGGAGTGGCCGAGCGGCTGAAGGCAACGGTCTTGAAAACCGTCGTAGGGCAACCTACCGTGAGTTCGAATCTCACCTCCTCCGCCAGAATTATCAACGGGTTAGCTTAACGGCTAGCCCGTTTTTTTATGCTTGTGAGAATTGACTGAGAATATTTATTCTCAGTTGCTACTTTTTGGGCTTTATTAACGGGGCATCCAGCGATGGGGTAACGGTCAGTTTTCTGTCATAAATTAGCACCTGGCTTTCTGTTTTATGACCACTGAATAACTGTTTATCGCGTGATGAATCCTCGTTGATTTGGGTCCAGCTTATTTATCTCAAAATCACTCATTGCTGAGTAGTCAGTGTTAGTCATTTAATTTCCTTGTGATAATATCCATCAAACGCTTTTAATAAGGACATGAGATGAAAAGGTTTATTCTGGGTGTAGTGATAGCCATGCTTAGTACCAGCTCTTTAGCTAATGAAAATTTAATAAGAAAAAGTATCGAGCATACGTGTCACGAAATGAATGATAGTAATATGGATGATTGCAAGGAAAGATTATTTAGCATTGCCAAGATGGGCTTTGCATATGGCTCCCTCGTAGGTACGTGTAAAACGGCAGTTGGTTTGGAAGGTGAAAACACTGAAACCCATGAGCATCCTGAAATTGAATACTGTAAAGAGGTATTAAAAAGACCAGATGTTATTGAGTTAACATTGTAAAAATAACTATGAATTTATAATTCTGACAGCAGGTGCAGCTGGCATTGGCATCCAGTGGGTTACGCCATAAGTTTCCAGGTTCTGGTCTTCTGAAAATCCAGCTTTCTTGTCATACCATGCCTTAGTCACTCGGTTATAGTTGATTGAAAATAATAGGGAAGTGGTTGTGTGGTTAATAAAAAACCACAACTGCATGCGGCTATAAAAACTTTTACCTATAAGGAGTTTTATATTCATTCCAAATTCGGGTGATAAAAAAACGTACCAGGCGGGCTCTTAAATCAGATTAATAACGCTATAGCTCAGCTAAAGTAATCGACATAACAATAAAGAACAGGATCCCAGATATAGCCGCAAAAATGAGTATTCTAAAAATAATACTCATTCCTGACGGCTTTGCTATGGATTGTGTGATTATCGTAGAAATAATAGAAACTATTATCATCAATACTACTGCAATTAAGATTAGAGTACTTATGTCCATATTTTATTCATTTGGTGCAGGTTACGAGCAAGCAGAAAGCAAAAGGGGAACAACAAGAATTAACAATTTCATTATGCCAGCTCCGTATTAAATATTTCCAGTATTATACAGAGCCGGGAGGGGACATTAACAGGTAAGGAGTGGAGTACACAATCTACCACCACTGGTTTTTACACAACCACTAGCCACTGTGGTAAGGCTGAGTGTCAATAAAACATAAAGAATAAGCTTCATATTCTTTTTCACAATAAAATCCTTTTTATTATCTGAGGTAATTTGTCGCTGACAAATGATTTGTATGGACTGTATCAGCTTTATTCTTCCTGTGTAAAGGCTAAAATTTTGCAACGAGTTTATGAATCTCCATCAAACGCTTTTAAAAAGAATGTAAGATGAAAAAGTTTATTCTGGGAGTGGTGTTAGTCATGCTTGGTGCTGATTCTTTAGCGAATAAAACATCAACAAGACGCCTTTAGGTAGGTTGGTAAGATTGTAGCTTATGATAATGTCTTATTTGTACTGGAGATATAAGGCTATTGTGATGACCATATATGTTCAGTAATATAATTATATTGAATTATGATTTTATTGAGAATACAGATGACAATGCTTCAAAACTCATTAATCAATGAATTTATAGTTTCAGCTGATGATAATGGTTTCGTTCCATTAAAAATATTTGCTCAAAAAGCTTTAAAGCGAAGTGCTAATGACATTAGTACTTTCTTTGACCCAGAAAGTCGTTTTTATCAGGACTATCAACAAACAGTTATTCTTAATGTAAAACACAATGTTGTATTTACCCGGCGCTATAAAAAGAATGGCTCTCTGCGGGATCGCGTTTGTGACGGGGGAGTGCATCAAGATGATTTACTTACATTTATTACCTAGGCTCAAATTGCAATTGATAATAACACGAAAAAATTTAATGAAGCTTATAAAAACTATTATGAATCAAAATAACATTGCTGAGCAGTCAGTGTTATCCATTAAACGCTTATCCAACTACTTTGTTGTACTCTAATGTTCTATTGAGAGCTAGTTCTCTAAAATGAGACGGGAAAGGATTTTGGTGGGGGACCAGCCGGTATCCATGACTTGTGTGATGTTTTAGTTTCATGAGCAAGAGTTTGTCGGATATTGTTGATCGGAATAGAGAGGTCTTTTGCTACCACCTTTTCGTTAGTGCCCAGACAACCGAGTTGATGAACAGCTAACATTATATTGTAAGAATAACTTCGCAGTGTTCCTATTTGTTTGGATTTTTACGCAGAGCAATAACAGGAATTTTGATTTTTCTGGGTTTGGGCTCCGGTATATAAGGAGCTCTACAGTTTGCCCGGGAACGAACTTGCAGGCGATGGATAATCACATCTGTGTAATCGCAATGATCATCGGATTTAAACTTTACTCCAGTGCTACGTATTAGAGTATTTGTAATGGTTTGCTCGGTCATGGTTTAGTTCTTGGTAGGTCCTCCCCATAAGAAAGCCCTCATTAGAGAGCTTTCTTATGGGGAGGACCTATGCTTACTGAGAATTACTATAAACAAGAAGTAACAGTTTTTGTTCTCTTATCTATTCGAGACTGAGTAGTCATAGCACCGCCGCGCTGTAAATAGTATTTAATAAGCGAACCATTTTTTGCTTCGTAAACATCGGCAACTTCAGCATAGTTGGGGGTATAAACTGAGTAGCCGCCATCAAGCAAATTGATCGCCGCATCAAAAGCTTGACCAAGAACTAGTGGTTCTTTTTCCCATCCAGCCATAATACATGTGGCTAGTGACTTAGCATCTTTAGAGCTGGAGTATTCAGCATATGGGCCTTGTGCTCTCATATCAGTGACAGTTTGGCATCCTACTAGTCCTGACAGCGCCAGAAGTAAAAATAACTTTTTCATTTTTTCTCCTATTATTTTTTTCAGTATCTTATCAACTAGCCTTATTCCGATCATCAATCATTTCTATTGTCACTCACAAGACTTTACAATCTCTCGTCCGCTTCAATTCTACGCTTTGGATGCACTGTGAATATTATCAGTATTTCGAGAGCAGTATGTCATTAGAAATCTTCAAACCCGTCATAGCAGATGGTCAGCAAGTACCATTCTATGGTGAGAGTGTGCCTGCTGGTTTCCCATCTCCTGCTGCCGATTATGTAGAGCGTTCGCTTGATTTGAATGAGCTTTGTATCAATCATCCGGCAGCAACTTTTTTTGTGCGAGCTGATGGGGATTCCATGATTGATTGACGGTATTAACTACTCGGGAAAAGGAAGAGTCTGATTTGCAGGACAGGGAATACAGCAAAGCTGGAAAATGAAACAAGAACATCTTTCCCCATCTTATACAACAAAGTGGAGTGATTATCTTGAGGGTTAAAGCAGAATAGCGGTCTGCCATCAAACTCTCATATTATTGGTGTTACTTATGTTCATTATTGGGTGATTCGGGCCAGGATGAAGCTGGTATATTTACGAGTATCCGGGTTGAAAAGAAACCTAAAGACAGTGTGAGTACAGGTCTGGCCGGAGTAAAGGTAAGTCATCTTGTTGAACATGCCAGAGATTATTATGTAATCAAAAGATGATGTGTTGTTCAGTACTCCATAGATAATATGCATGTTTCAACTAGTTTAAGATACGAAAGACTGGGTCCCTATTTAGGGGCTTTATCTTCTTGGGGGAATCTCCGTCAAGAAACCATGAGTATCCCATGAATTTTCCTTAACTAAGTAACTCATTGGATTGAGATATTTACTTAAATAAAAAAGCCTCGAAAGGGTATTATTTAAAAGCTTCAGGAAATGTTAATTTTACTCGCTTTGATTTACTTATATATAAAAGCCAAACAATGGGAGAAACTATATCCAATAAAAAACCGGTAATAATGATAAGTTGCCATAATTGTATATCATCAAGGGGTATTACTGTTATAAGAATAATGAAAGAGATTGAGTAGAGAAAAATACATATACTAAAATATAATTTAGCAAAATAAATCGCCTTGGTTTTTTTGCTATTAGCATCGCTAAGAGTACAAAGCCAGCAAGATCAGTTATTGTACTTACTCCAAATTGGTAATTATTTGAATATAAAGAGTATAATGAAGAAACTAATACTGGTAATACTAAACTAGCGCACATAACCAAAAGCCATCCACCAATAGCAGGTACTTTGTCTTTTGGACTATCGGGTTGCATTGAATGTGCTGCATCTACTACAGTGACTGCGACGCCGCATTGACCACAAAACTTCACACTATCAGTAATTGTTGAGCCACATTGGGTACAAAAGTTAGGCATGGTTAGTCACCCTAATTAATAGAAAGCATCTGCTTTATCAACTTTAAAAGAACTCGTTAGAAATTAAAACCTTTTACTGATGAATCCATACCATTTTCAAAAATACTAAGTTTCATAAAATAATCTCAATTTATATAGTAATAACATTAAAAGACCAGCGATTTAACTTGTTAAATTCATATAAACACAGATAGAGGCTTAACAGTCCCATTAAAGGGTTAGATGACGAAAAGATGCTGAGTCTCGCTTTTTAAAGTGGGGCTTTTTTATGCTCAAATTCAGGTGTTATTATGGCGGTGATTGATATCACGACTATGCACAGTGAAGCACCAAGGATCGTACCTCATTTGCATCCTGAGCCATCTTCAGTCGTAGCTAAGAACTGTAAGCTTCCGACACGGAGTAATCACGCTAGTGCTAAACTATTTTGGCTACGATAAATCGTTTAGTATTAAACCGGGTACTATTTTTCATAGTTGAGCAGACTTCTGGTTTGCGTGAACAGGTATTGTTGATGCTATACGAAGTCCAATGGATAAGAATTTATCCATCGACATATTACCGGTTAACCAAATTTTTTACTGACTAACACCTTGCAAAATTTAATAATCAACTATTATGTATATATAAAGCCTAAGAAATCACAAACAGAATCAACCCGACAAGGTGATAAGCGGCAGTGCGGTAAGAAGATTGTTCAACCCCATAGGGAGGTGGTCCAATTATCTTCGATGGCCATAATTGGCAAGTCAGCACGCAACTTAGCGATACGTGGCAAAGCTGGCGGGGAGTTCGAAGAAAATTTGTGTTACCGATAAGGTCAATAATCTAACAGAGCCCTGCAATTGCGGGGCTTTTTATTTCTGGTATTCGATTGTATCAAACAATAAGTTAACCATGATTTGTGTTCTCACATTTATCTAATTCAACCCCTTTCAGGGCGGCGCGTTATGTTGCCTTTTCATCAAAAGACCTTAATCGTCTTATTGCTGGTGTAGATGTCCTATCGGAATGATAAGCTGGGATAAATACATGAAGAAGTGAGGAGAACTTGCTTAAGTAACAGTTCGTTATTGGTACTAGAATCAAACGAAACTGATAAGTTTTAGTTCTGTTTTGGCTGTTATGTTTAAAGGAGGACAAATGAAAGGGATCGCATATACGAAGATTTTAATTATTTCAGCATTGTTTTTATCCGGATGCGGCGATGATAAACAAGTCACAGAAGACATGCTTGTTGGTGGTGAATGGAAATGTGAAGTGGTCGATGCTCAACAAACATATTTTAATGGCGATAAGTTTAACGATCCTATAATCGATACAGACAGAATCGGTACAACAAGAACCATATCATATTTTAAGAGAGATAATGATTTTCTGGTGAGTGTTGATAAAAAACCGGGAAAACATAAGTATGAATTTAAAATTAAAGGTGAATACCACCACAAGACAGACGATATTATTATTGAAACAATAGAGTATATCTATGTATCTGATAATGAATATAAATATGTGACCGATGGCGATATCAGTCGTTCTTTACCTGATGGAGATATTGAGAGATTATCCAAATATAAACGTGTCGATAACTGCCAGAGAAGCCATTAGATATAAAATAGTTAAAACCTGTTTCTGCTGGCATACAGTATAAAGAGGAAAATGCATATCTCCACAAAAGAACAGCAAACTACAGTGTTGTAAACCATTCATTATGACTACCTTCAGAGCAATATCATTCGATAATGTCCGACCTGATACCATTTATTACCTTATCAAGAATCTTTCAGAAACAATTTTAAATTAATAATTGTTATGTTATAACATATCTTAATTCATAAATTAATCAGGACATTTCAATGAAAAGAAAGCATTACACCTTACCCACTCTGGTATTAAGTGCCTGTTTTTCACTTATCATTTTTCAAACATTTGCTCATAGCTCGCATAGTCATAGTCATGAACAATCTGAAAAAGCGCTTCAGGCAAGTAATGGTATTTTTGATGAGAAAGAGGTTAAAGACAGAATGCTTAGTGACTGGGATGGTGTATGGGAATCATTGAATTCCTATTTACTGAATGGTGATTTAGACCCGGTATTGATTGAGAAAGCAAAGAAAGATAAAAGTAAAAGCGTTGAGGAATATAGGGACTACTATAAAAAGGGCTATGCCACTGACACTAATATGATAGGAATCGAGAATGGTGTTGTTGAGTTTCATTCGGGTAATAAAATAGATTCATGTAAATACACTTACTCTGGTTTTAAGATTCTGCATTACGCATCAGGAAAGAAAGGGGTGCGCTATCTGTTTAATTGTCAGGATAGCGGCTCAAATGCACCTCAATATATTCAGTTTAGCGACCATATTATTGAGCCTCATAAATCATCTCACTTTCATATTTATATGGGGAATGAGTCTCATGAAAAACTGTTACAGGAAATGGAAAATTGGCCTACTTACTACCCGTACTCAATGACTAAAGAGCAAATTGTTCACGAGATGCTGCATCACTAAATCTTTCAGGTCTTGCTGTTCCAGTTTGAGTAACGATCTTCTGATGGAATATGAGAATTACATATCAAGAGAAATACCATGAAATGGTATTTCTCTTGGGTCGACAGGAAACGATTATTTATACACATCCGCAGAGGCGTGAACTTCATTATTCCCACCCTCTGCAATAATGACAAAATACTTGCCACCTTTCTCATCTGCCAGTTTTGATAATGCTTCGCTGATATCAGTAGGTGACTGAGTTACTTTTTTAGTGACATCCACTACACCAATTTTTTCGTAATTATTAGCTTTTGCCTGTTCTTGCGTTATCTCTGTTGCAGCGAATGCGCTAAGAGAGAAAAAACTTGCGGCAAGGGTAATTATCAGAGCGTTAAATACTTTCATGATGATGCCTCGATAGAGAATTAAGTTAAGGATAATTACAATAACGTTATAATTATTTAACAACGCATCGATTTGTCAAAGAATAGTCGCTAACAGATTTCTAATAAATATCAGTATATTGCGATAAAAACATAGTACTTTACCTTTCCTTACCTATAACTCATTGTAATTAATTATTATTTTTGTTTATTCGTTTTTGTTATTAAAACATTAATGAATGGTATAAAAGAAAGTTAATTTTATTAAGTTTTTCATTTTTTATCAGGGATTATTAGATAATTTTCAGAATGTTAAAAATTTATTGTCAGTTAAAAGATAAAATAATAATCCCTTGAATATTTAAATTATTTATAGCTTAATGAAAATTCAACCAACTTATACACAGGTGGCTTATGTCTCAAAAAATGGATGCTATACAGAAAATCATCGGTGAAACGGTCGTTAAGCTATGTGAAAAAAAGGTTCCGGTAAGCAAAGATTCAATAACGGAGAGGTTGTTACGGGTTATACACAAAGATTCCGCAGATTCTGAAAAAGGCAGGATTGCTACATCAGCGCTGGAGTTTCTGGCACAAAGCGAGTCTTGATTTTTTAACCACGTAGCAGGGAATTAGCTGTTTTAGAAACGGTTTATTATCCTGATATAACAGCATTCAGCATTTTGGATGCCAAAGAATTCGTAAAAGGGTTAGTCCAGGACTAACCCTTCTTCATTTAAGCCGATTATAGCGATTAACCAAAAAAGATCGTTTGTAGCATTTTCAGGCTTAACAATATCAATAAGCAGGCAAAAACCTTTTTAAGCGTGGCAACCGGCATTTTGTGAGCCAGGCGAGCACCAATAGGTGCAGTAAAATAGCTCAAGGCTGAAATAAGAATGACGGCAGGAAAATAGACATACCCAACGCTGTAATCAGGCGTATTTGATGTGTTCCAGCCATTAATCATATAACCAATACTACCAGCCAGAGCGATAGGCATACCAACCGCCGCAGATGTTCCTATAGCATGTTGTATACGAACATTGCACCAGGTCAGGAAGGAGACGGTAAGCGAACCGCCACCAATGGCAACCAGAGCGGATATACCACCGATAGAGAGCCCGGCAATAGATATGCCAGCGGTACCCGGTAATTGACGGCTGGGTTTGGGCTTGATGTTTAAGATCATCTGTAAAGCGACATACGCCATAAAGCAGGAGAAGAATATTCCCAATGCCTTCGTAGGTAATAATGCAGCTAACCAGGTTGCCGATAAAGTACCAATCAGTATTGCAGGGGTAATTTTCCAAACTACTGGCCATAAAACAGCCTGATGACGATTATGTGCTCTTAAACTTGAAAATGCGGTTATCACAATAGAGGCCATTGATGTGCCCAGGGCTAGATGGACCAGATGTTCTTGAGGAATTCCTTGTGCAGCAAAAATGGTTGTTAATATTGGCACCATTATACCGCCACCACCAATTCCCAGCAGACCAGCCATAAAACCCACCACAGCGCCCAGTAATAAGTACGCTAATATCCATTCAATAGCCATTGAATTTCCTTGATTGAAATTTTAATAAACCACAGGTTAACCAATACTAACTCCGTCATCAGCCAGAGCATAGGTTCTGAGTATAGAGTTTTTACGTTACAATAATCAAAAATCAATATCTTCATCAATAACAATGCTGAGGTTGTATGTTCGAGTTTGAAGGACGCATGATAGAGACCGATGCGCAAGGGTATCTGCTTAACAGTAATGACTGGAGTGAATCAATGGCAGTTATTCTGGCCCGGCAAGAAAATATTGAGTTAACCGCAGAGCATTGGGAAGTGATCCATTTTGTAAGAGACTTCTATCAGGAATTTAATACTTCTCCAGCTATTCGAATGTTAGTTAAAGCAATGACTCAAAAGTATGGTGAAGAAAAGGGGAATAGCCGCTATCTTTATCGCCTTTTTGTGAAAGGTCCCGCAAAACAGGCCACCAAAATCGCAGGTTTACCTAAACCAGTTAAGTGCATTTGAATGTAAAGTTAAGTGGATTTAGCGTTGAAATTGTTCCAATAGCACAATTTAACTTGAAATATGACTAGTTCCCCCCATATTTAAGGAAAAGGCAGGACCTGAATACGAGGAGGCTACAATGATTACCAGTAAATTTTCTATTGGTCAGCAAGTCAGACATAAGTTACTGGGTAACCTTGGCGTAATAATTGATATTGATGCCGAGTACTCCCTGGAGCAGCCAGCTTCTGATGAAGTTGCTGCTGATGATAACTTGAGAAACGCCCCCTGGTATCACGTTGTTATGGAAGATGAAGAGGGGCAGCCTATCCATACCTACCTTGCAGAGATACAACTTGCCGGAGAGGATGCAGAAACACACCCTGAGCAACCTTCTCTTGATGAGTTGGCTGCATCGATCAGAGATCAACTGCAAGCACCTCGCTTGAGAAATTGATTTTGGTACTGAAAAACCATTCTGTTTGTCACAGAGTGGTTTTTTTATTGCCTGAAAATGATGTGATTTGTTTTTGAATGAAAAAGCAGTATGGGTGTTTGCTGTAGGTCAGATTATGCAGAATCAGGGCAAAAAAATAGCCGTGAAACCCAAAAAGTGTGTGGAGTCGGTTTCACGGCAAACCAAAAATAGTAAATTTGTAACTGATAAAACGCTGGGGTAATTATCACTGAGAATTGTCCTATAAAACAAGCTGGTAAAATCACTAGTTTTTTAGCTGATGATAATTATTGCTATGCGTTATTTAAGAGATGCAAGTCTCAAATCAATTTGATCTGAATTACTTTTTTTAGTTTTTTATTTTGATTTTATAATTTTATTCGATATAAAAATCCAAATTAGAGGCCTGATTGATCTTTTATTTTTTTTAAAATTTATCACATGTATTAGATTAATTTTTCTACTCCAACTAAAGAGTAGATCTCTTAAAATTAACGGCAATCATGATGATAAAAAATTTTACTCCCATGTATCCATTAAAATATTTTGTTACATAATTAACAATATTCATTTGTGTTGTGAGTTTTTAGTCAAAAAAATTAAATCAATCAATATAATTACATGATTATGAGATGCTAAGTTCGTTTTATTCGATGTTTTTACCAATCAAAGTGTTGATTAAAAAAGTGAGGGTTACGGTTATAAATAGAATGAATATCATTTTTTTTATATTTTTATATATGATTAGAATTAAATTATAAAATCTCTGTTATAAGTTGTTATTATTTAGTTAATGTATCTAATTGGCGTGTTACTTAATTATTAATCAATATATATTTATATTTTTAAAAATAATATATACTGGTTATTGTTTGTTATCATATTGTTTTTAATTGGTTTTCTATCTATTTTGTCGTGTATTTATATGATTTGATAATGAAAAGTGTTGGTCTGATACAATTTCTCATGAATTATTTTATTTTTTATTTGAAAATATAAATATAAATATAAATATAAATATAAATATAAATATAAATATAAATATAAACTTTATATTTATATGCAAGCCATCATCCTGGCTTTTATTTTGATGACATCTCACAAAAATATTTATCATATACCTATTGTTGAGTATTTTTTAATCATGAATACTTTTGTGGCGTTGTTATTTCCATTTGAAAATTATTAAGCTTAAGAGTGGATATATGGTTGATTTTTCAAGAGCAGAGTATTTGAAGCAAGTTAACACATTACGTTCAAAATCTAATCATCAGCTGAAAGATATTGGTGATCAATGGTGTACTCCAGATGCGTTGTTTTGGGGGATTGATAGTTTATTCGGGCCATTGGTTCTGGATTTGTTTAGCGATGGTGAAAACAACAAATGTTTAAACTATTACACTGCAGCAGATAATGCGTTGACAAAAAACTGGGCTGACCAATTATCCAAGCTTAATGGTGCGGCATTCGCCAATCCCCCATATTCGAGAGCTAAACAGCACAGAGGCCATTACATTACAGGTATGTCGCATATTATGAGCCATACCATTAAACAACGAGAACTGGGTGGACGTTATGTCTATTTAGTTAAGGTGGCGACTGCAGAAGAATGGTGGCCGGGCGATAAAGCCGATCATATCGCTTTTATTCGAGGACGAATTTCATTTGATATGCCCAAATGGTTCATTCCGGCAGATAAGCGACAAGAAGTTACAACGGCTTCATTTGGTGTGGCAATACTGATTTTTGATAAAACATGGACAGGGCCACAATTAAGTTATGTTCACCGCGATGATCTTCTTACCAGAGGAAATACGATCATGACGAGGATGAAAGATGAAGCATCACGTATTGTTGTAGCTGCCTGATCAGGACATATGTGACATAAGCCTATTTTAGGAGGGACTTATGTCACATATGATAGCTATTCAACCTGGCCGTGGGTAATTTTAGTGAGTGGGAGGTTAATATCAAAAATTTTACAATTTGCGCTTTTAACACCAAAAGAAGCGATGCGCTTTTGGTGCATTTCCCAATAGCGTTCAGCTGATTCGCGGTCAGTGAACAAATAAATTCCACCGGCTTCTTCCGTTTGTAGGTTTTCAGTCCAGATTTTTGAAATAAAACCAGGTTCATTATTGATACTTTCAGCCAGAGAAACGGCGCTCTTGGATAAATTATCACCTAACATTTCTGCAGGCATACTGAAATCCACTTGAAGTAATACGGTCATCATGACCTCCTGAAAATAAAGTTGTCTACAATGGTGAGAAGGGAATCACATCAAATATGATTTCTTCACAATTAACAATTTAACTACAAAGTTACAGCAACAAGTAGACACAAAAAATAATGATTTATCAATGTCATTTTTATTTGAGAAGTTAATAACACAACGGTTTTGATTTGTAGACAGTACTAAACGATATGATTGTCTTTTTATGGGGGAGAGTTATGTTGACTGACTTTGTAACTCTTTGAGACATTCACGGATGAATTATAACCAAATAGCATTTATTAATGTTGCCTTCTTATTCCATTATATAAGCTTTGTGGCTGTCTTTAGTTGATTAGATTATCATTACAGACGAACAGCTATATTATTGATATAATCATAAAAATGGCAGTATGGTAGTAAATCTTTTCGTTGAGTTTGCAGTGAGGATATGTAAACCTAAGTTACCTTTGAAGGATGGATTTGTTGGCAGGTTGAATATATTTTGATTTTGAAATGGTGTTTCATCCTGTACTATCAGTTGGTTGAGTGTTTTTTATGAACTATTGCGTAATAAATAAAAAGCATCACTTTACCTTTCTTGTTTGGAGACTTTCTGTTGATAAGCGTTCTTCTTGTTGATGACCACGAATTGGTGCGCGTAGGGATCCGACGCATTCTGGAAGATGTCAAAGGGATAAAAGTTGTTGGCGAAGCACAAACCGGCGAGGATGCTGTAAAGTGGTGTCGTTCCAATAGCGTAGATATCGTCTTAATGGATATGAATATGCCGGGCATTGGTGGCCTGGAGGCTACGCGTAAGATTTTGCGCTACTCACCAGATATTAAAGTCATTATGCTGACTATCCATACTGAAAACCCACTGCCGGCAAAAGTTATGCAGGCGGGTGCTTCTGGCTATTTAAGCAAAGGTTCTGCACCCCAGGAAGTGATTAATGCTATTCGAGCGATTGCATCCGGGCAGCGCTATATCGGTGCGGATATTGCCCGACAAATGGCATTAAGTCAGTTAGAGCCGGAGGCGGATACGCTATTATCCAGTTTATCTGAACGTGAACTGCAAATTATGCTGATGATTACTAAGGGATTGAAAGTTAATGAGATTGCGGAAACACTCAATCTCAGCCCTAAAACGGTCAACAGCTATCGTTACAGAATGTTTAGCAAGCTGAATATTAGTGGTGATGTGGAGTTAACGCATCTTGCTATCCGTCATGGTATTGTGACATCAGAGAAATTGTTAAATAGTGACTGACAGTTTTGATAGTAAAGCATTTTTAAAATATGTAACCAATGAGCCAGGAGTTTATCGTATGTACGATACTTCTGGCGTTGTTATTTATGTAGGAAAGGCAAAAGATCTTAAAAAGCGTCTGTCCAGTTATTTTCGCCAAAACGTAAGTAGTCGAAAGACAGAGGCCTTAGTTAAGAGTATCGCTAATATTGACGTTACGGTTACCCATACTGAAACAGAAGCGTTATTACTCGAACATAATTATATTAAGTTATACCAACCTCGCTATAACGTTTTGCTGCGTGATGATAAGTCTTACCCGTTAATTTTTCTTAGTTCAGATAAGCATCCTCGCTTAAAAATGCATCGGGGAGCGAAACATGCCAAAGGCGAGTACTTTGGACCATTCCCTAATTCGGGAGCGGTGCGTGAAACCTTAGCGTTGCTACAGAAACTTTTTCCTGTTCGTCAGTGTGAAGATAGCGTTTATCGCAATCGTTCGCGCCCCTGTCTGCAATATCAAATTGGCCGCTGTTTAGGGCCTTGTGTTGCTGGGTTGGTCAGTGATGAGGAATATCAGAAGCAGGTCAACTACGTTCGATTGTTTTTGGAAGGTAAAGACCAACAAGTACTGAATCAACTGATAGCCAATATGGAGCAGGCAAGTTTGTCACTCAATTTTGAAGAGGCAGCCCGCATCCGCGATCAAATTCAGGCCATTCGACGAGTCACTGAAAAACAATTTGTTTCTGGTGATAGTGATGATTTGGATGTCATTGGCGTCTCTTATGAGGCTGGCCTGGCCTGTATGCATGTATTGTTCTTGCGACAGGGCAAAGTGCTTGGCAGCCGGAGTTATTATCCTAAAATTCCTAAAGGAACTGAGCTGGACGAAGTTGTTCAGACTTTCGTTGGTCAATTCTATTTGCAGGGGAGTCAGTCAAGATCGTTACCCGGTGAGATTTTACTGGACTTCACTTTACCGGATAAGAACGCACTGGAAGAGACATTATCAGAAGTTGCCGGGCGAAAAATTCAGATACAAAGCAATCCCAGAGGGGATCGGGCTCGTTATCTAAAACTGGCAAGAACTAATGCGCAAATTGCACTTAAAACGAAATTATCACAGCAATCAACAATCCATCAGCGTCTTGCATCGCTAACTGAAGTGCTGAAACTAACTAAAATTAGCCGGATGGAATGTTTTGATATCAGCCATACTATGGGGGAAGAGACCGTTGCCTCCTGCGTAGTATTTGATAGCAATGGTCCATTGCGCTCTGAATATCGACGTTACAATATCACCGGTATAACACCCGGTGATGATTATGCGGCAATGTCACAAGTACTAAAGCGGCGATATGGAAAAGCGCTAACGGATGAGAAAATTCCAGATGTGATTTTTATTGATGGTGGAAAAGGGCAATTGGGGCAAGCCATCGATGTTTTTAATCAGTTGGATGTTGATTGGGATAAAACCAGGCCATTATTGGTTGGTATTGCTAAAGGCAGCGATCGTAAAGCGGGGTTGGAAACGCTATTTCTGGCTGCTGAAGGCGAAGGATTTTCTTTACCTCCAGATTCACCGGCATTGCATGTCATTCAACATATTCGTGACGATTCGCACGACCATGCCATATCCGGGCATCGCCAGCGGCGGGCAAAAGTAAGAAATACCAGCGCATTAGAACATATTGAAGGCGTGGGGCCCAAACGTCGTCAGGCATTGCTAAAATATATGGGAGGCTTGCAACCATTATTGAATGCTACCGTCGAAGAGATCGCAAAAATACCTGGAATATCGCAATCTTTAGCAGAAAAGATACACAATGCATTGAAACCCTGAAGAGTATGTAGCAACATAGGCATACGCCTTCCCTTTTATACTGAACAGCAATAGAGCACCAGAGCACTATGCAATTTAATATACCGACTCTGCTTACACTTTTTCGTATCATTTTGATTCCATTCTTTGTTGTGGCGTTCTATTTACCGGCGCAATATCAGTGGGCTCCAATGGTCTGTGCCATCATTTTTGTCGTTGCTGCGGTGACTGACTGGTTTGATGGCTTTCTGGCTCGACGCTGGAAGCAAACTACACGCTTTGGTGCTTTTCTCGATCCGGTCGCTGACAAGGTAATGGTTGCGACAGCCTTAGTGTTAGTTTCTGAGTATTATCACGTTTGGTGGATATCACTACCTGCAGCGACCATGATAGCGCGTGAAATTATTATTTCTGCGTTGAGAGAGTGGATGGCCGAAATCGGTAAACGAAGCAGCGTTGCGGTTTCATGGGTAGGTAAAGTGAAAACCTCCGCTCAGATGCTGGCTTTAGTCATATTGTTGTGGCGGCCTAACCCGATGGTTGAGATTTTTGGTTTTATTTTGTTATATATTGCCACGATCTTAACATTCTGGTCGATGTTCCAATATTTGAAAGCCTCAAAGGCTGATTTGCTGGAACCATAGTCGATACGCCGGAAAAAGCAGCAAACGAACCAAATGTTGTAATAATTCTATTGACTCACCTCGTCAGGTAAGTAGAATGCACAGCATCCAATTACGGCAGCAGCCATGATTGGGATAAGCAGCTAAATCAGTAAGTTCTGATATAATGCTTTAGGCGCGGGAATAGCTCAGTTGGTAGAGCACGACCTTGCCAAGGTCGGGGTCGCGAGTTCGAGTCTCGTTTCCCGCTCCAAATTAATATTCATCTGGAATATTACGGCGCGTTGGCAGAGTGGCCATGCTGCGGATTGCAAATCCGCCTACCTCGGTTCGACTCCGGGACGCGCCTCCAATATCAAGTATGCCCGGGTGGTGGAATCGGTAGACACAAGGGATTTAAAATCCCTCGGCGGCAACGCCGTGCGAGTTCAAGTCTCGCCCCGGGCACCATTTGATATTGATAAAATCAGAATTTTGAGTTAGTTAAAACCACCTGTGAGGTGGTTTTTTTATGTCTGAAGTTTAAGCATTGCTGTATCTGAGTTTGTTCGCTATTGTCCCGATTTGGTTTCAGCGTGCTAAGGTAAACTTTCCATTAGTGGCGATAAAAGCGGTGATGGTATCTTGAATAACTCGTTGCTGTGAGGTGTCATCTGTTTCACTAATTAAATCCTCCAGTGTCTTGATGATGTTCTCACGGGAGATATCTTCCCCAAGGGTATTGAGGCGACATACGGATTTACCGATAAGCCTTTGGCGCTCATCCTGCATAAATTTAAGTGTTTCAATACTCATAGAATTAACGTGTTCCTAAAAATAACAGTATTAATTTGTTGGAACTATAGCATTGAAAAAGCAGCAGGATGTTACCATTTGAGCTGTAACTTTTTGAGCTTATGCCAATTAATATAAAGACTGTTATACAAGTCGTAATCAATATTGTTCAGGAACTCTTATGGAACTTACGGATTTTATCCTTCATGCTCAACAAAGCTGCCCAAACGCTTTAGTGACTATAGAAATAGACCCGATAAAGAACACAGTAAAGATACAGTGGCGTTGGGATGGTGAGTCGGGTGAGCAGCTATTTGAACGTGCTATTTTGTTTAAAGAGTTGAATTATGATGAGGCTATTACCGTTTTCCTTTCCCGATGCAAGATAGCAATGGATGCACTTTGTGACTAACAAATATTTCAGATATTACATGACGAACTGTGATATCTGATAGCTGGAATGTTAATTATTTCTTCTTTTCAGACTTTTTCTTTAATACCACAATTAAAGAACCAATCAGCCCGATGACCAACAGGGCGACAGGTAGAATCATCAACCCATTCATAACGGCCGCTTCATGGTGCTTATACAATGGCGTCAGGCTGATGAGATAGCCAAGGCTGGTAACAACAGTTACCCATAGCACAGCACTTAACCAGTTAAAAATTTGAAAGCGTTTTGCATCAAGGGCAGAAAGACCCGCAATCGTTGGTAATAAGGTGCGCACGAATGCCAAAAAACGACCAATAAGCAGAGCAAAGAAACCATGGCGATGAAATAGCTGATGCGCCCGTTGGTGATAGTGAGCAGGTATCTTCGACATCCACCCCTGAACCGTTTTCGTTTTGCCTAACCATCGCCCCTGAAGGTAACTAAACCAGCACCCCATAGCTGCAGCAGTAGAAAGAACCAAAACCGTGAGAAGAAAATGCAGCGAGCCTTGGGCAACTAAAGCACCAGCCAGTAATAACAGGCTATCACCGGGTAAGAATGCAGCAGGTAATAGACCATTTTCCAGAAAGATTATCAAAAATAAGATGCCATAAATGGCCCAAAGAAATTCCGGATTAGCTAATGTTTTAAAGTCCTGGTGCAGGAGTGCCTGGAATAAATCTGTTATCGAACCCATTTTCTTTCCTATGCATGACATTAGCAGAGACTGTTTCAGACAGAGTTAATGCGGTAAAGATGAAATGAATGCCAAAAACTGGCTTATGAAGATAAGTCTAACATCATCAGCGTTAACTATACAGTTAACCGCGTTAATCAGCATTGAAATATATAATGATATTGTTATTTTTGAGCTCTTGTATGAATAAGGAACACGCTTATATGATAGTTTGAAAATATTATTTTTACCTGAAAGATAATTATTATATATGCAGAACCATTTTTATAACATTATGACATCTATATGAGTTTGTTTCGTCAATTAATTGATAAATAATGATTTATGTCGAATTGAAATGAATTCAACAAAAATTCCCCTTGTGATACCGTAAGTAAAACAACTTAAAAAATAAAAGGTGAATAGAGTGGATATTGTTGAGCGTTTTATTTCCTATACCAAAATTAATACAACAACTAATAGAGAGAATGGGGCTGCTGGTATTATGCCTTCGTCTGAAGGCCAGCGAGTTTTAGCTAATCAGGTTGGGGAAGAGTTGAGGGCACTTGGCCTACAGGATGTACAGGTGAGTGAGAGAGCAATACTAACAGCGACGCTTCCTGCCAATGTTAACTATCCACTTCCGGCAGTCGCTTTCTTCGGGCATCTGGATACCAGCGCAGAGCAAACAACGGATACACATGCACAAATATTGCCTTATTCCGGTGGAGACCTTTGCCTGAATAAACAACAGAACATCTATTTACGTCAAAGTGAGTTTTCTGAGCTGAAGGATTACATTGGTGATGAGATTATTGTAACCGATGGAACCAGCCTGTTAGGTGCGGATGATAAAGCAGCTATCGCCTCGATTGTTAATATGATCCAGTATTTAGTGCAGCACCCAGAGATTAAACATGGTCCAGTAAAAGTAGGACTGGTTCCTGATGAGGAACAAGGTCTGCGAGGCTCCAAGGTGTTTGATGTTAAAACTTTTGGTGCTGATTTTGCCTACACGTTGGATTGTTGCGGCATTGGTGAACTGGTGTACGAGAACTGGAATGCGGGTGATGCCGTGATTGTATTTACCGGCCAATCTGCTCATCCCATGTCGGCAAAAGGAAAGCTAAAAAATTCACTGCTGATGGCTCATAAATTTATCTCCATGTTACCAGGCGGCGAAGCACCAGAATATACCGAAGGCCGGGAAGGGTATTATTGGGTTAAGCAACTGCAGGGAAACAGTGCTAAGACCGTATTGAATATGGATGTTCGGGATTTTACTGAACAGGGCTATCAACAACGAATGCAATTCCTGAAAAACCTTTCAGAAAGTTGCGCAGCACTTTGGGGAGAGGGAAGCGTGAAATGTACTCTTTCCGATCGGTATGCCAATGTGTTTAACAGCTTGCAGGGGGAGTCAGCCTATCCTATTGATATCGCCACACAAGCTTACCGTAATTTGAATATTGAGCCTAAAGTGACACCTATGCGTGGTGGATACGATGGCGCAGCCTTGTCGCAAAATGGTTTGCCTTGTCCTAATGTATTTACCGGGGCGCATAACTTTCATTCTATTTATGAATATTTGCCGGTTAAATCACTTCGGGCAGCCAGTGATGTCTTGGTAGAAATTGTGAAGCTGACAGAACAACGTTTTAAACCGTGATAATTAATCGGTAGGGCAAAACAATCAGGGCGCTGTTTTAGCGCCCTGTATTGAAAGTATTAAAGTCTAAATTATTTCAGTTCATCAACCATATTTACTGCATAGCCAATATAGTTTGCAGGTGTCATAGCCTTCAGACGTATTTTTTCATCTTCTGGCAATTCCAGTTTATCAATAAAGACTTGCATATCTTCAGCGGTAACGCGTTTACCGCGGGTTAACTCTTTCAGTTTCTCATAAGGTTTCTCAATACCATAACGACGCATTACGGTTTGAATTGGCTCAGCCAGAACTTCCCAGTTATGGTCCAGTTCATTCTGAAGGTTACTTTCATTAACTTCCAGCTTGCTGATGCCTTTCATGGTGGATTGATAAGCGATCATGGCATAACCAATACCAACACCCAAATTACGCAGTACAGTAGAATCAGTCAGGTCACGCTGCCAACGAGATACCGGCAGTTTTGCTGCCAGATGTCCCAGTACGGCATTAGCTAAGCCTAAATTACCTTCGGAGTTTTCAAAGTCGATAGGGTTTACTTTATGCGGCATGGTTGAAGAACCAATCTCACCGGCAATGGTTTTTTGTTTGAAATGATTCAAAGCAATATAACCCCAGATATCACGGTCAAAATCCAGCAGGATGGTGTTGAATCGGGCTACACAATCAAACAGTTCGGCAATATAGTCGTGTGGTTCAATTTGTGTGGTGTAAGGATTCCATGTGATACCTAACGAAGTAACAAAACTCTCGCTAAACTGGTGCCAGTTAACCTCAGGATAGGCCACCATATGGGCATTGTAATTACCTACGGCACCATTAATTTTACCCAAAACTTCAACCTGACTCAGTTGCTTATATTGACGCTCCATACGATAAGCAACGTTTGCAAACTCTTTACCAATGGTACTTGGTGTAGCCGGTTGTCCATGGGTACGAGAAAGCAGGGGGATATTCCGGTATTGTGCCGCCAGATGCTTTATTGAATCAATTATTTCACGCCAGGTTGGTAACAGCACAGTTTGGCGGGCGGTAGATAGCATCAGGGCGTGGGAAAGGTTATTAATATCTTCAGAAGTACAGGCGAAGTGTATAAATTCTGAAATTGCCTGTAATTCAGGAATAGCGGCCACTTTTTCTTTGAGGAAATACTCCACGGCTTTAACGTCGTGATTGGTGGTTCGCTCAATAGTTTTAATTCTCAGGGCATCAGATTCATTGAAGTCAGCGACAATTTTATCAAGGTAATCGTTTGCTTCTTTGCTAAAAGCAGGAACTTCTTTGATTTGTGCACAATCCGCTAATTTTTGTAGCCAGCGAACTTCCACTGTAACGCGGAATTTAAGCAAGCCGAACTCGCTGAAGATTGAGCGTAATGAACTGACTTTATCTCCGTAACGTCCATCAATAGGGGATACGGCGGTCAGTGAAGATAATTCCATCAGTAAGACTCCTGAAGTCTGAAAGTTTAACGATGAGCAACAATTTCTCTGGCCTGCTGTAACAGGCGATTGCGTGAAAACATAAATTGCAGACGGCTTCCACCGACTTGCTGCCAAAGTACCGTAGCACGAATACCGGCTAACAGTGCTGCACGGACTTTAGCCTGAACCAGTGGCTTTTGTAACGCTTCCGGGGAGCCTGTCACCTGGATGCGCGGTCCCAGAGGACTGACAATGTCAACGTAGATACTGGCAAGGGAACTAATAATGGTTTCTGACTCAATATCAAAATGAGCCAGTTGACGATCGAGTTGGCTGATGCGATTCGATAGTTCATTTAATGCTTGAGGATTACCCGAAAGTTTACGTTCCAGTACCATCAGGCTAAGCACATAACGTGTGATTTCTGCACTAAGCTCCTGACGGTTATTGGTTAGAACACAGGGTAAGGTATCTAGTCCTACACTCAGATCGCTTTCATGCCCGAAAACCGCCAGAGTAGAAGGGGAATCTGTCACCAGAATGCTTTTTAGCGAAACAGAAAGGGCATCGTTATCACACTGACCGTTATGAGCCAGTTGTTGAACCAAACGAGCTGACTGAGCAATGCCAGCCAGCGCTACAGTAATATCATAATAATTTTTTGCCACAATTAATCCTGTAAACGTTCTTCAATAACGCCGCCGCCAAGGCAAACATCGCCCTGATAAAATACGGCCGATTGTCCTGGGGTAACCGCTGCTACGGGCTCGTCAAAACGAACTTCAATCCGATCCGGAGCATGAGGGATCACTGTGCAAGGAATATCCTGCTGACGATAACGAGTCTTAACCGTACAGCGGAACGTTTCAGTGATTTCATTACGGTCGACCCAATGTAGCTGCTGGGCTATTAAACCATTAGAGAACAGGCTGGGATGGTCGTGACCCTGTGCAACAATCAGGCGATTATTTATGAGGTCTTTATCAACCACGTACCATGGATCTTCACCACCGTCTTTCAAACCGCCAATGCCTAATCCTTTACGCTGACCCAGAGTGTGATACATCAACCCTTGGTGGGTACCAACGTTGTCACCATCAACAGTCACTATGTCACCCGGTTGCGCAGGTAAATAACGGGCCAGAAAATCTTTGAATTTACGCTCACCGATAAAGCAGATACCCGTGGAGTCTTTCTTTTTTGCTGTCGCTAAATCTAACTGTTCAGCAATTTTGCGAACTTCCGGTTTTTCCAGTTCGCCAACGGGAAACAGGCTTTGAGCAACTTGTTCATGGCTTAAAGTATAAAGAAAATAGCTTTGATCTTTATTGGTATCGACGCCACGCAGCAGGCGACTTTTACCATCAACATCCTGACGACGTACGTAGTGCCCAGTTGCAATGTAATCTGCGCCTAGGTCTTCTGCTGCGAATTCCAGGAATGCTTTAAATTTGATCTCTTTATTGCACAGAATATCCGGATTTGGCGTACGGCCTGCTTTGTATTCAGCCAAAAAATGCTCAAATACGTTATCCCAATATTCTGCGGAGAAGTTGATGGTATATAGTTCGATGCCTAACTTATCGCAGATAGCCTGAGCATCCGCCAGGTCAGTGGCGGCGGAACAATATTCATCGGAATCATCTTCTTCCCAGTTTTTCATAAATAAACCGGCCACCTGATAGCCCTGTTGCTGTAGCAACCAGGCTGAAACGGAGGAGTCAACACCGCCGGACATACCGACAATGACTTTTTTCTGGCTATTATCTGACATGGGGCTCTCACGTACTGTTATGACTTAGGGTGATACAAAATATATTGTTGAGACTGCTTTGCAGCGCAGCATTTTAGCACGTTGATAGCGCCGGCGCACCGCTTAACACAAACGCTTTTTCGCTATTTAAAGTTTTCCAGTATTGAAAGGGGGTAGCGTTCAGGTTGTAGGTAGCGAATCATACTTTCTCTGACTAAAGGAGAACGTAAATTAGGCGCATGAATAATTTCTTCCGCCGTTAACCACAGGCACCGGTCAATATCGCTGTCGTGAGGCATGGTTTCAGGCATTTCTGGTAAATCAATGGCAAAAGTAAAGCGAATAAACGGTGTGCCATCGTTGGCAATCCACTGATAAATTTGCAACAAAGATTGCAGTGCGGCATGAATACCAGTTTCTTCCCAAAGTTCGCGTTGTGCACCTTCTAACAGCGTTTCGTGGGCCTCAAGATGACCAGCCGGTTGATTTAATGTTGGCAAACCATGAATCCGTTCTTCTACCATCAAAAATCGATTTTCAGCCTGAACAACACAGGCCATGGTGACATGGGGTTTATATTGGTTGTCAGACATATTTCACCTCTTTCCACTCGCCAGGGGCAAGGCCATCAAGATTCCAGTTATTCAGACTGTAACGAATTAATCGCAGGGTTGGAAATCCAACATGAGCTGTCATCCTGCGAACCTGACGGTTTCTCCCTTCATACAGCGTGATTTTTATCCAGCTGGTTGGAATCGCTTTGCGTTCGCGAATTGGCGGATCCCGTGGCCATAACCAATCGGGTTCAGCAATGAGCTCTGCTCCCGCGGGAAGAGTTGGACCATCATTAAGCGTTATGCCATGACGTAATTTTTCCAGTGCTTCAGTGTCAGGAATTCCTTCCACCTGAACCAAATAGACTTTCCCTGTTTTATGTTGCGGTTGTGTTAATTTTGCCTGTAATTTGCCGTCATTTGTCAAAACCAGCAGGCCTTCGCTATCGCGATCCAGTCTTCCCGCGGCATAAACGCCGGTTACAGAAATATAATCTTTTAAGGTTTTTCTGCCGGCTTCATCGGTGAACTGAGGCAAGACATCAAAGGGTTTATTGAACAAGATTACGCGCCGTGGGCCTTTTGGCGCACGGTTGACGGTTTTTTGTCTTCTGCCAGTGGCAGAATTTTTTTTAGTTGCTAGCTTTAACATGACATTTCGCGTGTTGAATCGTTAAATCATTATACTTGAAAAAGTTTTTGATTGGCGGACTGAAAGTATTCAAGTAGTATCATGTACGCATCTTACAAAAAATTAACAAACATGTCCTCAGAGGAGAGTTTGATGGAAAGCAAAGTAGTTGTTCCTGCCACAGGTAAAAAAATTACAGTTAACGCTAATGGCAAACTCACAGTTCCGCAAGATCCTATTATTCCTTATATTGAAGGCGACGGTATTGGTGTCGATGTAACGCCTGTCATGATTGATGTTGTTGATGCGGCAGTAAAGAAAGCTTACGGCGGCGAGCGCAAAATCTCCTGGATGGAAATCTATACTGGTGAGAAATCAACTCAGGTATATGGTAAAGACGTCTGGTTACCTGATGAGACGCTGGATTTAATTCGTGAATATAAAGTCGCTATTAAAGGTCCTCTGACAACACCGGTTGGTGGTGGTATTCGTTCGTTGAACGTAGCACTACGTCAGCAGTTGGATCTCTATATTTGTCTGCGTCCGGTGCGTTATTTTGAGGGGACGCCAAGTCCGGTTAAACGCCCTGATTTGACCGATATGGTGATTTTCCGTGAAAACGCAGAAGATATCTATGCAGGTGTTGAGTGGAAAGCTGGTACAGCCGAAGCTGATAAAGTGATTAAATTCCTGCGTGACGAAATGGGCGTAACTAAAATTCGTTTCCCACAACAGTGCGGTATCGGTATTAAACCGTGCTCGGAAGAGGGAAGTAAACGCCTGATTCGTGCAGCAATTGAGTATGCGATTGATAACGATCGTGACTCTGTTACGCTGGTTCATAAAGGCAACATCATGAAATTTACCGAAGGCGCTTTCAAAGACTGGGGTTACCAGTTAGCGAAAGAAGAGTTTGGTGGTGAACTGCTTGATGGCGGCCCATGGTTGAAGGTCAAAAATCCTAAAACTGGCAAAGATATTATTATCAATGATGTTATCGCTGATGCTTTCCTGCAACAAATTCTGTTGCGTCCGGAAGAGTATGATGTGATCGCAACGATGAACCTTAACGGTGACTACATTTCTGATGCGCTGGCTGCACAAGTTGGTGGTATTGGTATTGCACCAGGAGCAAACATTGGTGATGACTGTGCGTTGTTCGAAGCGACTCACGGTACGGCACCAAAATATGCTGGTCAGGACAAAGTGAATCCGGGTTCAGTTATTCTGTCTGCTGAGATGATGCTGCGTCATATGGGCTGGACCGAAGCGGCTGACCTAATCATCAAAGGCGTGGAAGGGGCAATTAAGAATAAAACTGTCACTTATGACTTCGCCCGTATGATGGATGATGCTAAAGAGCGCTCCTGCAGCGAGTTTGGCAAAGATGTGATCGGCTGCATGTAATTGTAAAAAGTGTCACAAATATTAACGGGAGCCTGAATGCTCCCGTTTTTTATTGGATCCGGTTTTTTGTTTAGCTTATTTCTCAGTAGCCAGAATAACGTTTGATGCCTTAATAAGAGCTATAATGGGGGCACCTGTATGAAGCTGCATTTCTTCAACGCTATTGTTGGTAACGACGGCAGATAGCTTAAGGCCAGTCTCAGTAACCATATTGACAATCGAGTTCACGCTGCCTTTTTCTAATGACTCAACATTACCCTTAAACTGATTACGGGCAGAGAAGTTCAAACCATTTTCAGCGGATGCCAGAATTACCCAGGGAGCTTTAAAGATAGCGATAGCCGCTTTACCTTTTACTAAGCCTAATGTCGTTACACTGTTTTAGTGACAACTGCAGTAATGTTTTCTCCGCCGTTTAAATGTAAGACGACTTCATCGTTGATTGCACCAGAATTGATGGATTCAATAATGCCTTTTAACTGGTTTCTTGCGGATACTTTCATTTTTTACCTTTCATTCGTAGCCTGTGGTAACAGCAGACTACCTAAAACGGCGATCTGATTTCAACACTAATGTTCATTTTTGAGGTCCACGATTTTTCTGGTGTAAGTGTTGAATAGTGACTTAGGCGTATTAAGATAGATATCATCTTTTCTAATACTAACTAGTTAATATATTTAGTGTTATGAATTTATTATTGAATGATTGCTGACGATATCAGAATGTATTTTTAAATAAAAAATTAACTAAATCATATAAGGAAAGATTTTGTCAACGCAAAAGATAGATGATTAATAGTGATTGCCTATAAATAGAAATAAAATAAATGATCTGTTTTTTATACAGGCTAATGCATATCAGATTTGCTTTTTAAATCATTCAATATTTTTATTTTTAGCAACTAAATTACTAATAATTTCGTAAAATAGATGTAGATGAAATCTGATTTAACTATTGATTCCTCTAAAGCTTTATCGGTAGTATATTTATATTCTTTATAATAATAAATTATGTAATTGAATTAGCCTAAGTGTTATTCTTGCCGGGGAAAAACTAAGGGAGAGAGTGTTTTGAAAATCAACAGAGATCTACAAAATAGCATATTGAAAATTTTATCTAACGTATATCCTAATAATATTCATAGAGAGGAATGGCTACCATTACTTTCAGTCGCTGGTGATAAAGATACTCTTGTTGCTAATTTACTCTATCTTGAAGAGCATAAACTTTTGACCAGCGGAATCACCCGTTGTGTGAATGATTATATGATTAATTTAGGACAGTTACGCATTACAAACAGAGGTCTTGACTTTCTTCTTAATGATGGTGGAGTGAATGCCATATTGGGTATTGAAACTGATTAAATATCAATTGGATGTATTTTATTGATCTAACTTATAGAAAATTCTGTTTAGATGATAATGACAAGTTAAAACTAGCTGTTAAATTAAAACCACTAAAAATTGATACGAATAAAAATATTATCGTTATTAAGCTCATCGCTAATAAGCTAAAAAGTGTCTGATAGCGATAGTTAATTTAGTGAATGATTTGATAAAAATTGATAGACCTTTCATAGTGAGTGGGAGTATAACCTCCCATTTTTACTAAAAAATCATAATATAGTTGATAAATATTTTAATTTTTTATTATATGAGCATGTATATTAATGCAATCAAAAAATGACATAAGAGTAGAACCATATATCTATAGCTGTAGCTTAGTTATTTAGGTGTCTAAAAATTGTCTCTTGTCTGGCATCGGTCATTTTTCTTATCTCTTCAGGAGAATATCCAGAAGAGGAGAGTTTTTGAATGGTGTATGAGAGAGCCAAAGATTCTTTTCCTCTGTAAAGGTAATCAGTTTGGAATGATTTACCACAAGCTTTACAACGATAGCGTTGTATATTGGTTTTTGTTGTCCCAAACTTGGTAACATTCGTCTCATCCTCACAAAATATACATATGATATTTTTATTCATAAACACTCCATTATTTAATGTGGGTAACAATATTTTTGATTTCATATTAATTAATTTTAGGCCTTGTTAATATGTTGATAATTATTTTTAAAATCATCATTTTTTCTTTATTTATTTTCATTTTTAACAGGCTTGATAACTTGTTTTTTGTGTGGTTTTTAAATTGCTGGTTTGATTTTTTCTTGATTTTTTAAAACAATTAGATTGCCATTGATGTTTTTATTTTAATTAATGGGATTTTCTTGTCAATGGCCAATGTGATTTTGTTTTTTTAATTTTATTGATTCATATGATTTCATCTTTATTAACCAATTGATTTTTATTGATTTATTTTATGGTTCAATGATTTTTAATTTTTTGTAAATGTGTTGATTTTAATTTTTATCTAAATTATAAAATCATCAAATGATGGTTCTTTATAGAATTTGATTTTTTGAATATTGATTATAGATGTTTCAATTTTGTTATTTATGATGAAAAAGTTAGTTTTATTAATGGGTAACTTAATAATTAATCTGAGAAATAACATCTAAATATTTTATACAGTTATGTTAAAAGTAGGGTTAAAGATATTGTTGAAAGAAAGTGTTTTTATCATAAGAGCGGATGTTTGAGTAAAAAAATGCCAGCTAAAGCGCTGGCATTAATAACATGGTCGTTATTCAAGATAAACAATGTCAATGAAGATACTAACCGATCATACCTTTTCATGTAAAGTTCATACTTTGTGATAACCATCTGAAAGATGTTTTTTCTTCACTAATGACAAGTTATTGCTGTTAAGTTAGCCAACTCACAAAAAATGATGGGTAATGAAATATAATGTTATCAGCCGATCTTTTCTGTTTCTAAATTAGAGGAGAGTGCATGATGTACAAATCTATTTTAGTCCCGGTGGATATTCTGGAAGAAGAACTGACAGGGAATGCAGTCAAGCATGCGGTATATCTGGCTAAATTGTCAGATGCGAAGATGAGATTACTCCACGTATTACCTATCTCATCAGCTATTATTAACTCTTATGCTTTGGGCTATCCAGAGCTCAAAGATAAAGCTTCCGTTAAAGCAGAAGAAGACCTTAAGAAACTGGCAGATTCAATTGATCTCCCTGTGGGGCAGGTTTCCTACTCTATTGCATTTGGTTCGCCCAGAGATGAAATAGCCGTAGTTGCGAGTGAAGTGTCTGCAGATTTAATTGTTATTGGCTCAAGGAGGCCAAATATAACCACCCATCTATTAGGATCAAATGCGTCGGGTATTGTGCGATATGCGAATACTTGCGTCCTGGTTGTAAGATAAGCGGCTAAAATGACAAAGCCACCGAATGGTGGCTTTGTTGTAGGGGAATATCAGCTGAAGCTGCCCCGGATTGTCTTAGTAAAAAGTTGGTTTTGACAGGTCATTAACCAACTGATTAAGACGAGAAAACATCGATTTCATCGTTTTCATAACTTATCCTCCTTCTAAATCTTAATGTGATATTTATCACGAAATTCTATTGTGAGTGTGATTTTAGTCACATAATGATAAACATCAATGGATGGAGCAAATTTTCATTTTTTACGCTGTACACATAAAAAAACGAAGTGGATAGATAAGATTACAGGCCATGTTTGACTACTATTATAGAATGCGTCAGTGAGATGACTGGTTGCCTGTTGTATTGGGTTATACCTTATGTTCAGGTACTTTTTTGTTATGTATATATCAGGTCACTGTAGTTATTTTTCATTAGCAATATAGGGTAACTTACCCAAGTGGTAGGGGTTACTACGATAGAAATCGACGCGTTGCTTAAAGTATTCCCGAAGGTTAACCGGAATCAACGCTTCGATTTCACGAAAGTTAAATGGCATACCATAACGTTCTTTATACGCAATACCTGATGCGTGCAAATCCACGTCGACCTTTTCACGCTCTTCTTTTGGAAGATCTGCCAGATTATGACTCATATCTAAACTCCTCTGTATCTGGCGATGATTATACCCTGACTTTTAGCTGATTTCATTGTGTGAGTTTTTATTGGTGATTTTAATGTATCTCAAAATCTATTTTTAACTTTCCTGAAGGACAAAAACACTCTTTTTAAGATATTGGTTTTTGCCGGAATTAGAAATAATATTAATACAAGCCAACTACATGCTAACACATGGTAATAATTCCCCCGTGTTAATGTTTTTATATCGTAAGAGAAAAAATTTGTTTATTAATTAATTTTGGTGTATTTCTTTTTTATTATTTTAAGGTGGTTTTTTTAATATTTTCGTGATTATTTTCCATTTAATTTTATGTGTAATTGTGAAGTTCAGTGAATTGGTGGTTTAATGATATTTTTTTATTTATATAAAAATTCTATTTGTTTTCAAATAATCATTAAAATAATGATCTATTTTTTATTAATATTTCATTTCTTTTGATTTTTAAGCATTTTTTGTTGTTTATTTAAATGTATTTACATGAAAATTATAAATCATGATTATTTTTATGAGATGGTAGTCTGTTTTCTTGACTTATATAAAAGATATTTTATGGCAATTTTATCTTTATTTTTTTTGAATATTGATTATAGTCCTTTCGGATTCTAATTGAGTAACGGACGCCTATGGTTAGACGCCTGTATATTCTTTGTGCTTTTAACATTCTTTGATTTGTTAAAATTCTCATATTAGTTGGTTTAAGAGTTTTCTTATATTTTTTGGGATTGTTTTTAGTCCCTGCTAATAAGATGAGACGTTAAGTGAAAACTATATTGTTGCGCTGTGATTTATTTGAACAGAATAAGTTGACACAGATAATATTTATTAATAGGGATATTTGGATATGTTGATAATTAATGCGAAATTGAGACCATTATCTGTTTTTGTAGCTCTGGCTGGAACAGTAATGTATAGCAATGTGTCTGTTGCTGATGTAAATACGACTTCAACACAGGCTAATGGCAGTGTGCTGGATCTTTCAGCTAACCCGGACGCTAATATTTATGCGGTGAATAGTTCGGGCGCTTATGTTTTACGTGCCTACAGTGGTGGGACACTGGTAGACGATCAGAACGTTTTAAAAGAAATTTATTCTGATTCAAGAAATGGTCTAAGTGCAGAAGCGGGTAGTAAGGTTGTTTTTGATGGTACTATCAGTGATATAACCATAACAACAGGTGTTATATCAACAGTAAGTACTGATGGTACATCCGTTACTACCACTCCATCGAGCGGCAATGGTATTGGTGTTCTATCTAAGGGAGCGGGTAGTTCTGTCACATTAAACAGAAACATTACTGTTATCACCAATGGTGCTCTGAGTTCAGGTGTTGATGCCGAAGCGGGTGGTGACGTTCTTATCAAAGGCTCAACTAAAATTAATTCAGCAGGAACCGGTGTCGCTGTCACTGGCGATAGTAAAGTTAATTTAAGTGGTGGAGCAGATATTACATCCACTAAAGAAGCTGTTTATGCTAATGAAGGTTCAGAAGTTGCTATCGGAAATAGTAGTACGAGAAGCACATTAACAACGACTTCAGCCTCAAACCTGATTCTTTTAGAAGGGCCTGCTACTGATGGAGCACTGAGTTTTATTAATTCAGAGCTAAGTATTGCTACGGGTAACGCAGTGAAAGTGACCGGCGGCGATTGGGTTTCAACGTTTGTAGATACTAATATTACTGGCGATATGAATGTGGATAGCGGTGCTAAGCTAGATACCGCAATGACTAATTCAGAATTTACCGGTAAGGCTAATGGTGATATCAAGTTACAGGCGACAGGGAGTACCTGGAACATGACTGATTCTTCAACCATTACCTCTTTGCAGATGACAAACAGTTCGGTGAAATTTGCGACGCCAACAGGTACTACGTATAACCGCGTATTAACAACCGGTAGCCTGTCAGGTAGCGGTGATTTTTACATTCATACCGAACTGAATGAAGGTGGTGCAGGAACTAACTCTGACCAAATTCACGTAACGGGAGATGCGGAAGGTAACCACCGTCTGTTTGTTTCTGCTCATGGTAATGGTGCTTATACCGTAGATGATGGTATTAAAGTTGTTCAAATTGATGGTAACAGCACATCACAATTTACGTTAGGTAATGGCAACTATGTCAGCATGGGTGCTTTCGACTACTACCTGTATGTAAGGTGATGTAGCTGGAGCGGATGTTAATGACTGGTATTTACGAAATGTAGCACCTACGCCTGTGGATCCTATTATTCCAGTAGATCCGACTAATCCAGTAGACCCAACTAATCCAGTTACGCCTACTCCAACACCACAAGACACAGCGAAGTCTTATCGTCAGGAAGTACCTGGGTATATCGCTGCCCCTTATGTCAATATGTTATACGGTTATCAAACGATAGGTACGTTGCATGAGCGTATGGGTGATACTCAGCAGTTCGCCAGAGGTTCTGATAATAAAACGTGGGGTCGCTTTGGCGGCAGCCATTTAGAGTCTAAATCTGGCCGCTTCAACTATGATGTTGACACCATGTTTGCTCAATTTGGCCGTGACATCTATGAAGACACCACTTCTGCGGGGACATCTGTTACTGGTGGTCTGACTGTAACATTAGGTCAGGAGCATACTAAAGCGAAAGATAAAGGCCGTACTGCTGCTGGTGAAAGTATTAATACTGGTGATATCACCACTAATGCTTACAGTATCGGTGGTTATTATACCCGCTATGCTCAAGACGGTGGCTATATCGATGCGGTAACTCAATTTACCTATTATGATAACAGCTATAACAGTCGTTATGATGCTGACCAGAAGAGCTATGGTGCCATTGTTTCTCTGGAAGGTGGCAAGCCGTTTGGCGTGACCAGAAACTGGAAAATTGAACCGCAAGGCCAGATCGCTTATCAATATCTAACATCTGAAAACTTCAGTGATGAAGTTTCTGACATTAAAGGTGATGATTATAATGGCGGTTTAGCACGTGCCGGTATCCGTTTCTTCCGCGATCAGGCAGTGAATAAAGAAAGCGAATTCTTTAAACCTTATCTGACATTAGATGCTGTTTCTACTATAGGTAAAGATCCTAGCGTTAATGTTGGCGGCACTGATATTACAGCTGACTTTGATTCTACTTGGTGGCAAGCAGGTGCGGGTATGACAGCTAATGCCACTAAAAACACATCGTTCTATATGGATGCGAAATATCTGCAAAGTTTTGAAGGTGACTTTGACGGTTATGTTATCCATGCGGGTGTGCAGGGCCGTTTCTAATTGTCTACATATAGTTAAATATCCAGTTTATTTACGGCCTCCTTTGGAGGCCGTTTTTATAATATTTTCTGTCATAACCGTAGCGCCATAGTGCTCCCCGCTGATTCGGGCTATAATCCGCCAATATTTAATTAGTTGCCGCCAGTACTTTCTGGCTATTTATGGATAGGTATCATGGATTCAGAGTCAATTTTTCGCATAATTATTCTGGTTGGCTGTTTGGTACTGGCAGCCAGAGGGACAAGATTCCATCTACGCTATTTTTTAATTGCAGTTGCAGCTATTGCAGGCTTAACGCTGATTATTGATGCTTTTCATTTATCGTAAAACTTGAAACAGCAGAATTATCTCACTCATACTGAAAGCACCTGACCCATGCTTATTTCTATATAAGAGGCACCTATGGCTGAAGAAACTATTTTTAGTAAGATTATTCGTCGTGAAATTCCATCAGATATCGTTTATCAGGATGAACTGGTAACTGCGTTTCGCGATATTTCTCCACAGGCTCCAACTCATATTCTGATTATTCCAAATATTCTGATCCCAACGGTAAATGATGTAAAACCTGAGCATGAGCAAGCGTTGGGAAGAATGATGGTCGTGGCCTCTAAAATTGCCGAACAGGAAGGTATTGCTGAAGATGGCTATCGTCTGATCGTCAACTGTAATAGTCATGGCGGTCAGGAGGTTTACCACATTCATATGCATTTGCTGGGTGGTAAAATTCTGGGACCAATGCTATCCCGTTAACTGGAGCTGAGAATGAAAAAGATTTTGTTTTTGGGATTAGGCTTAGCGGTTTTAGCGCTTGCTGGTTGTCAGGGGACTAAGCCCCAACCTAAGCCGCCGGTAGTGGTAACGCCTCAGCCGCCCGCTCAACCTCCGTATCAGCCGCCGCCAACGCCGCCGACATTACCACCACCAGAAGCGCCTATTAACTGGATGGCCAGTGTGCAGCCTCTGGTTAATAAAATGGTTAGCGCTTCTGCGGCAGAAACCAATAACGGTATTTTGTTGCTGAATCAGGTAAAAAATAATACTTCTGGCAGTATTTCGACGGTAGATGCTACCGATGCATTAAAAGAAGCTATGCAGTCTAACAGCCATTTTGAGTTAGTACCTGAAAGTAAGCTGAATGAAGCTCGTCAGGCGCTGGGGCTACAAGGGGATGATAGTTTGGTTTCCCGGGCGAAAGCGGTGAGTTTAGCGCGTTATTTAGGGGCTAAATATGTGGTCTATGCATCAGCCAGCGGTAATCCAAGCCTGCCGGAAATCATGATTCAACTGTTGCAGACTTCAACCGGTGAAATTATCTGGTCTGGTCAGGGAAATACTCAACGTTGATGAGTTGAATAGCTATCAGATCATGAAGTTAAAGGGCTAAATTTGTTTTGTGCAGGTTTAGCCTGTTTTCATAACAGGGCCGTTATTTTAAACATAATGAACTATACAGGCCATTCAGATTTATATTAATTCAGAGTATGAAAAGTGAGGTTAATGTGGGACCAGTGATGTTAGATGTTGTCGGCTATGAACTTGATGCCGAAGAGCGTGAGATATTAAAGCATCCTTTGGTGGGTGGTTTAATATTTTTTGCCCGTAACTTTCACGATCCTAAGCAATTAGCCGAATTGGTTCGTCAGGTCAGAGAAGCGTCTCACCATCGCCTGTTAGTGGCGGTGGATCAGGAGGGGGGGCGAGTACAGCGTTTCCGTGAAGGATTTACTCAATTACCCGCTCCACAATCGTTTGCTGCGCTATTGGAAGATCGTCAGGCTGAACAAATGGCACAGGAAGCCGGTTGGTTAATGGCGGCAGAGCTGACTACTATGGATATTGATATTAGTTTTGCGCCTGTACTTGATGTCGGCCATACCAGTGCAGCAATCGGCGAACGCTCATTTCACAGCGATCCGGAAGTCGTCATGTTGTTAGCCAGTCAGTTTATTCAGGGAATGAATAGCGCAGGAATGCGTGCAACCGGTAAACATTTTCCCGGGCATGGCGCAGTGTCTGCTGATTCTCACAAAGAAACACCGGTAGATACTCGTACTTATCAGCAACTGTTTGATAAAGATATGTTGGTATTCCGCCATTTATTTGCAGCAGGACTTCTCGATGCGGTCATGCCAGCCCATGTGATCTATCGTGAGGTCGATCCGCGTCCAGCCAGTTGTTCACCTTACTGGTTAAAGAATATTCTGCGCCAACAGCTTGGCTTCAGTGGTGTGGTGTTTTCGGATGATATGTCAATGGAAGGTGCCGCCATTATGGGAAGTTACTCCGAACGTGGGCTGGCGGCTTTAGATGCCGGATGCGATATGATTCTGGTATGTAATAATCGGCAGGGTGCTGTTAGCGTTCTGGATGGTTTACCTTCTGATATGCGTATTCATGCTGAAAGAATTACCCCGCTTTATCATAAAAATAAGATGACTCGTCGTGACTTACTGGCGTTACCTCGCTGGAAACAGGCGAATAAACAGCTGAGTGAGCTTAGCGAGCGTTGGGAACAGCACAAGCAGCAGATGAAAGAAAGACAAGGCTGAATCAATAAAAGAGTTGAACAGAAACACTCTTTTTGGGCAAGATAAGGTAATGACGTCATACACCGGTAGGCAGTGGGGCTAAATATGATTATTTATTTACACGGTTTTGATTCAACCAGTCCGGGGAATCATGAAAAGGTCTTACAGCTACAGTTTATTGATTCGGATGTGCGCTTTATCAGTTACAGCACACGCCATCCGCGCCATGACATGCAATATTTATTGAAAGAAACAGATAAAGCCGTACAGCAATCGGAAGATAGTTCACCGTTGATTTGTGGTGTAGGGCTGGGGGGCTTTTGGGCTGAAAGAATTGGTTTTTTATGCGGTATTCGCCAAACTGTTTTCAATCCGAATTTGTTTCCTCATGAGAATATGCCCGGAAAGATTGACCGTCCTGAAGAGTATCTGGATATTGCGACTAAGTGTGTGGCTGAGTTTCGTACCAAAAATCAGGATAACTGTTTAGTGATCCTCTCCCGACATGATGAAGCGCTGGATAGCCAGCGTAGTGCTGAAGTGCTAAGTCCTTACTATCCGTTGATTTGGGACGAAAAGCAGGGGCATAAATTCAAAGAAATTTCTTCCCATTTGCAGGCTATAAAAGCATTTAAGCAACGATAATTCTCTTTCAGATAATCAACCGGCAGTCAGTTTTGACTGCCGGTTTTTTTATGCCTGTTGTTGATGTAAATGAAATGAAAGTGTGTAGTTTTAACATAAATTGATTTACATCAATTTTGGTATGACCAAATGCCCAATTATGATATTCTGTCTCCAATGTTGTAATGAGAATCAAGTCGAGCTGTTGTTTTAAAAGGCGATGAGAGAAAACCATTACCCGAATTCGTGGTTTATTTTTTAGTGGGATATTAACGTGGAAACAGAAACTAAAAAAATTGTCATTGTTGGCGGCGGCGCGGGTGGCCTTGAGCTTGCGACTAGTCTGGGTAAAAAACTGGGTCGTAAAGGAAAAGCGGAAATCACGCTGGTGGATCGCAATCACAGTCACTTATGGAAGCCTTTATTACATGAAGTGGCAACCGGTGCGCTGGATGATGGTGTCGATGCATTAAGCTATCTGGCTCATGCCAGGAACAACGCTTTTCGCTTCCAGTTGGGGACATTGATCGATATTAACCGTGACGACAAGTTTATTCGTCTGGCACGTATTGATAATGAGCAGGGGGAAGAGCTGGTACCTGAGCGCAATTTGTCTTATGACATTCTGGTAATGGCGCTGGGTAGCGTTTCTAATGATTTTGGTACGCCAGGCGTCAAAGATCACTGTATCTATCTGGATAATCCAAAACAGGCGCAACTTTTCCATAATAAAATGCTAAACCTGTTCCTCAAGTTTTCTTCTCAACCTCATGAAGAAGAGCGAGTCAACATTGCTATTGTTGGTGGTGGGGCAACGGGCGTTGAACTGTCAGCTGAGTTGCACAATGCAGTAAAACAGTTACACAGCTATGGTTATAAAGGACTGGATAGTAAAGCATTAAACGTTACTCTGGTCGAAGCGGGTGAGCGTATTCTACCTGCGCTGCCGGTACGTATCTCTTCTTCTGCCCATCAGGAATTGACCAATTTAGGTGTAAACGTATTAACCAAAACCATGGTAACCAGCGCTGATGCTAATGGATTACATACTAAAGACGGTGAGTTTATTAAAGCCGATCTTTTAGTGTGGGCTGCGGGTATTAAAGCACCTGATTTTATGAAAGATATTGCAGGTTTGGAAACTAATCGCATTAATCAGTTAGTGGTTGAACCAACGCTACAAACTACTCGTGTTCCTTCCATTTTTGCTTTAGGTGATTGCGCTAACTGCATGCAAGATAATGGCACGCCAGTTCCTCCACGCGCTCAGGCCGCACATCAAATGGCAACGCTGTGTTACCACAATATTATGGCTCTGCTTAACGGCGGCACTTTGAAAAACTATCGCTATACTGACCGCGGATCGCTGGTTTCGTTATCGAAATACAGCACCGTTGGTAGTCTGATGGGTAACCTGACCAAAGGCTCAATGATGATCGAAGGCCGTCTGGCTCGTCTGGCCTATATTTCTCTGTACCGTATGCATCAGGTTGCGCTGTTTGGCTGTGTGAAGACCGGACTGATTGTGCTGGTGGGAAGTATTAACCGGATTATTCGACCAAGGTTGAAGTTGCATTAATTATTTCATCAGGCACTAAATGAGAAGGGGAATTCAGTTAATAGCTGAATTCCCCTTTAAACTATTCCGTTATCAGAACGGGTTAATTAAGATGCCAATCGGTGTTGTTCAAAATTTCCCAGCAATTCAGTGATAAATTCCAACCGCTTTATTCTGTCAGTTAAATCGATATTAAACTTCAGTTTGGTTGGACCATCCAGACGGTAGCGTTGAGGTTGTTTCTGTAGCAGACCAATCAGATAACTTGGATCGACATGGTTACGCTCACTGAATTCAATAAATCCGCCTTTTTCATTGCCTTCAATACGCTTAATTCCCAGCTTTTTAGCGCGTTGACGTATGGCTGCGGTTTGTAACAGATTACGGGTCGCATCAGGTAGCAGGCCAAAACGGTCAATCAGTTCGATTTTCAGTTCATCCAGATCGTCTTCGGTCATTGCACTGGCAATACGCTTGTAGAATGACAGGCGAGTATTTACATCTGGCATATAGTCGTCTGGCAACAGCGCCGGGACTCGTAGTTCTACATCGGTCTGGCTTTGAGTCAAATCTTCTAATGACGGTTCGCGGCCATCTTTCAGTGCGTCTACTGCGCTTTCCAGAAGCTCCATGTACAGCGAGAAACCGATAGTGGTGATTTGACCACTTTGATCTTCTCCTAACAGCTCACCGGCACCGCGAATCTCCAAATCGTGCGTGGCTAATGCAAAACCAGCGCCTAAATCTTCCAGTGAAGCCACGGCTTCCAGACGCTTAACCGCATCGGTCGTCATGACTTTTGGATGTGGAGTGAGCAGATAGGCGTAAGCCTGATGGTGAGAACGGCCCACACGCCCACGTAATTGATGAAGTTGCGCCAGTCCAAAACGGTCAGCACGTTCAATAATAATGGTATTGGCATTTGGAATATCAATACCGGTTTCAATAATGGTGGTACACACCAGAACGTTAAAACGCTGATGGTGGAAGTCTGACATGACGCGTTCCAGATCTCGCTCATGCATTTGGCCGTGACCAATGGTGATACGAGCTTCGGGTACTAACTGAGTCAGATGTTCTGCTGCTTTATTGATGCTGGCGACATCATTATAGAGGTAGTAGACCTGCCCACCACGTAACACTTCCCGCAAAATAGCTTCGCGAATAATCAGGTCATCATACTCGCGAACAAAGGTTTTCACCGCTAAACGACGTGCTGGTGGCGTGGCGATAATCGACAGGTCGCGCATACCGCTCATGGCCATATTTAAGGTTCGTGGAATAGGGGTAGCGGTTAATGTCAGAATATCCACATTGGCACGCATCGCTTTAATGCGTTCTTTCTGACGAACACCAAAGCGGTGCTCTTCATCGACAATCAGTAAGCCTAAATCTTTCCAGCGCAGATCGCTCTGAAGTAATTTGTGGGTGCCAATCAGAATATCAATCTTACCTTCGACGGCAGCCTCTAAAATTTGCTGTTGTTCCTTAGCGGTTCTGAAGCGCGACATCACCTCAATGCGCACCGGCCAGTTGGCAAAGCGATCGCGAAAGTTATCATAATGCTGTTGGGCTAACAGCGTAGTGGGTACCAGAATAGCGACTTGCTTATTATTCATAACCGCAAGGAATGCGGCCCGCATCGCCACTTCGGTTTTACCAAAGCCCACGTCACCGCATACCAAACGGTCCATGGCGTTAGTCCGGCACATATCCCCTAAAACTGCGCCAATGGCATTGGTTTGGTCTGGCGTTGGCTCGTAAGGGAATGATTCACAGAATTGCTGATACTGTTCGCGATCCTGTTTGAAAGCAAATCCCGGCTTGGCTTCACGACGGGCATAAATATCCAGTAGCTCTGCCGCCACATCACGTACTTTTTCTGCCGCTTTTTGCCGCGCTTTGCTCCAGGCTTCGCCACCCAGTTTATGCAACGGCGCATTTTCTTCGGCACCACCGGAATAACGACTGATGAGATGCAAAGAAGAGACCGGAACATACAGCTTATCTTCACCGGCATAAGTCAGAATCAAGTATTCAGCTTTAATACCACCCGCTTCTAATGTAGTCAGACCCGCATAGCGACCGACGCCGTGTTCAAGATGAACTACTGGCTGTCCCGGGCGAAGCTCCGCCAGGTTACGCACCAGGGTATCGGTATTAATTGTCCGTCGATTATCCTGACGGCGAGTCATAATACGCTCGCCTAACAGGTCGCTTTCACAGATAACGGCAAGCTGGTTGTTATTATCAAGAAAACCGTGTTCACAGCCGCCAATCATCAGATACTGGCCTGGCTGTTGCGCCTGAGCGAGTTCATCTATTAATACAGGGCGTAACTTAATGCGCGCTAATAGCTCCTGCAATGTCTCTCTGCGGCCTTCACTTTCCACTGAGAACACCACTTGCCCTGCAAAAGATTCAATAAAGCGACGCAGGTTATCTAACGGTGACTTATTTTGATGCTGAACGGCAATATCCGGTAGCGGCTGATAATCCAGATTCAGGCTACCTGCTTTTTTACTAACGCTTTCATGATCAAGCTGAATACGTGGCCACTGTTTTAATTCAGCAAATAGTTGGTCAACGCGTAACCACAAGTTGTCCGGAGGCAGAAGAGGACGCATGGGATCAACACGACGATTATCAAAACGCTGTGAAGCATCGGCCCAAAAACGTTCGGCGGCTTGTTCAATATTTCCCAGACTAACCAGCAAAGTATTCTCTGGTAAATAGCTAAACAGGGCTGGAAGAGGTTGACTGAAAAAGAGTGGCTGCCAGTATTCAATACCGGCGGGCCAGACGCCTTTAGAGACCTGTTGATAAACATGTTCCGGATCGCGTCGTACTTCAAATTGCTCGCGCCACTGGCTACGAAATAATTCAATAGCATTCTTATCCGTTGGGAACTCATGGGCCGGCAGGAGATTAATATGCTCCACTTCGTTCAGGGTGCGCTGAGTGTCTACATCAAACAGGCGAATACTGTCGATTTCATCATCAAAAAAGTCCAGGCGATAAGGCTCTTCGCTTCCCATCGGGAAGAGGTCCAGCAGAGCGCCACGGGTAGCAAACTCACCGTGTTCCAGTACCTGATCTACCGAGCGATAACCTGCCTGTTCTAACTGGGCGCGCAAATTATCTCGCGACAGGCGATCGCCTTTTTTCGCCACCAGTGCGTGTCCCATCAAGAATGAATGAGGACAAACTTTCTGCATCAGGGTGTTAACCGGCAGAATCATCACGCCGTCTTGCATCTGTGGTAGTTGATACAGGCTGGAGAGGCGTGAAGAGACAATCTCCTGATGGGGAGAGAAACTGTCATAGGGCAGCGTCTCCCAATCGGGCAGCGCCGTTACAGGCTTGCGGGTAAACTGACGCAGTTCATCGTTAATTCGCAGAGCCTGCTGCATATCCGCAGCAATTAACAGAACCGGACCAGAATGCCGGTTAATGATTTCGGCACTGATAACGGCAATGGAAGAACCGTATAAATGACCTATCTGACGCAAGTCACCCGGGCGCTCTGGTAGCGTAAAGCGATGTTGAAGGGACATTCTGTAATAAAATCTCTTTATCTGTCAGGTGGTTAAACCCGTAGGGATAGGTGACAAAAGCACATCCCATATCAATCTGGCTGAGTATATGTAACGTTGTGCATCATGGCACAGGTCATGATGGGTTCTATATTAATCTAATCCATGGGCTGTTGTCCGGTGAAATAAGATTTAAATCTGTGTAAAGGTTGGGGTAACGGGGATTTTTCCATCGGTATATCAATGATAAAATGCGCCCGGAAGAAATATCGGCAGATAAGCGCTTAAAGGTTCCATAAAGTGCCATCAGCCTTTATTATCCCTGAGCGATAATGCAATGAAAGCGTTTCGTCCTAATACGATGATTTTTATTACTGGCTGACTGACTTACCGGGAAGTACTCACAGGTGAGCGTCCATAAAAAGAGTAAATAGATCTTAATGTATCAACCCGTTGCGTTATTTATAGGTCTGCGCTACATGCGTGGAAGAGCGACAGACCGGTTTAGCCAGTTTGTGTCCTGGTTGTCCACCATCGGTATTACTCTCGGTGTGATGGCGTTAATTACCGTCTTATCGGTAATGAATGGCTTCGAACAGGAGCTGGAAAAGAATATTTTAGGGCTGATGCCACAGGCATTAGTCACCACCAAACAGGGGAATATCAATCCTCAGGAACATCCCGTTACCCAGCTATCGTCGCTACCGGGCATCACACGCATTGTTCCGCTAACCACCGGTGATGTTATTTTGCAGAGCGCCAAAGGGCTCTCTGTTGGTGTGATGTTGGGTATCAATAAAGAAGATAATGATCCATTGGCGGGTGCGGTATACGGTGCCCATGTTTCTCAGTTGGAGGCGGGCAGCTATCGGGTGATTCTCGGTGAGAAGCTGGCAGAACAGCTGGGTATCAAGCTGGGCGATCAAATCAGAATTATGGTCACCGGAGCCAGTCAGTTTACGCCGATGGGACGCATTCCCAGCCAGCGTTTGTTTACCGTGGTTGGTACTTTTGCTGCCGGTAGTGAAGTCGATGCCAGCGAATTGCTGGTGAATCAGCAAGACGCCTCCCGCTTAATGCGTTATGCGGTGGGTAATATCAGCGGCTGGCGTTTGTATATGCAAAAACCGCTGGATGTGGTTTCTCTTAGCCAACAGCCATTACCCGAAGGGCTGGTGATGAAAGACTGGCGGGATCGCAAAGGTGAACTGTTTCAGGCGGTTCGGATGGAAAAAAACATGATGGGGCTGCTGATTGGCCTGATTATCGCCGTAGCCGCGTTTAATATTGTGACTTCTCTTAGCCTGCTGGTAATGGAGAAACAAGGCGAAGTCGCTATTCTGAAAACTCAGGGGCTAAAACGTCGCCATATTATGAGCGTGTTTATGGTTCAGGGAGCTACGGCCGGCATCATTGGCGCGCTGTTAGGTTCACTATTGGGCGTTCTTCTCGCCAGTAACCTGAATGTACTGATGCCATTTATTGGGCGTTCGCTGTCCGGGGCGGGCTTACCGGTAGTTATCAATTATTCTCAGGTGATTATCATTGCGCTGTTCTCTATGGGACTGGCGCTGCTTTCCACGCTTTATCCTTCCTGGCGGGCTGCCGCCGTACAACCCGCAGAGGCATTACGCTATGAATAAATCTTTGTTACTGCAATGTGTAGACCTTTGCAAAACTTATCAGGAAGGCAAGCTGAAAACCGAAGTGTTGAAAAACGTTGCCTTTTCAATGGCTCCGGGTGAGCTAATGGCGATTGTCGGTAGTTCTGGTTCGGGTAAAAGTACGCTCTTGCATCTGCTTGGCGGATTAGATGCACCAACCTCCGGTGATGTTATTTTTAAAGATCGTTCTTTGAGCTCTATGAGTTCAACCGCCAAAGCAGAACTACGTAATACACAACTGGGATTCATCTATCAGTTTCACCATTTATTGCCAGATTTTACCGCATTAGAAAATGCCGCCATGCCGCTAATGATTGGTCAGGTTAAACCTTCAGAAGCGGAAGACCGCGCCAGAGCAATGTTGGCAGCAGTAGGGCTGGAAAAACGAGCGGCACACCGTCCATCAGAACTTTCCGGTGGCGAACGCCAGCGAGTGGCGATAGCCCGGGCACTGGTTAACAATCCGGCACTGGTACTGGCGGATGAGCCCACCGGTAATCTGGACCAACGCACCGCTGACAGTATTTTTGAACTGTTAGGAAATCTGAATCGCCAGCAGGGCACCGCATTTCTGGTCGTCACTCATGATCTGAAGCTGGCCCGTCGCCTCGATCGTCAGCTTGAAATGCGTGATGGCCACCTGAGTCAGCAGTCAATGATGCTGGAGGCTGAGTAATGTCTGCTGCCCCTCTGTCGTTAAAAATTGCACTTCGTTTTAGCCGTGGGCGACGCCGCAGTGGAATGGTATCGCTGATATCTATCATTTCGACCATAGGCATTGCGCTGGGTGTAGCGGTATTAATTATTGGCCTGAGTGCCATGAATGGCTTTGAACGTGAACTGAAGAACCGCATTCTGGCGGTAGTTCCCCATGGTGAAATTGAAGCGGTCGATCAGCCATTTAATGACTGGCCTGCGGCACTAAAACAAGTTGAACAGACAGACGGTGTAGCAGCGGCTGCACCTTTTATTTCGTTCACTGGTCTGGTGGAAAGCGGTACTCAACTACGAGCGATTCAGGTTCACGGTGTTCAACCGGATCAGGAAGAAAAACTGAGTGCCTTACCGCAGTTCGTACAAAATAATGCCTGGAAAGCGTTTAGAGCCGGTGAGCAGCAACTGATTCTGGGCAAAGGCATTGCTGACGAACTAAATGTAAAGCAGGGGGATTGGGTAACGGTCATGATCCCAAGCAGTGACCCAAGTGGTGAGATGAAAATCGGTCAGCCGCAGCGTATTCGTCTGCATATTGCGGGAATTTTACAGCTGAGTGGCATGCTCGATCATAGCTTTGGTATGGTGCCACTGAGTGACGCTCAGCAATATCTGGAGATGGGGAATAGTGTCACCGGTATCGCATTTAAAGCGAATGACGTTTTCACTGCCAATGTGGTCTCTAAGCGCGCGGTAGAAGCGACGGGTAAATATGCCTATTACCGCAGTTGGATTTCGACCTATGGTTATATGTACCGTGACATTCAACTGGTACGCAGCATCATGTATCTGGCGATGATTCTGGTGATTGGTGTTGCCTGTTTTAACATTGTTTCAACGCTGGTGATGGCAGTAAAAGATAAAAGCTCAGATATAGCTGTATTGCGAACGCTGGGTGCGAAAGACCGGCTGATTCGTTCGGTGTTTATCTGGTACGGTTTAATGGCAGGTTTGATTGGTAGCATCAGTGGTGTGGTCGTTGGTGTGATCGTATCCATGCAGCTCACTAATATCATAAAGATGATAGAAAACATGATTGGACACCATTTCTTATCGGGTGGCGTCTATTTTATTGATTTCCTGCCATCTGAATTACATTGGCTTGATGTGGTTAGCGTACTGATCACTTCGATTATTCTGAGTTTGATAGCCAGCTGGTATCCAGCCCGACGCGCAAGCCGCATTGATCCTGCTCGCGTGTTGAGCGGGCAATAACAGTATGATAAGCGAGAAAGGAAGGAATATGTACTACGGTTTTGATATGGGCGGTACCAAAATAGAGTTCGGTGCTTTTGATGAACAACATCATCGTCTGATTCAAAAACGGGTTCCCACTCCTCGTGATGATTACCCGGCATTATTGAAAGTACTATCAGAGCTGGTTCTCGAGGCGGATAGTCAGTTAGGATGCCAGGGTAAGGTCGGTATTGGCATTCCTGGTATGCCCGATAGTGAAACGGGGGAACTGTTTACCGCTAATGTTCCGGCTGCAATGGGGAAGCCATTGGCGTCGGATTTGGCAGCCTTAATTCAGCGCCCGGTACGAGTCGATAATGATGCCAACTGTTTTGCCCTGTCAGAAGCCTGGGATGGTGAGTTTCGCCAGTATGCCAGCGTATTAGGTATTATTCTGGGTACCGGGGTTGGTGGCGGCATTGTTATCAATGGAAAAACCTTTAGCGGTCGTCATTACATTGCTGGTGAGTTTGGTCATTTGAGGTTACCGGTTGATGCACTGGACGTGTTGGGCAGAGATATTCCCCGTGTAGCCTGCGGTTGTGGTCATGCGGGCTGTATTGAGAACTATATTTCTGGCCGGGGATTTGAATGGGTGTATCAGCATTTCTTTAATGAAAAATTACCGGCTCAGCAAATTATCCAGCATTATCGAGCCGGAGAGGCGAAAGCCGTTGAACACGTCGAGCGTTTCTTAGATTTACTGGCGGTTTGTCTGGCTAATATTTTTACCGTTCTCGACCCACATTTAGTGGTGATTGGCGGTGGATTATCAAACTTTGATGAGATGTATCCTTTGTTACCAGAGCGAATTAAGCCACACTTATTAAGCGTGGCAAAAGTACCTCGTATCGAAAAAGCCCGCTGGGGCGATTCTGGCGGTGTTCGTGGCGCCGCATTTTTAAATTTATTGGATTAAATCCGGGTAATAAAAGGAGTTTGTAGCAATGCGAGTTCATCGCCGTTTGTTTCGTACGAGAGTGAAACATATACGACATCAGCGCCATCGTATGCGTTATTACCACAGCGTACTATGTTCAGCCTGTGAAGAGGTGAAAGCCAGCCAAAATCCATCAGTAGTCGTATTAACTGGCGCAGGTATTTCTGCTGAATCCGGCATTCGTACTTTCCGGGCGTCAGATGGATTATGGGAAGAGCATCGTATTGAAGATGTCGCGACTCCGGAAGGTTTTGAAGCCAATCCGGAACTGGTTCAGACATTCTACAACGCCCGCCGCCGCCAATTGCTCAATCCTGAAATTCAACCCAATGAAGCACACAAAGCACTGGCTAAACTGGAAGACGTACTGGGCAATAACTTTCTGCTAATTACGCAAAACGTCGATAACTTACATGAACGTGCCGGTAATATGCGAATTATCCATATGCACGGTGAACTGATGAAAGTTCGTTGTACTCAATCAGGCAAGGTTAGCGAGTGGAAAGGGGATTTGTCGGTTAACGATCTCTGCGACTGTTGTCAGCCTCCGCAACCGATGCGTCCGCATATTGTCTGGTTCGGTGAAATGCCGTTTGAAATGGATAAAATAAATCAGGCCATTGCTGAAGCTGATTACTTTATTGCTATCGGCACTTCGGGTCATGTTTATCCTGCCGCTGGATTTGTACGCAGCGCCCGTTTATATGGTGCCCATACCGTAGAGTTGAATCTGGAAGAGAGCCAGGTTGGCAGTAGCTTTACGGAAAAACACTATGGTTTAGCCAGTGAAGTGGTACCCAAATATATTCAGGATACTTTTTTAAATACCATTGCGACTGATTGTGTAAAGAAGTAATGATAGTAGATGGTTAATAAATAAGGGATTATTTATTAACCATTGAATCTTAATCATTTGATATACCCGATCATCTTTAACTAAAAAATCAATTACAAAGGCAAGATGAGATGAACAATAACCTGATATTTCCGGTTACTGCATCAGAATATCCGGAAGTGACCGAACTATGGGAACGCTCTGTCAGAGCCACTCATGACTTTTTGCCAGAAGAGGATATTCAGTTTTTTCGCCCGCTGATATTGAATGAATTCCTGCCGATGGTAACGCTGTTTTGTACCAAAACTATGCAGGGCCGTATTAGCGGATTTATTGGTATAGCAGAAGATAAAGTCGAAATGCTGTTTATCGATCCGGACTATCGTGGTCAGGGATTGGGGAAACGACTATTAAACTATGCCATTGCTCAGAAACAGATTACTCAAGTAGACGTGAACGAACAAAATCCACAGGCAGTGGGTTTCTATCTCAATTGTGGGTTTGAGGTGGTGGGGCGATCTGAACTGGATGGTATGGGGAAGGCGTATCCGATATTGCGGTTGAGGTTGAAGAAAACTGCGTTATAAGTAGGGCATTTAGAACAGAGTAAGTTTCGTCCACTAATAGAACAGAATCTGTCTGAGCATTTGTGCGAGTGGACGAGCAGGAGGCGTTAAGGCGAACGCCTCCTGCACCTCCGCGCCTTCGCACACGAATTCAGGTCGCTACGCGACTCCCTTCCTCCTTCACTCGGGCTTACGCACCGGCATGGATTCGTTTCAGACGAAGCCATGCCTCGCCAAACTTCCATGTTTGGCGTGCTACCCTCTTTCAGTCGTCAGCTGGATTCCAGTGCTCTTAAAGGTCAACAGAAGAAGGCCAAAGGATTGTTTAGTATTCAGGGCGTTGCCCTGAATATTTTTTCTTTTTCTTTTTCTTTTTTAGCTATAGCTAATCGTTGGGAGAGGCCGCCGTTGGGGTCGTAGCAGCTTTAGCTGCCGGAGCGCCCCTAGGGGGACTAGGCCCAACGCGCTCCAGGCTTAAGTACTGATGGTCTTCCGGCCGGGCACACCAGCAATATAAGCACATTGTCATTACGGCCGGAATGTCCTCACAGGGCGATTTTAATTAAGCGAGCAAGTCCGGCGCTTACCGGGCTGAAGTACTGATGGTCTTCCGGCCGGGCACATCGGCAATATAAGCACATTGTCATTACGGCCGGAATGTCCTCACAGGGCGATTTTAATTAAGCGGGCAAGCCCAGCGCTTACCGGGCTGAAGTACTGATGGTCTTCCGGCCGGGCACATCGGCAATATAAGCACATTGTCATTACGGCCGGAATGTCCTCACAGGGTGATTTTAATTAAGCGGGCAAGCCCGGCGCTTACTGGGCTTAAGTACTGATGGTCTTCCGGCCGGTCACACCGGCAATATAAGCACATTGTCATTATGGCCGGAATGTCCTCACAGGGCGATTTTAATTAAGCGGGCAAGCCCGGCGCTTACCGGGCTGAAGTACTGATGGTCTTCCGGTCGTGTGCATAGGTAATATGCCATTACGGCCGGAATATTCTTTAAAGCCAATTTAAAAGATCTTATCAAACATCAAGCGTCCGCTAACTCGCCCATCGCTTGCTTCAAAATCTCTGCCGCCAGAATCACATCTTCAAACTCGCTATACTCATCCGGATGATGGCTCACGCCTTCTTTTGAAGGAATAAACAGCATACCAGCAGGGAAGTCTTGCGCCATATACATGGTGTCATGACCAGCACCGCTCATCATGGTAACGTAAGGAACACTGTGTTCCTGACAAATACGCTCCAGACGTTGCACAATCTCATCTTTCATCAACACTGGCATATCATTCGCCAGTTCAGAAACGTGAATCACTACATCCTGTGCTGCTTTAGCATGCTCTACCGATGAGAGGAATTTAGCCACTACGCGGTTTACGCTGGCTTTATCGACGCCACGAATATCCACATAGAAAGTTACATCGCCAGGAATAACGTTAATCGCATTCGGCGTCACGTCAAGGCGACCAACAGTACCCACGGTGCCATAAGCTGATTCATAACAGGCTGCGGTGTTGATATCGGTGATAATAGCGGCACTGGCCACTAACGCATCATGACGTTGAGACATGGGTGTTGCGCCAGAGTGGTCTGCATGACCGTGAACTTCAACGCGATAGCGACACGGAGCCGCAATACCGTTAACCACACCAATACGCTTATGTTGATGTTCCAGCACCTTGCCCTGCTCAATGTGGGTTTCGATAAAGCCATCGAAGTAATTTGCAGGCAGACGGCACTCATCCAGTTTCTGGCTTTGATAACCACAGTTATCTAACACCTGAAAAATATTATTACCTTCGCTGTCGGTATTTTTTGCCCACTTATCAAAGTCGGCCTGACCTGCCATCACCTTACTGGCCATACAGGCAAAACCAAAACGACTGGACTCTTCTGCACGGAAGATCACCAACTCAAGGGAGCGTTTTAATTGTTGAGGTTTAAACTGGGAGATAGCATACAGGCCAGCAATAACGCCGATAACACCATCGTAAGCACCGCCCTGAGGTACTGAGTCAATGTGGGAGCCGGTACCAATAGCCGGTAGCTCCGGATTTTTACCTGGCAGGCGAGCGAATATATTTCCCATCATATCCTGACGTACCTGCAGCCCCATTTGCTGCATTTTCTCAATCATCAGTTTATGTGCTTGCTCGTCTTCTTTTGAGTAGGCCAGACGGGTAATCCCTGGTGTTGAATCATTAACGCTGAAGGCAGTAATTTGTTCAAAAAGGTCGAGAGCCGATTGCTTTGTTAGTGCTTGAACCATTCCAGTTATCCTCTTGTCATCCCTAAATTTCAGGATGTTTAATATTGCGATGAGTGTTTATTCTTTATATCAGGAAACCATGAAATAAATAAACCCACGCATGTGAAACAATATGATTAACGGTAACAATATGCCAGATAATCATAACAAGGGATAATTTAGACTTCAGTCTAATTTCGGCATTGACTTGATATACATCATATCCGCCTCACATCTAGCGGTAAGAAGAGACAAAATGAAAGGGTGGTAATGATAAAAAAATACCGGAGAAGACGATATCACGGTTTCTCCGGCAGTATTATTTAACCTGTGGGGCGATAATAAAATAACGCTTATCAGCCGCCTGCTTTCAGGTTCTGGAATAATGTTTCATACAATAAACCAGACTCTCCGACAGAACCTTGCCATTGACCATTTTTAAGCGTTTCTTCGTCAGGATACAACGATTTATCTTCTGTTAGTGACTTAGGTAATAGCTTTCTGGCTTCAATGTTTGGCGTTGGATAACCAATTTCATTAGCAATTTTAGCTGCCACTTCAGGGCGTAACAGATAATCGATTAACTTCAGCGCGCCTTCAACGTTTTTAGCATTTGATGGAATCGCCATACTATCCATCCAGAAAATGGCACCCTCTTTAGGCCAGATAAACTGAAGGTGAACACCTTCCTGACGGGCCATATATGAAGAACCATTCCACAGCATGCCAATATCGATATCCCCTTCAATATAAGGGTTGGCAGGGGCGTCGGAGTTGAATACCACCACGTTAGGCATCAGCTTACGTAATTCTTCGTAGGCTTCCTGAATTTGCTTAGGATCGGTAGTGTTAATAGAGTAACCGAGTTTTTGTAAAGCGATAGGGAACACTTCACGGGCATCGTCCAGAATCAAAATACGATCTTTAAAACGCGGTTCCCACAGGTCTGCCCAACTGGTAACTGTTTTCGGGTCGATAACATCCGTATTCACCGCGATAGCCGTAGCACCCCAGGTATAAGGAATAGACCATTCGTTGGTAGGATCAAAAGGTTTTGACTGTAGAGCCGGGTCGATATTTTTAAAGTTTTTCAGCTTGCTGGTATCGATCTTTTGAATCATACCTTCATCACGCATACGGGCAACGAAATACGCGGAAGGTACCACTAAATCGTAAGCACCATCTTTGTAAGTTTTTAGCTTGGTATACATGGTATCGATCGACTCAAAGGATGAGTTGATCACTTTAATACCGGTCTCTTTGGTGAAATCATCCATCAATCCCGGAGGAACATATTCAGACCAGTTATAGAAATAAACGACATCTTTATCGGCTTGTGCAGCGCCGATAGAGAGCAGCATGGCTCCTGCAGCCAGCAGATGAGACCACTTTTTCATTCAGCGTATCTCCTTAAAAGGGAACGGTTGGAGATGAAACGCCGGAGCAGGGCCCCGGCGACAAACTTATTTGGTATTGCGATCACGCATAACCAGCTGGCTGGCCAGCACCATGATCAGTGAGAACACCAGCATAATGGTGGCTAATGCGTTCACTTCCGGAGACATACCTACCTTCACCATTGAATAAATCTTCAACGGCAGAATTTCATAGGATGGTCCGGTCACAAATGAGGAGACCACGACATCGTCCATTGACAGCGTAAAGCTCAATAACCAACCGGCTACCACCGCAGGCATAGCAATAGGTAACACGATTTTACGCATAATGGTGAATTCTGTCGCACCCAGGTCGCGAGCCGCTTCTAACATTCTGACGTCAAAACCTTTCAGACGAGAGTAAACGGTAATCACCACGAAAGGCAGACAGAAGGTGATATGTGCCAGCATCAATGACCAGAAGCCCAGCGATAACCCTAACAGCATATACAACGCCAACAGCGAGATAGCCATAACGATATCCGGAGACATCATCACCACAAACAGCATGCCGCTGACAAAGTGCTTACCGCGGAACTGATAGCGATATAACGCTACGGCCGTCAGTGAACCAATCAGTGTGGCAAAGGTGGCAGAGAAGGTTGCAATCACCACCGAGTGACCAGCAGCCTGTAACAGACTGTCGTTGTTCATCAGGATTTCATACCACTGGGTAGTAAATCCTTTCCAGGTCACGCCATATTTTGCGGAGTTAAAGGAGTTAACGATCAGAATACCGATCGGAATATACAAAAAGGCATAAACGGCGGTCATAAAGCCGCCACGGAAAAGGCGTCCAATCATTCCAGTTCATCCTTCCGGTTAAGTAACTTAGCTACGCGGTAATAGAAATACAGCATCAGACCCATCAGAATGGTTAAGCTAATACTGGTTGCTGCACCGAATGGCCAGTCGCGCAATCTCAGGAACTGGTTCTTTATTACGTTACCGACAAGTAAGTTCTTCGCACCACCCAGCAGGTCTGCAATATAGAACATGCCCATCGCTGGCAGTAAAACCAGTAAACAACCGGCAATAATTCCAGGCATGGTTAATGGAATAATCACGCGTACAAAGGTTTGAACCTTTTTCGCACCCAGATCCCGGGCTGCCTCAATATAGGTTTTATCCAGTTTTTCAATGCTGGAATAGAGAGGAAGCACCATAAACGGCAGCAAAATGTATACCAGACCAATGATGACCGCTTCTTGTGAGTACATGATACGCAGCGGCTCATCGATTAAACCAATACCTAACAAAATCTGATTCAATATTCCTTTGGTACTGATAAAAATTTTCAGACCATAGGTACGAATCAGTGAGTTAGTCCAGAATGGAATAATCAACAGGAATAACATAATAGGCTGGGCACGTTTAGGCATGCTGGCAATGCAGTAGGCAAACGGATAGCCGATAATCAAACAGAAGAATGTCGCGATCAGCGCCATATTTAGCGAGTGCAACATCACCTGCAAATACATCGGGTCAAACAGCCGACTGTAGTTGTCCAGACTGAATACCAGCGAGATGAGATTCGCATCGTCCCGGGTGAGGAAACTGGTTCCAATAATCATCAGGTTAGGTAAGAAAACAAACAACACTAACCAGGATACGATGATTGCGATAGAAACCTGTTGAAACAGCTTACGCTGTGACGGTTTATTATGCGAGTTCATCTGCCAGTACCACCTCCCAGCGTTCAACCCAGGTCACTGCGACTTTGTGGTCCAGTGAGTGATCGACATCAGGATCGTCTTCGTTGAAGAATTCACTGATCATCACCATTTTACCGCTTTCTAACTCAACCACAGATTCCAGCATCATTCCTTTGTAGTTGTGTTCGCGAATATAGCCAACCAGGCCATCCACTTTTTCGCCGTCTTTAACGGCCACAACGGCAAGGTCTTCAGGACGCAGCAGAACTTTAACTTTATCCCCTGGTTGTACATCCAGATCGGTCAGAATACCGCACTCACGGCCTTCAACATTGGCCCAGACGCGTTTTTCATCAATACGGTTAATAATGACCGCATCAAATTCATTGATCTCACCGATAAAGCGAGCAACGAACATATTTTTCGGCTCTTCATAAATTTCACGAGGAGTACCGTCTTGTTCGATTTGACCATTACGCATAACCACAATACGGTCAGACATGGTCAGGGCTTCTTCCTGATCGTGAGTAACGAACACGAAGGTAATACCCAGTTTACGCTGTAATGCCTGTAGCTCACTTTGCATCTGTTTACGTAGTTTGTAATCCAGCGCAGAAAGTGATTCATCCAACAATAAAACTTTTGGCTTATTCACTACAGCACGAGCAATGGCAACGCGCTGCTGTTGACCACCGGAAAGCTGATGAGGTTTGCGCTGGGCATAAGAGTCCAGTTGTACCATCTTCAGGGCTTCCATTACGCGAGGCGTAATTTGGTCTGCCGGCGTTTTTTGCATACGCAGGCCAAAAGCGACGTTTTCAAAAATCGTCATATGAGGGAATAACGCATAGCTCTGGAATACGGTATTCACATGCCGCTGTTCCGCAGGCTGGTGCGTAATATCCTGATTAGTCAGTAAAATTTGTCCATCATCGACGGTTTCTAAACCGGCAATCAGACGAAGTACTGTGGTTTTTCCGCAGCCGGAAGGGCCCAGGATAGTCAGGAATTCACCATCATTAATCGTTAAATTAAAATGGTTAATGATGTCACGACCGTCGAATGCTTTACGTACGTTTTTAAGTTCGACAACCGGTAAAATAGAGGTGTTATCAGTCATTTAATTTAGTTACTCTATCCCGTGGATTGAGGCAGATAGAACCATCACTGGAAAAGACTGCATGGATAAACATTAAGTGTAGCGCAATTGACTTATTCCGCTTATTTCTGCCAATCCAAAACCAGTGACCCCATTCGATTTTTCGAGCGCGGATAATAGACCCTGACGTTAATAAATGAAAGCCCATTTGGGCAATTATTGTCTGTTTTTTTATCAGTAATTTTTTTAATGGTTAACAACGAGTTGCCGAAAAGAATAAATTGGCATTTGGATGTTATTTTTTTGCTGTCTATTTCCTTTAAATATCATGCAAAAACAGGTCTAAAACTGACTTGACGCAATATATTGAACCAAGGGATACGCATAATGATAAAGATATATTTAAGGGGATAAAAATGGACAGACTACTCGATCGCTTTTTTCACTATGTCTCGTTTGATACTCAGTCAAGGCCTAATGCCCGTCAGATTCCAAGTACGGAAGGACAAACCGTGTTGGCAAAAAATCTGAAAAAAGAACTGATTGAACTAGGTTTAACGGATGTTGTGTTAGACGAGAGTGGCTGTCTGATGGCAACACTGCCTTCAAACGTTGGCTGGTCAGTTCCCACCATTGGTTTTCTTGCCCATATGGATACTTCGCCAGAAGTTTCGGGTAAAGGCGTCAGGCCGCAAATTGTAGAAAACTATCGCGGCGGCGATATTGCGCTGGGCATTGGTGATGAAGTGTTATCTCCTGTGATGTTCCCAATATTACATCAGTTGTATGGCCACACCCTGATCACTACCGATGGTAAAACCTTGCTTGGTGCGGATGATAAAGCAGGTATTGCAGAGATTATTACAGCAATAGCGCGTCTTAAAGGCAGTAATATTTCCCATGGTGATATTCGAATTGCGTTTACCCCCGATGAAGAAGTGGGTAAGGGCATGAAGAATTTTGATGTTGAGCAGTTTGGCGCTAAATGGGCTTATACCGTGGATGGCGGGGGCGTGGGTGAGCTGGAATGTGAAAACTTCAATGCTGCTCAGGCGACGATCAAAATTGTTGGTAATGCGGTACATATTGGTAAAGCAAAAGGAGTGATGGTTAGCGCACTCTCTCTGGCAGCTCGTTTTCAACAGGCGCTGCCTGCACAGGAAACGCCTGAACATACTGAAGGGCATCAGGGGTTCTTCCATTTAAATGCGATGCGTGGCAGCGTTGATTACGCTGAAATGAGCTATCTGATTCGTGATTTTGAACGCGATGGTTTTGAACGTCGTAAGCGGATGCTGATTGAGGTTGCACAGCAGGTAGGGGAAGGGTTACACCGAGACTGCCATATTGAAGTTAACATTAAAGATGTTTATTACAATATGCGCGATGAAGTAGCTCGTCATCCTCATGTGATTGATATTGCTCGTCAGGCAGTGCTGGATAATCAGATTGAACCGGTAATTAATCCTATCCGTGGAGGAACTGATGGTGCAATCCTTTCTTATATGGGGATTCCTTGTCCAAACATCTTTACCGGTGGCTACAATGCCCATAGCAAACATGAATTTGTCACGGTTGATGGTATGGAAAAAGCGGTCTCTGTCATTATGCGCATTGCAGAATTAACCGCAGATAAAGCCAAAACTCACGCTTTTTGAGTTAAATAAATTAATCAGGTTGCACCATAGGTGACATTGTCACCATTAAGTGCAACCTTTTTGTTCATTTTGTGAACCAACCGGTTCAGAAAGTGTGATGATATTCAGAGTTTTAAAAGTAATCTTTTCTCCATCACTGAATTCTTATTTTTCCCTTCCTGTGAAAATAACTTACAACGATTTCTCATCTGGTATTTTGAGCAAAAAAATAACATTAACGATGTTATCAACTGATATTTGATCATTTCACAGCTTAAAAGAACAAAATTGACGCAACTATTCTGATTTAAATTTTATGACTATACTTCATTTGCGTAAATGTTAATGAAATGTATCTTTTATGCGATTTGTTATTTATCTCCATATGAGGTTATGCTGGCGACTGACTATTTTTTGATCGCCGAATCAAAAAACTGTCAATATAAATAATAAATTGCGTTATTAAAATGCAAAGAAACAACCGTTAACCGGATCGTAAACAAAGCAAGCAGACAACATCCTATTATCGTGGGAGTTAATAATGAAAAAGAAGTTACTTAATCTGAGTATCGGACTGGCTGCGCTGGGTATTGTTGCCGGCGCACAGGCAAATACATTGGTATATTGCTCTGAGGGATCGCCTGAAGGCTTTAGTCCACAACTGTATACCAGTGGTACAACCTTTGATGCCAGCTCGGTGCCTATTTATAACCGTTTAGTCGAGTTTAAAATTGGCGGTACCGAAACCATTCCAGGCCTGGCCGAAAAGTGGGATGTGAGCAGCGATGGTAAAACCTATACTTTCCATCTGCGCAAAGGCGTAAAGTTCCACAGCAATAAAGATTTCAAACCCACCCGCGATTTTAACGCGGATGACGTTCTCTTCTCCTTTATGCGTCAAAAAGACGAAAATCATCCATACCATAAAGTGTCCGGTGGCAACTATGCCTACTTTGGCGATATGGGCATGAAAGATCTGATTCAAAGCATTGAGAAGGTTGATGACTATACCGTTAAGATGGTATTAACTCGTCCTGAAGCACCATTTATCGCCGATATTGCGATGGATTTTGCCTCTATTTTCTCTGCAGAATATGCAGATGCCATGATGAAAGCTGGCAAGCCAGAGCAAGTGGATCTGTCACCTATCGGTACCGGGCCATTCCAGTTGATGCAGTATCAAAAAGATGCCCGTATTCTGTATAAAGCGTTTGACCAGTATTGGGGCACTAAACCCAAAATCGATCGTTTAGTCTTCTCAATTACCCCTGATGCCTCTGTGCGCTATGCAAAAATTCAGAAAAATGAATGTCAGGTAATGCCATATCCAAACCCTGCGGATCTGGAAAAAATGAAGCAGGATAAAGATATCGTTCTGCAACAAAAAGCGGGTCTGAATATCGGCTATCTTTCTTTCAATATGTTAAAACCACCGTTGGATAACCTGAAAGTTCGTCAGGCATTAACCATGGCGGTGAATAAAAAATCAATTATTGATGCAGTATTCCAGGGCGCTGGTCAGCCAGCCAAAAACCTGATCCCACCAACAATGTGGTCTTATAACGATGACGTAAAAGACTATGAATACGATCCGGCTAAAGCTAAGGCGCTGCTGAAAGAAGCAGGTTTGCCAGATGGTTTCAGTATTGATCTGTGGGCAATGCCGGTACAGCGACCTTATAACCCTAATGCGCGCCGTATGGCTGAGATGATTCAATCCGACTGGGCGGCGATCGGTGTGAAAGCCAAGATTGTGACCTACGAATGGGGCGAGTATCTGAAACGCACCAAGAACGGTGAACATCAGGCAATGCTGATTGGCTGGACCGGTGACAATGGGGATCCGGATAACTTCTTCGCGACCCTGTTTAGCTGTGATGCGGCTAAAGATGGCTCAAACTATTCTCGCTGGTGCTATAAGCCGTTTGAAGACCTGATTCAGGCTGCCCGCGTTGAATCTGACCATAATAAGCGTATTGAGCTGTACAAACAGGCTCAGGTAGTGATGCACGATCAGGCTCCGGCACTGATGATTGCTCACTCAACCGTGTCTGAACCGGTACGTAAAGAGGTGAAAGGCTACGTGATTGATGGCCGTCGCCATGCTTTTGCTACCGCGTCCGTTGAAAAATAAAAAGTAGTTAACTCTGACCCCGTCTCAGTTATTGATGCTGATTCGGGGTCAGTCGACTAAAACTCGTCTCTCTGTAACAGAGCAATAATCTGTCGTAATTATAATAACTACTGAGATACACAATTATGCTTCAATTCATCCTCCGACGTTTCGGATTAATTATTCCAACCTTCATCGGAATTACCTTATTAAGCTTTGCTTTTATTCATGTCATTCCCGGCGATCCGGTAATGATAATGGCTGGCGAGCGGGGTATATCAGCTGAACGTCATGCTCAAATGATGGCTCAACTGGGGCTGGATAAGCCGCTGTATGAGCAATATATCAATTATGTGGTCAATTTATTGCATGGCGACTTAGGGGTATCCATCAATACCAAAATCCCTATCTGGGATGAGTTTGTACCTCGTTTTATGGCGACGTTTGAACTGGGTTTTTGTGCGATGCTATTTGCTATCGCCGTGGGTATCCCGGTTGGCGTACTGGCCGCGGTAAAACGCGGATCGATATTTGATCATGTCTCTGTCAGCCTGGCATTAACCGGCTATTCCATGCCTATTTTCTGGTGGGGAATGATGCTGATTATGCTGGTTTCGGTACACTTTAATCTGACGCCGGTTTCCGGGCGTATCAGTGACTTTATTTTTCTTGATGATAGTAAACCGTTAACCGGCCTGATGCTGGTAGATACCTTGCTATATGGGGAGCACGGTGACTTCTGGGATGCGGTTCACCATATTATTCTGCCTGCGCTGGTGCTGGGCACGATTCCTTTAGCAGTCATTGTGCGTATGACTCGTTCGTCAATGTTGGAAGTGCTGGGGGAAGACTATATTCGTACCGCACGAGCCAAAGGGCTGAGTCGTATTCGGGTGATTGTGGTTCATGCGCTGCGTAATGCGCTGTTGCCGGTAATAACCATTATTGGATTACAGATAGGTACGCTGTTGGCCGGTGCAATTTTAACTGAAACTATCTTCTCCTGGCCAGGGCTGGGACGTTGGTTAATCGATGGTTTACAGCGTCGGGACTACCCGGTAGTACAAGGTGGCGTGTTACTGATCGCCATTATGATTATTCTGGTTAACCTGCTGGTAGATATTCTCTACGGCGTGGTGAACCCACGTATTCGGCATAGAAAATAGGAGGCGCATCATGAGTGAAGTAACCGTATCTGCGCCAAAACCAATGACGCCGCTGCAGGAATTCTGGCACTACTTTCGTCGCAATAAAGGCGCAGTAGTAGGGATGATTTATATCATCATCATGTTAATTATTGCCGTTGGGGCTCAGTGGTTAGCGCCATATTCACCGGCAGAGCAGTTCCGTGATGCATTGTTAACGCCACCGGCCTGGCAGGATGGCGGCAGTATGCAGCATATTTTAGGTACCGATGATGTAGGCAGAGATATTCTTTCCCGTCTGATGTACGGTACCCGTTTATCACTGCTGGTTGGTTGTTTAGTGGTGAGTTTATCGCTGATCCTTGGGGTGATTCTGGGGGTTATTGCCGGTTATCTGGGTGGCATTATCGATATCGCGATTATGCGTGTAGCAGACATTATGCTGGCTCTGCCCAGCTTACTGTTAGCCTTGGTGCTGGTGGCGATTTTTGGCCCTTCGATTGTTAACGCCTCGCTGGCCCTGACGTTTGTATCATTGCCGCACTATGTGCGTTTAACTCGGGCAGCGGTGTTGTCTGAAGTGAATCGCGACTACGTCACGGCGTCTCGCGTGGCGGGCGCAGGCCCAATGCGCCAGATGTTTATCAATATTCTGCCAAACTGTCTGGCGCCGCTGATCGTTCAGGCATCACTGGGCTTTTCGAACGCCATTTTAGATATGGCGGCATTGGGTTTCCTGGGAATGGGGGCACAGCCACCAACGCCCGAGTGGGGAACCATGCTTTCTTCCGTATTACAGTTTGCTCAAAGTGCCTGGTGGGTGGTGACATTCCCGGGACTGGCCATTCTGTTTACCGTACTGGCCTTTAACTTAATGGGGGACGGCCTACGTGATGCGCTCGACCCTAAACTTAAGCAGTAAGCGGGGGAAGAAATGGCACTATTAGATATTGATCGACTATCGGTTCATTTCGGTGACGACAGTACCCCGTTTCGGGCGGTTGACCGGGTGAGTTACAGCGTCGAGAAAGGGGAAGTGGTTGGGATTGTAGGAGAATCCGGTTCGGGTAAGTCGGTCAGCTCGCTGGCCATTATGGGACTGATTGATTTTCCTGGCAAAGTCATGGCTAACAGCCTGCATTTTGACGGTCGGGATTTGCGAACTATCTCTGAAAAAGAGCGCCGTCAGATTGTAGGTGATGAAATCGCTATGATTTTTCAGGACCCAATGACTAGCCTCAATCCATGCTATACCGTGGGTTATCAGATTATGGAAGCGTTGAAGATTCATCAGGGCGGCAACCGAAAAACGCGCCGCCAGCGCGCCATTGACTTGTTGACTCAGGTTGGCATTCCGGCTCCGGAGTCCCGTCTGGATAACTATCCTCACCAGCTATCGGGTGGTATGAGCCAAAGGGTGATGATAGCAATGGCTATCGCCTGTCGCCCTCAGTTATTGATTGCCGATGAGCCAACAACAGCGCTGGATGTGACCATTCAGGCGCAAATTATCGAATTACTGTTGGAACTACAGCGTCGCGAAAATATGGCGCTGATTCTGATCACTCACGATTTAGCGTTGGTGGCTGAAGCCGCACAGTACATTATCGTGATGTATGCCGGTCAGGTAATGGAAAGCGGTAAGGCGGAAGAGATTTTCCGTACCCCACGCCATCCTTATACACAGGCGTTGTTACGCGCATTGCCTGAGTTTTCCAGTGAGAAAGAGCGTTTAAACTCGTTGCCAGGGGTAGTTCCCGGTAAATACGATCGACCTAAAGGCTGTTTATTAAGCCCTCGTTGCCCTTATGCCACCGATTTCTGCCGCCAGCAGGAGCCGGAACTTAAAGGGGAAGCCAGAAGACAGGTGAAATGCCATACGCCGCTTGACGATCAGGGGAGGCCAACGCTATGAGTCAGGAATATCCATTATTACAGGCTATTGGTCTGAAGAAGTATTATTCAGTTAAAAATGGGCTGTTCTCTGCTCAACAACAGGTGAAGTCTCTGGATGGGGTTTCCTTTACTCTGGAGCGGGGAAAAACGCTGGCGGTGGTTGGTGAGTCCGGCTGCGGTAAATCAACGCTGGGTCGTATGTTAACCATGATTGAAGTACCCACAGAAGGTGAACTCTACTATCAGGGGCAGGATCTGCTGAAACACGATCCGGCGGCACAAAAACTGCGTCGTCAGAAAATTCAGATTGTATTCCAAAACCCTTATGGTTCGCTGAATCCACGCAAGAAGATAGGTGAGATACTGGAAGAGCCGCTGCGGATTAATACCTCATTATCTAAAGCGGAACGGCGCGAAAAGGCACTGGCAATTATGGCTAAAGTCGGGCTGAGAACCGAGCACTATGAGCGTTATCCGCACATGTTCTCCGGTGGCCAGCGTCAGCGTATCGCTATTGCTCGCGGATTGATGCTTAATCCGGATATTGTTGTGGCGGACGAACCGGTATCGGCGCTGGACGTTTCCGTTCGGGCACAGGTACTGAATCTGATGATGGATTTACAGCAGGAAATGGGGCTCTCCTATGTCTTTATTTCCCATGATCTATCGGTCGTGGAACATATTGCCGATGATGTGATGGTGATGTACTTGGGGCGTTGTGTAGAGCAGGGCACCAAAGACCAGATTTTTAATAATCCGCGTCATCCTTATACTCAGGCATTACTCTCTGCCACTCCGCGTTTAAATCCGGATGTACGCCGTGAAAGAATCAAGCTAACCGGTGAACTACCCAGTCCGTTAAATCCACCTCAAGGTTGTGCCTTTAACGCTCGTTGCCAGCGCGCCTTTGATACCTGTTTTGACATTAAACCGGCATTGAAGAACTATGACGGGCAGCTAATCGCCTGTTTTGCCGTGGAGCAGGATGAGGAAAATAAGGTTTGTAGCCTTGAAAAAGCGGTATAGCGCGTTGAGATAACAATATATTAGAAGATAGATATGAAAAGGCCTCGCATTAGCGAGGCCTTATATTTGCTGCAAACAGATGAGATCAATAGTCGTTAAAATACCAATAACCGCTATTCACCAGATGCGCCAGCACCGCAACAAACGCCGGATCTTCCAGTGCATCACCCAACTCTTTCTGGCTGATTAATGGATAACGGCATAGTGCATCCGCGGCTTCAAGGTGCGGAGTATCAATAAGCTCACCGTTAGCGAAGCAAAGGTCACCAACGCGCAGCACTCGCAGACCGCTCAGGCGAATCAGACTCTCTCCCTGTACTAATGAATCATAAATTTCATCAGAACGGTATGCAGGTTCAGCTGGTGCAATATCCAGCTCATGGCGTGACGTTGTCACGAAACGACCAAACCATTGGTTGAAATCTTCTGGTTGATTAATCAGATTAATCATCATGCCGCGCAGGCGTTCCAGTTCATACTCTTCAACTAATGCCGGGTGTTCTCTCAGCTTCAGATCCGGATCGCTGTAGTGCTCACCACCTAAATCATGTTCCAGCACATAATCGGCGAAATTGCTGATAAGATCGCGAGTATTAGGCCCACGATAGCCAACGGAATAGTTCAGTGCCGTTTCGTGAGTGAAACCATCGTGTGGAAATCCTGGTGGAATATACAGAATATCGCCCGGCGCTAAATCTTCATCAATGATGGGATCAAAAGGCTCTACATGAAGTAAGGCTGGATGCGGGCAGTATTGCTTTAACGGCTTTTTATCCCCCACGCGCCAACGGCGGCTGCCCATACCCTGAATAATAAATACATCATACTGGTCGATATGTGGGCCTACACCACCGCCAGGAACAGAGAAAGAGATCATCAAATCGTCAAGACGCCAGTCAGGCAGCTTACGGAAAGGACGCACTAAAGCCGCAGAAGGTGCATGCCAGTGGTTAACCGCCTGTACCAATAATGACCAGCCTTTTTCTCCCAGGTGATCATAGCTTTCAAAAGGACCATTACTGGCCTGCCAGTGACCATTTGGCTGACTCACCAAACGGCTGTCAACTTCGCTCTCCATAGCCAATCCTGCTAACTCATCCGGCGAGATTGGATCAATAAAGTTTTTGATAACGTTCTTCAATACCACCGGACGCTTCTGCCAGTAGCGGTTTAAGAAGTCATCCCAGTCTAAATCAAGTTGATAATCCATCGTTTCAGTTACCATTCAGCAGGAAATTGGCGTGATTATATCGAAGGTTGCTGAAGAATACCGGACTGGATTCGCAGTTTTTTCTATTTCTGATTGATAACTGATTTTTCAGATAAAAATTAAGCAGGGTAAAGACCAAAAGAGAATCAATAAAGTGCTCTGGTTGGGTAGAAGGAAGACAGGATGATCATGGTATAAGCGTGCTGATTTAATATTAAAAATTAATGGCTGAAATAACATTGCCCGCAATCTGAAATAAATCCCATTATCTGTTAGGGGCTATCCGCATTAAGCGCTATCATATAAGGCAAATAAACGAATATTACCCAACCACAACATTGTTATTTGGTTGAAGAGATTCAATACGCCACCAGACAGTAAAGCAGGACCACTTTAAATCCCCATGCCTTTAGATAGCCCACAAATACCCTCTGATGTACAAGAGAACGAACAGAATTCAGCGATAACATCTCCGGAGCTGCCGCGTTTTCCACTGTACGATCTCCATAGTCATACCAACGCTTCCGACGGGATGTTAACACCGGCGCAGTTGGTAGAGCGGGCCGTTGAAATGCGAGTTAGCGTGCTGGCTATTACTGACCATGATACCACCAGCGCTTTGACGGCTGCGAAGCAGGCAATTGAAGAAAAGGGATTGGCACTGCATCTGATCAATGGCGTAGAGATTTCGACCGGTTGGGAAAGTTTTGATATTCATATTGTTGGCCTGAATATCGATCCTGATTCAAAAGCCATGACCGGGCTGTTAGCGGCACAGGCAATCAGACGGGCGGAACGTGCCCAAGAGATAGCCCGACGGCTGGAAAAGCACCATATCCCTGATGCACTAAGCGGAGCACAGCGTTTTGCCGGTGATGCGGCTATTACCCGCGCGCATTTTGCTCGCTATCTGATTGAATTAGGCAAAGCCTCCGATATGGCTCAGGTATTTAAAAACTACCTGGCACGGGGGAAAACCGGTTATGTACCACCGCAGTGGTGTACAATAACAGAAGCGGTGGAAGCCATTCATCTGGCCGGTGGGCAGGCGGTATTGGCACATCCGGGACGTTATGACCTGTCGGCTAAATGGCTGAGGCGACTCATCATTGAGTTTAAACAAGCCGGTGGTGATGCTATGGAAGTCTCTCAATGCCAGCAGGCTCCACAGGAACGCGCACAGCTGGCACTGTATGCTCAGGAATACCAGCTACTGGCTTCTCAGGGCTCAGACTTCCACTACCCCTGTGCCTGGGTTGAACTGGGGCGACGACTATTCCTACCGGATAAAGTCATTCCCGTATGGCATAACTGGTTTGTGTAGTTGATGTATTGAGAAAAAATTTAATTAGGGAAATCGGCTATTGAATTGGATCTATTTTTTAATATAGCCAATCGGAGGGAGAGGGTGCCGTTTGGGTCGACTTGGCGTAAGCCAACGAAGCGCCCATAGGCAGCCTAGGCCCGACGTCCTCTAAACTAAAGTACAAATGGTCTTCCGACCGAGCACTATGGCGATAGTAGTTCATAGTTTTTACGGCCGGAATATCCACAGAACCAAAATAAACGATTTCGTAATAAATTATCGATTTAAGCCGTTAGCGCCCGACCCACAACACGAATACCGCTAACCGCCAGGCACTACAGGAGTCCCCATGAGTCAGTTTTTCTATATCCATCAGGATAACCCCCAACCGCGGCTGATTAGCCAGTCGGTAGAGTTTTTACGCAAAGGCGGAGTGATTGTCTACCCAACTGACTCCGGATATGCATTAGGCTGCATGTTGGAAGATAAACACGCCATGGAGCGTATTTGTCGTATTCGTCAGTTGGACAGTAACCATAACTTCACTCTGATGTGTCGCGATCTGTCTGAGCTTTCCACCTATGCTCACGTTGATAACACCGCTTTCCGGTTGATCAAAAACAATACGCCGGGTAATTACACCTTCATTTTAAAAGCGACGAAAGAAGTTCCACGTCGTCTGATGAATGAAAAACGTAAAACCATTGGTCTGCGGGTGCCATCTAACCCAATCGCACTGGCATTGCTGGCAGAACTCAACGAACCTATGATGTCTACCACATTGATGCTACCGGGCAATGACTTTGCGGAATCCGATCCGGAAGAAATTCGTGATACATTGTCAAAGCATGTTGATTTAATTATCAACGGCGGTTATTTAGGCCAACAGCCAACCACGGTCATTGATCTGACCGATGATTCACCGGTCGTGGTGAGAGTTGGCGCTGGGGATCCAACACCGTTTCGTTGATGGATAGGACCGCATAAGGTATGATTCAGATCCACTGATAAATTAATCACCACCACCGATTTATCACTATTATGACGCCTGTGAAGGCGACAAACGAGGTTGCTCAATGAGCGAAAAGTTACAAAAAGTTCTGGCTAACTCTGGTCATGGTTCTCGTCGCGAAATCGAAGCGATGATTCAGGCTGGCCGAATCAGTGTTGATGGCAAAATTGCCACTTTGGGCGATCGCATTGAAGTTAATGCGTCAATCAGAGTCCGTATCGATGGTCATGTGGTTGCACTACGTGAACCGGAAGAAACCGTATGTCGCGTGTTGGCCTACTACAAACCGGAAGGGGAACTCTGTACCCGTAAAGATCCGGAAGGTCGTCCAACCGTATTTGACCGCCTGCCTAAAATGCGCGGTTCCCGCTGGGTTGCAGTAGGGCGTCTGGACGTCAATACTTCAGGCCTGTTGCTGTTTACTACCGATGGTGAACTGGCAAACCGTTTAATGCACCCAAGCCGTGAAGTTGAACGTGAATACGCAGTACGCGTGTTCGGTCAGGTTGATGAAGAGAAGATCAAACAGTTAAGAAAAGGCGTGCAGTTGGAAGACGGCATGGCCGCATTCCGTACCATCAGCTTCCAGGGCGGTGAGGGGATGAACCAGTGGTATAACGTTACGCTGACAGAAGGACGTAACCGTGAAGTTCGTCGCCTGTGGGAGGCGGTAGACGTTCAGGTGAGTCGCCTGATCCGTATCCGTTACGGTGCATTAGGCTTGCCTAAAGGGTTGCCACGCGGTGGTTGGACTGAACTCGATCTGAACGCGACAAATTACCTGCGCGAAATGGTTGGTTTACCTCCAGAAACTCAAAGTAAGCTGCCGGTGGAACGTGACCGTCGTCGCACAAAAGCAAATCAAATTCGCCGTGCGGTGAAGAAACATAGCCAAAGACCCGCTTCCAGAAATAGCGGCAGAAGAAGCGCTCAACCGAAGCGTTAATAACCAAAATTGATGAGAATAGCGCCTTTTAAGGCGCTATTTTTTTATCTGGAAATTTATCTATTTATCCTTATTTATCAATCAATTAATCGTAATAAATCAATCCCTCTTTTTATCTGTGGATATTGTTACAACGCTTTCATGTTGTATTGCCACTTATTTCCACTTTACGTTTAATCTTATTGTTCATTTCCACTTTATTTCCACTTTGAACCGGAAAAAGTCAGTCTCCTAACCAATAAATAAAATGTGTAGTGTGCTGACATCGGAAGTAACAATGAACCCGGTCAGTAGCAGTAGTTTTTTATTTTGTATGATTTACTGAATCTGGAGTGCCGTGCTGAGAGTGTCTGCTTTCATAGATGGTTTAGCGGCAAAATTCCGATATTCGTCCATAATTAATGAGTTTGAATATTAGAGATAAAGTTGCATGAGTGAGAGTCATATTCGTTTCAACATGGTGGAAGACAATCTGGAACCCGAAGTCGTTACCAGTGAACTTCTGACGGTGATTGATGGTTGGTTAAAACAGGAAGGGGCTTACACCACCGACGTTCAGCAACAAATGCTGGAGTCACACGTCAAGGCAATGGTCCTGAGGGCTAAAACAGGTGAACCCCTGCCGGAAGTAGATAAATCGCTGTTTGATGAGATTTCTGCTGAGTCAATGGCATTGGCCGAACGCGCGGTAAATGCGCTGCCGGGCTTACCGATTGAAGAAGCTTATCTGCTGTCGGTTCATTTTGAAATTGCGCGTTCAAACGCTTAATCCTATTGGAGATAGAACACATGAAACAAATCGTAGTCGTGATTGGTGACCGTTTAGGTAAAGGACAAAAAGTTGCAGCTGGTGTTGAAGCAGCAGGTGGTAAAGCTATCGTTATTCCTGGCGTAGCCGCAGATATGAAACTGGGCGATGTGATGAATGCAGAGCAGGGCGATATCGGGATCTCTTTCTGCGGAAGCGGTGGTGCCGGTGCTATTACTGCTCAAAATAAATATGGCTACAAAGTGCGTCACGGTATGCGTTCTGTGGAAGAGGGTGAAACCGCTATTGCTGATGGTTGCACCGTACTGGGCTTTGGTTTTATGGATAAAGAAGAGCTGGGTGAGCGTTTAGTTAAAGCATTTAATAAAAAATACGGCAACGCATAATGAAAGAGCATCTTAAAACATCAGTTCGCGTCAGTGGTAAGGGCGATACTAAACAAAAAGCCATCGCTGACGCATTGAACTCCGTACAACGTACGGTCCTGAAAGAGAGCACCAACATCATTCTGCGTATCGAACCTCAAGATGTAGAAATCGTTAACGCCACGGTGAAAGTGAGTAACGAGAAGTTCCTGTTTTTCTTTCTGCCGCGTAAACGTGAATTCTACTCTGTTGTTTTAGATGTCGCTTTAGATGTGACCTTGCTGAATGTTCAAGAGATACATTTCGAGCCGGTTTAACTACCGGCAGAAATGTTTTAGAGGAAAAACAAATGGATGCAAATACCACTGTTTCTGTTTTTGAGATACTGATAAAGTCCCTGATTATCGGTGGTCTCTGCGGTTTCGGCCTGGGTGCCGGTGCTGCTCGTATGTTCCATGCTCCAACAGTTCAAGGAATGGGTGCATTCCGTACCCTGGGCGAGCTGAACTCCTGTGAAGGGGATCCAGCGTCTCACTTCTCTTTTGGTTTAGGTTTCTTCTTTAACGCCTGGGCATCTTCTGTTGCCGCGGGTGCGTTTACTCAAGACGTTGATCACCGCATCATCCCTAACTGGGGTGCTGCTGCACTGATGATCAAAAACCGTAACGTTACTGAAACACTGCATAACCCAAGAAAAATGGCGATTGCCTGTGGGATTATCGGTGCGCTGGTGGTTGCCTTCCTGAATACCACGGCTTCTGCGGTTCCTGCTTCTCTACAAACGACAGCGACTAACGTACTGGTTCCCGCAGCTAACCTGCTGGTTAACACCGTGATGCCAGTTATTTTCTGGCTGGCTGCAATGGATGCTGGTCGTCGTTCTGGTTTCTGGGCAACCCTGTTTGGTGGTTGTGCTCAGTTAATCATGGGTAACGCTATTCCTGGTTTAGTGCTTGGTATCCTGATTGGTAAAGGCGTTGATGACAACGGCTGGAATAAGATTACTCGTACTATGATGATCGCAGTAATTCTGCTGTTCGTCCTGAGTGGTTTCTTCCGTGGCTTCGACGTTAAGTTGCTGCAGTCTTTCGCCTTAGGCGTACCAGACTGGTTACAGCACGTCCATAACGTATTAAGCGGAAAATAATTAAGTCGAATGAGCTCCTCGGTGTGTGGCAATGAGGAACAGGCTCTCTCGGTCATCATATAAATCAACGACAGTAAATGTAATTACCAGGACTTGATGATGAATACAGAATTGAAAAGTGATTTTTGGTACGCAGAGTGGACATTCCCTCTGTTTGTAGGATTGTTGTCTGCCGGTGTATTCGCCGGTACACATATGTACGTAGTACACGGCTTTGGTGCTTTTAACGAAGTGGCATTCGTTGCCATGTTACGTTCAGGTATTGATACCGGGGTTTATGGGGCAGTTGCGGCCTTTGGTGCCAGCTTCCTGTTTGCGCGGATTATCGAAGGCTCTCTGGTCGGTATTCTGGATATCGGTGGTGCGATTCAGACAGGTTTAGGTCTGGGGGTTCCGGCACTGCTACTGGCCGGTGGTTTCGACTTCCTGGTGACTAACTTCTACGCTTCGCTGGTTACTGGCATGGTGTTAGGAGTAATGGTAGGTTTACTGATTATTCTGGCGCGTAAATTTACCGTAGGACAGGGTAACTCTACCTTTGGTGCAGACGTAATGATGGGTGCGGGTAACACCTCTGGTCGTTTCCTCGGTCCTTTGATTATCCTTGCTGCCATGGCTGCATCGATTCCAATCGGTATTGGTTCTTTGATTGGTGCGCTGATCTTCTACGTATGGAAAAAACCGGTTGCTGGTGGTGCGATTCTGGGTGCTATGGTGTTCGGTTATTTCTTCCCGCTGGTAGCAGCATAAGTCATAGTTTTAATAAGTGAGCAGATATCATGAACGATTTAATCATTAAGCAGGCAAAACTTATTAATGGCGACGTGGTGGACGTGGTCATTAATGAGGGGAAAATCCGTGAAATTGGTGCGTCAGTAGGTAACGGGCTGACGGCAAAGAAACAGATCGATCTCGACGGAAAATACTATATCAGTGCTGGCTGGATTGATGCTCATACCCATTGTTATCCGGCTTCCCCCATCTATTTTGATGAGCCGGATTTAGCCGGTGCTGCCTGCGGTGTTACCACCATGATTGATGCAGGCAGCGTTGGTGCTGATGATGTCGACCATTTCTATTCTCTGGTACAAAAGGCGAAGACCAATGTTTATTCGTTTTTGAACATTGCCAGAATCGGTATCATTGCTCAAAACGAACTTTCGGATATGAGCAAAATTGACGACGAAAGCTTACAGAAGGCAATTAAACGCCATCCTGATTTCGTTGTGGGTATCAAAGCCCGAATGAGTAAGAGCGTGGTCGGTGAGAACGGTATTCTGCCGTTGATTCGCGCAAAAGAGATGCAAAAAGAGAGCGGTTTACCGCTGATGGTTCATATCGGTAATAACCCGCCTAATCTGGATGAAATTGCCGATTTACTGACCAAAGGTGACATTATCACCCATTGCTTTAACGGCAAGCCAAACCGCATCCTCGATCAGGATGGCAACCTTAAACCGGCTATTCAACGTGCATTAGCGCGCGGTGTGATCCTCGATGTAGGACACGGTGGTGAGAGTTTTAGTTTTTCTGTTGCCGAACAGGCAATGAGAATTGGTACCTATCCTGACATTATCAGTTCAGATATCTATCACAAAAACCGTATTAACGGCCCGGTATATAGTCTGGCGGCAGTAATGACTAAATTCCTGTGCATGGGTTTTAGTTTGAAACAGGTTCTTGATTGCGTCACGGTTAAAGCAGCAGATCTACTTCACCTGAAAGGAAAAGGGCATCTGAACGTTGGCTATGACGGTGATGTAACGATTTTCGATATTAAAGATGAGCGAATCGAACTTTCTGATGCAGAAGGTCAGGTAAGAATCGGCACTCAAAAATTTATTCCTATCGCGGCGATTGTTGCGGGGGAAAGTATTGCAACTAAAGAAGGTGAGTCAGAATATGCAATCAATTTATGAGAAGTATCACTTAAAGAATGTGATTAATGCTTCAGGCAGAATGACCGCATTAGGTGTTTCTACCCCTAAACCCGAAGTGGTTGATGTGGTTTCTTACGGGCTGAACCAATATTTTGAAATTAAGGATCTGGTCAATAAGACCGGCGAATATATTGCCAAACTGCTGGGCGTTGAAAACGCAGTCGTGGTGTCCTGTGCTTCTGCTGGTATTGCTCAGTCTGTTGCCGCGGTGATTGTGAAAGATGACAGCGATCTGCTGTTAAACCTGCACAGCTCCGATAAAGTTGTTCCTCGTGAAATCATTGTTCCTAAAGGGCACAACGTAAACTTTGGTGCGCCGGTTGATACCATGATTTCTCTGGGCGGCGGTAAAGTCATCGAAGCCGGTTTTGCCAATGAGTGCAGTGCAGCTCAGGTTGAAGCGAAAATTACGCCGCAAACTGCCGCTATTTTGTATATCAAATCTCACCATACGGTACAGAAAAGTATGCTGACCGTATCTGATGCCGCAGCGGTAGCTAAAAAGCATAACTTACCTTTAATCGTTGACGCAGCAGCGGAAGAAGAACTGACCGCTTATTACAATATGGGCGCGGACTTAGTTATCTACAGTGGCGCTAAAGCGATTGAAGGACCAACCAGCGGTCTGGTGATTGGTAAAAAGCAATATGTTGAATGGGTCAAGCAGCAAAGCAGCGGTATTGGACGTGCGATGAAAGTAGGTAAAGAAGGCATTCTTGGCCTGACGCTGGCAATTGAACTCTATCTGACAGCGAAAAAAGAGACCGGTCAGGAAATGGTGGAGAAAATGACCCCGTTTATTCATGACCTGAATGCGATTCCGGGTATCTCCGCCAAAGTGGTATGGGATGCCGCCGGACGCGATATCGCCAGAACGGAAATCTCTTTTGATGAGCAAGCCATTGGCAAGAATACATTCGAAATAATGAAACTGTTAAAGCAGGGCGATACCGCTATTTATTTCCGCGAATACAAAGCGAATGAAGGCAAAGTTGAGGCTGATGTGCGTAGCGTATCCGCACCGCAGTTAGATGTTATTTCTTCTTCTATTCGTAAATTGGTTACCGGAGCATAAGTAATGAAATTAAGTCCTAATTATTATAAAGATCGTGTTTGTCTTAACGTTCTGGCGGGTTCCAGAGAAAATGCCCGTGACGTGTATGCAGCTGCAGAAAAGCATGTAGTGGTTGGCGTACTGTCAAAAAACTATCCTGATTTGGCCAGCGCCATTGAAGATATGACTAAGTATGCCAATGATATCGAAAATGCGGTTTCTGTTGGTCTGGGAGCGGGTGATCCTAACCAGTCAGAAATGGTTTCTCAGATTTCAAAAGTCATTCAACCACAGCACGTCAATCAGGTATTTACCGGTGCGCCAGTCAGCCGTGCGCTACTGGGCCAAAATGAAACCGTCGTGAACGCGCTGGTTTCACCAACGGGTAAAGTAGGCTGGGTTAAGATCTCTACTGGTCCATTAAGCTCTACCTTCCCTGATGCGATCGTGCCGGTTGAAACCGCGATTGCCATGTTGAAAGACATGGGTGCCAGCTCAATTAAATTCTTTAATATGCGCGGCTTAACTTACAAAGATGAGTTTGCTTACGTTGCTAAAGCCTGTGCTGAAAATCACTTTTATCTGGAACCAACGGGTGGAATTGATTTAGAAAACTTTGAAGAGATTATGCGAATCGCTCTGGACGCCGGTGTGGAAAAAATTATCCCACACATTTATAGTTCCATCATCGATTCTGAAACCGGCAACACCCGCCCGGAAGATGTAAAAACATTACTGGCGATGGTGAAGAAGCTTGTTGGTTAATCGTTTGCTCTAATGTATTAAGAGCTAATCGTTGGGAGAGGCCGCCGTTGGGGTCGACTTGGCGTAAGCCAATGACAAGCAGGCGAAAGCCTGTTTGAACAGCGCTTGCGCTGGCCCGCAGGGTGAAACACCGTAAGGTGTTTCATAACCGCCCCTAGGCGGACTAGGCCCAACGCTCTCCGTACTTAAGTACAAACGGTCTTCCGGCCGGACTCTAAGGTAATATTAGTATATTGTTATTACGGCCGGAATATCCACCGGCGCGGATTTCAAAAGCTATTGACGACTGATTTTTATTTTTAACTACGTAGTTCATTTCAAGCAAAAGGCCTATTCGTGACGTTATTTCCCTATCAGCGACTTGCTTATCTATTTGATGCCATTCAGTCCGAAACGCTGCCACAAGAAGAGCTGGCTAAACGTTTTGACGTATCAACACGAACGATTCGTACTGATGTAGCGGCCTTAAATGATGTTCTGGCCAGCTATGGCGCAAGCGTAACTTATGAAAGGGGATTAGGTTATCGTCTGAAAGTGGATGATCCACAGGCTTTTGCTGCATTACCGATGCAGAAATATCAGGTAAAAAGCATTCCGCGCACGGCAAAAGAGCGGGTAGATGCGTTGCTGTTGAAGTTTTTGATGGCGTCTTTACCAATTAAGCTGGATGACATCGCCGAAGAATGGTTCGTCAGTCGGGGAACGCTACAGCATGATATGACGTCGGTAAGGGAACAGTTAAGCAAATATCAGTTAACGCTGGATACAGTACCTCGCCAGGGTATCAAACTGACGGGTGGTGAGTCGGCTATTCGTGCCTGTATTACCGATATTTTGTGGCATCAGTTCTCTATGGAAAACGAACGCTCGCTGAATAACTTTAAGCAAGAAATTCTGGCCAATATCGATCTGACCTATATTGAAAAAGTGCTACAAAACAGCGTTAACCGCTTTGATATTCGTCTGACCAATGAAGGGCGTCAGTATCTGATTATTAACTGTGCCGTCTCTATTTTACGTATTACTCGCGGTCATGAAATTGTTAGCTATGACGCAGAAGGTATTGATGGCGTGATTAGAAGCACCGCCAGTGAAATTTCTAAAGGTTTCGTCTATTTTCTGGGAAATGATGTTTCGTTTGCCGAAGAGGAGTATCTGAGCGTACAGATCTCTGCCCGCCGCATTCCTAATAATGTCGCGTCAGCGAAGCCAGAGAGCGAAAGTAACAGTGATGAGTTAGTGGATTATATCCTTACCTATATCAATGACTCTTATAATTACGATTTACGTAATGATACCAAGCTAAAAACCGATCTTTCGACCCATCTGGCGGCAATGTTGACCCGTGTACGCTATCAAATTAATAGCAAAAACCCGCTGCTGTCAGATATTAAACAATATTATCCCTTCGCCTATGACGTTACGCTGAGTGCAATGGCTAATGTTGAACATAAACTGCCTTATCCTATCAGTGAGGATGAACTGGGATATTTAGCCGTACACATTGGCGTTGGTCTGGAACGTAATTACAGCGTGGGATATACCCGCCATCCTCACGCTTTAGTGGTGACGGACTCTGGTAATTCAACCGTCAGAATGATTGAAGCTAAAATCGTACGGGAGTTTCCTCAGCTTAAGTTAAGTCGGGTCATCGATCTACAAGAGTACGAAGGCCTGGTGTCAGTGGATGAAGACTTTGTTATCACCACGGTCAGGCTAACGGAAAAAGATAAACCGATTGTGAAAATAGCGCCGTTCCCAACGCCATATCAGTTAGAACAGGTAGGGCGACTGGCTATGATAGACCGAACCAAACCTTATATTCTTGAGCGTTTCTTTGATGAACGACACTTTATGATTGTTAAAGGCAAAATGACTCAGGAAGCCTTGTTTAAGCGAGTGTGTAAAAAGCTTGAGGCTGATGGCTATATCACCAAGGAATTTTATCCTTCATTAGTCGAACGGGAATCTATTGTTTCAACGTTGTTGGGTGAGGGGATTGCATTACCACACTCGCTGGGCCTGCTGGCTAATAAGACGGTAGTTGTTACTATACTGGCACCCAACGGTATTGAATGGAATAAGGATAAGAAAGAGACCGCCAATGTGATATTCCTGCTGGCAATCAGTAAGGCAGAGTATGAAGAAGCGATGGCGATTTACGATTTATTTGTCACTTTTGTGCGGGAAAAAGCCACCAAAAGGCTACTGAATAGTAAGAGCTTTAATGACTTTCAGGTGATTGCTAAAGATAGCCTTGGTCGAAGCGTATAGTGTTGCCCTTATTATTACTAAAAGTGTGTTGAAATATTGTTGAATCAGTTGATTAACTGCATGATTAACTAATTTCATCGGCTATGAGTATTATTCTATCTATTTGTAATATGAATAATATTAATAACTATTCTCGATAGAGAATAAACCATGAAATCATCATGGTTATTGTGGTTGTTGCTCACTTTCTGTTAATTCGTTATCAAACATTAAAACTAATAATGCTGTAAAATTGTACACAATCCCATCATGGTGGCTATTTACTGATGATAAAAAACCTATATGTTATAGACATGTTGTAGTCATCAGTCCAAGCATAATTAGCTGATCTTTATTCTTTTAATATTAAATTACATATGCTTAATAATAAATGATAACCACGCTTACGTTATTCAAAATAAGCTAATCATTTACATCTTTGATACACATACTCTTTTTAGTTATTCAATTTCTTTTTTTTTGACATCCATCAACGATATCAACGGGTCAGTTGCTATAGTGCAGTAGTGCGGAAATAGAGTTTTGAGATTATAGTTTATTTGTACCAAGTCTTAGGTAATTATAGATCTGATATATTTGTAATTAGGTGTGGAAGCAATCAAGCGATTGCAATTTTAATAAAGCAGATGGTGAGTATAATATGCTACAAATAATTTCCCTAGTGGTTGTCGCAATCACTATTTATTTACTGATAAAACAGTATGAAACGCGGATGGTGCTAATCGGCTCCGGCTTGGTAATGTGTCTGTTAGCACTGACACCAATGGCGGGTCTGGACGCATTCAGTGAACGTATGACCTCAGGTAGTCTGATTCAGGCAATCTGTGCGAGTATGGGTTTTGCTTACGTGATGAAGTACACCGAGTGTGATACCCATCTGGTACGTACGTTAACCGGCATGATGAGCCGTATGGGTTTCTTCCTGATCCCAATGACGGTGGTTGTAACCTATATAATAAATATTGCAATTCCTTCTGCAGCCGGGTGTGCGGCAGCGGTAGGGGCAACGTTAATTCCATTACTGATTGGTGCTCGTATCCACCCAGCCATTGCTGGTGCAGCAGTACTGAGTGGTACCATCGGTTCTTTCTTAAGCCCGGGTATGTCGCATAATGCCTTTGTATTTAATCTGTATAATGAAGTAATGATTGGTACTAAAGATTTCAAAGAAATGAACGTGATGGATCTTATTAAACATCATGCGCCAATCAGTATTGCAGTGGGTATTATTGGTGCCGTTTCTTTGTCAGTTGTTGCTCTGGTTCGTAAAGAGTTCCGCGTTGAATTAGCTGATGGCGCAGCGCAAGGCGCTGAAGTGAAAGAGAAACCAAAAGCTAACTACCTGTATGCTACCGCTCCATTTGTTCCATTAGTGCTGCTGTTGATTGCCGGTTTAACCGATTGGTTCGGTACTGTTAAAATGACCGTACCATCAGCAATGGTTATTGGCGCAATATATGCATTGATCATTACCCGCTGCAATCCTACCACTATGACCAAACAATTCTTCAGCGGTATGGGAAATGCGTACGGTGACGTTCTGGGTATCATCATTGCAGCCGCCGTGTTTGCGGCAGGTCTGAAAGTATCTGGCTTAATCGACAGCTTCATTTTCTTCCTGACTCACCATCCTGAGCTGGCTCGTTGGGGCGGTACTATTGGTCCATTCCTGATGGGTATCATTACCGGTTCTGGTGATGCTGCGGCATTAGCCTTTAACGAAACCGTTACTCGTCATGCAGCGGATCTGGGATATACCATTCCTGACCTGGGTATGGCGGCGGCTATTGCTGGCGCATTAGGCCGTACTATGTCACCAATCGCTGGTGTAACTATCGTTTGTGCTGGTTTAGCAGCAGCAAACCCAGTTGAGCTAATCAAACGTACTGCTCCTGGTATGCTTATCGCTGTATGTTTCGTAGCTCTGTTTATGTTGTAAACCGTTATGCAGTAATTATCAGATAATAAGGAAGGAAGAGTAATGTCGACTATTGATTTAAACCAATTAGTAACATGGCGTCGTGAACTTCACCGTTTTCCTGAAATCGGTTGGTCCGAATTTACTACTACGGCACGTTTAATTACTGAATTACGCAAGATGGGGCTGGAAGTTATCGCTGGTCCAAAAGTTATTAATCGTGAGTTTGTCCGTGGTCGTAAAGCTGACGTAGTAACACGTGGGCTGGAGCTGGCTAGAGAAAGAGGCGTTGACGAAGCACTGTTAGCTGAGATGGATGAATTAACCGGCTGTATGGCAACATTTGACAGTGGTAAACCTGGTCCGACAGTTGCTCTGCGTTTTGATATTGACTGCGTTAACGTGCAGGAGTGTGCTGCGGGTGAGCACGTTCCTAATAAAGAGGGCTTTTCATCGAAAAGCGCTGGTCTGATGCACGCATGTGGCCATGATGGCCACATGTCCATCGGTTTAGGCATTGCCAAATGGTTAGTTGAGAATGGCAGTTCACTGAGTGGTAAAGTGAAATTACTATTCCAACCGGCTGAAGAGGGCGTTCGTGGTGCAAGACCAATGGCGGAAAGCGGTATCGTAGACGATGCCGATTACTTCCTGGGTATGCACCTCGGTTTTATTGCTAAAACCGGTGAGATCGTTGTTAATCCAAATAGCTTCCTTTGCACTACCAAGTATGATTTCCGTTTTTACGGTGCACCCGCGCATGCTGGTGCAGAGCCTCATTTAGGTCGTAATGCACTGGCAGGTGCCTGCCACGCTGCAACTCAAATGTTAGGTATTTCCCGTCATGGTAAAGGTATGTCCCGCATTAACGTGGGCGTTATCCGTGCCGGTGAAGGCCGTAACGTCGTTCCAGCTTATGGCGAGCTTCAGGTTGAGGTTCGTGGTGAAGATGAATCCATTAACACCTACATGGCTGAACAAGTAGAGCGTATGGCTGCCGGTGCGGCTCATAGCTTTGACTTACGTTTAGAAAGCGAAGTCATGGGTGAAGCGGTTGATCTGCAAAACGATAAAGAGCTGGTCGATCTGTTAACCAGCGTTGTGCAGCAAAATCCTGAACTGACCGTAGTACCAGAGCGTATCTTTGGCGGTAGTGAAGATGCGACCGTACTGGCTAAACGCGTTCAGCGTCATGGTGGTAAGTCACTGTACTTTATTGTGGGTGCGGACCTGAAAGCAGGCCATCATCAGGCAGAGTTTGACTTTGACGAGAAACAGCTGGAAACCGCTGCAAATCTGTTCATTGGCTGCCTGCAAAAACTGATGACTAAATAAACATCGTATTGATGTGATTAAAAAGCCGCCTTGCAGAAGCAATATGATTCTCTTAATCTTTTAGAGAAAAGATAGGCAACAAGGCGGAATTTGAAGCACCGAAGTTTTATATCTTCGGTGCTTTATTTTTGGTAATTCAGAATGTTACAGAGACAAAAAGACCGGAATTATTTTGTTGATTCTGGTCTTTTTACTGGCAAGATTGTTCAATAGTTTTAATTTGTAGTATTACATTTCATTGTTATTTATTGTTAGTAAAGCATATTTACATTATGGCCCCGCCTTTTTGATACCATGGATGCTGGCCAGGACAATTTTTTATATTCAACTCCTTAACTGGTTGCAACGTTTTTCTACCTGTTCCGTCATCAATGATTTGATAAACTTTCATAAATTTACTGATTGGTTCTACTTCATTAGAATCTACGGTAACGTAATAAAAAGCCCCAGCTTCTGGTTTAAATGTAACGACACTTTCTACCACCCCTTTTCGTGGTGAAAGATAACCAGTTTTTCCGGTAGCTCCGACATAAACAGTTCTAATCGCAATGTCATACTTTGCACTAACCCAAAGCTCGATTCTATCTTTAGACATACCAGTTGCTTCAGGAACGCCAATACTTTTTCCTGCGCTGTAGGACTCACCACTACCAAACATTTGTCTGCCTAAATATCCATTTTTTTCTGACTGTAAATCAATGCAACCCATGGTTTCTGGATAAATACGTATTGGATCATTATTAGATAAAATACCATCCTTATGAACATCAAAGGCAATGCCAACTCTGTCGCTACCTTCATAGTCAGTGAGTGCTTTGTTATGCTGAGATACCATTGAACAACCAGATAAAAGAATAGAACCAATTATTAATCCGATGATTTTTTTCAATTATTAATTCCTTATATATTAAATAATTATCTTAAATTAACTCGCTCTTGATTAAGCATCTTATCTAAATTTCGAATTTTGTTATGATGTTTACCTTACTGCAAGGTATATTTTTCATAGTAGAAAGCCCTGCACTTTGGTGTCAGGGCTTTCTATCATTTACTTGAAATGATTTAACTAGTTATTTTGCTGCACCGGGAACCCGATTAGGTTGCGCATCAAAGCTGACGCCAGATTCATTGCTGCTGTCGTCTCCCATGACGTACAGGTAGGTTGGCATAATATCAGCGGGAGTTTTTAGCAGACCGGGATCTTCTTGCGGGAAAGCCGAAGCCCTCATACTGGTGCGGGTTCCTCCCGGGTTAATGCAGTTAACTCGCAGTGAAGTCCCCTGATATTCGTCCGCCAGCACCTGCATCAGGCCTTCGGTAGCAAATTTCGATACCGAGTAAGCTCCCCATCCACGGCGACCTTTACGGCCCACGCCAGAGCTGCTGAAGACCAGTGATGCTTTAGGGGATTTGAGCAATAGCGGTAATAATGCCTGTGTAAGCATAAAACCGGCATTGACGTTTACCTGCATAACCTGCTGCCAGAGCTCTGGATCCTGGGTGCTAATTGGGGCAATTTCCCCTAGCAGGCCAGCACTGTGTAATAACCCGTCCAGACGTTCAATTTTATTGGCTATGCTTTCTGCCAGGGCCTGATAGTCGCTGGTTTTTGCCGTTAGTAAATCAAAAGGAAAAATTAACACAGGATGGCTGCCCTGAACGGCAATTTCTTGCTGTACATGTTTCAATTTAGCTTCGCTACGGCCAAGTAATAGTAACTGAGCACCATAGCGGGCGTAGGTTAGCGCCGCCTCTTTGCCAATACCGTCACTGGCTCCGGTTATCATGATAATTTTGTTATTCAGTAAATTGGACGGTGGTTGGTAGTGCATAGTCTCTCCTTACGGTATATTTGTCGGCATCACGAACTAGGTGACAAGGTATAGCGAATACAGAATTGTAGCGTTTAAACAAACTTTTGCATGAGTAGCGAAAGTAAATAGCTATACTTGATGGGTTATTGTTCATCATATTAGTTCATTGCGAGTTTGGTTCAACTATATAGGAATATGTCTGTGGAGTGGATTTCTCAGTATGGTCTTTTTTTAGCAAAAATTGTGACTTTTGTGGTGGTGGTTGCTGCGGCTGCATTGCTTGTAATCAGCGTAACCCAACGTAAATCTGGACGTCGCGGGGAGTTAACGCTGGTTGATTTGGGCGAGCAGTACCGCAATATGCAAGAAGATATGCAGTTTGCCCGTTTACAACCGGCTGAGCAGAAATTGTGGCATAAGGAACAAAAGAAAAAGGATAAAGCTGAGGCTAAAAAAGCAAAGCTGGCGGCTAAAAATGGCGAAAAGGAAACCCTGAAACCATGCCTTTATGTGCTGTCGTTCAAAGGCAGTATTGATGCCCATGAAGTTGAGTCTTTAAGAGAAGAAGTGTCCGCGATTCTGGCAGTTGCTAAATCGGGTGATGAAGTTCTGTTGAAACTGGAAAGTCCGGGAGGAATGGTACACGGATATGGTCTGGCGGCATCACAGTTGGATCGTTTACGTAAAGCCGGTATTCGACTGACGGCGGCGGTGGACAAGGTGGCTGCCAGCGGTGGCTATATGATGGCCTGTGTGGCTGACCACATTGTTGCTGCACCTTTTGCGGTAATTGGTTCTATCGGTGTTGTTGCTCAGTTGCCAAACTTCCATCATTTACTGAAGAAGAATGATATCGATGTGGAGCTACATACTGCCGGGGAATTTAAGCGCACACTGACATTGTTTGGTGAAAATACCGATCAGGGGCGTGAAAAATTCCGCGAAGAGCTGAATGAAACCCATCAACTGTTTAAAGACTTTGTGCGTGAACAACGCCCATCGTTGGATATCGATCAGGTTGCCACGGGAGAGCACTGGTTTGGTATTCAGGCAAAAGAGAAGGGGTTAATCGACGATATTGGTACCAGTGATGACTTGGTGATTGCTCAAATGAAAGATCGCGATGTGATGGGTGTCACCTATGCACAGCGTAAAAAGCTGATAGATCGTCTGACCGGTAGTGTTGCGGAAGGTGCTGACCGCTTGTTGTTAAGGTGGTGGCAGCGTGGGCAGAAGCCGTTAGTGTAGTTGTTGTTTTTGATTGTTTTAATTGAATTTTGAGGATATTCCGGCCGTAAAAACAAAGGGCTTATATCACCTTTGTGCTCGGCCGGAAGACCATCTGTACTCAGCATAGGAGTGCATCGGGCCTAGATTTCCTATGGGCGGTTATGAAACACCTTACGGTGTTTCACCCTGCGGGCCAGCGCAAGCGCTGTTCAAACAGGCTTTCGCCTGCTTGTCATTGGATTACGCCAAGTCGACCCCCACGGACAACGCTTTGCGTTGCCCCGAAGGGCAGGCGCCAGCCTGTAAATCTCTCCCTCTGATTGGCTTAGGTAAGAAATTTAGTTAAGAAAAAAGCGAGATGGACAGCCGCCACAACCGTTATAAACCAACTACACTGAACATACTGGATTGTGGAGGTGGTTTATGACTCAGAAAATTTTTATCAATTTAGCCGTTCAGGATTTACCTCGTTCCGTTCAATTCTTTACTCAGTTAGGGTTTAGTTTTAATCCTCAATTTACTGATGAAAATGCGACCTGCATGATTGTCAGTGATTCTATTTATGTGATGTTACTGACCCAAGCGCGTTTTAGTGATTTTGCTCCCAAAGCTATCTGTAATAGTCATGAAGCCAATGAAGTGTTGATTTGTCTCTCTTGTGAGAGTCGGGAAGCGGTAGATAGTCAGGTTGCCAGGGCGGTTAGTGCAGGTGGAAGTACTTACCGTCAGCCCGAGGATCATGGATTTATGTATGGGCATAGTTTTATCGATCCGGACGGACACGTTTGGGAATTAGTGTATATGGATATGGATATGTCACAGATGCCAGGCTAACCAGCAACCCATTTGCAGAGTTGCTGGTAACAGAACGGAATTAATCTTGCAGATGATATTTGCCGGATAACACATGAGCCAGGTGTTTAAACATATTAAATACTGCAGTGGTTTTAGGGGTGGGTAGTCCATCTTCATCCAGGAAATACTCTCCCCGAAAAACCAGTACATCGCCTTTTTGCTCTACATCGGTGGCTTCCATACCGTGAAGAAAATCCTCATGGTTGCGGATAATTTCGTTCGCTTCAGTTAGCAATGCCTGACGGGAAATAGGTGATGTTTGGTTAAGCATGAATACCTCCATTCAATTTTTACGAATGGGTTATTTTAGTCACCTGAGCTTGTCAGAGCAATGCGTTAAATGGGATGTAATAGTGCATTTTTTCCGGTTTGACAGGATGTGCTATTACCGATAAAAACGGTATCAATATGCTAATTTTGTTGCGTAGCGCTTTTTATCAGGTACAGTTATGGGCTTTCAACGGCAGAGTCAGCATGATGTTTGGTGATGTTAACTGATTGTAAGTAATATCAATATCACCCGGAATTTGGCGTTACAGGTTGAGATTCTGTATTTTCGCTACAATATAGAAGCCATGCTTTCTCATCATTTTGCTGAAAATTGAAATGTTGAGTTTCATTTAGAAGGACTAATTTAGGTAAACAATATTATGGGTAAAGCGCTCGTCATTGTGGAGTCCCCGGCTAAGGCCAAAACGATTAATAAATATTTAGGAAATGACTACGTGGTTAAGTCCAGCGTTGGTCATATCCGGGATTTGCCAACGAGTGGTTCGGTAACTAAAAGCAGCCCTGCAACAAAAGGCACCAAAGTAAAAAAGGATGCTAAACAGGCGTTGGTTAACCGAATGGGAATCGATCCCTATCATGATTGGGCAGCACATTATGAAATTTTGCCTGGTAAAGAAAAAGTCGTTGCTGAACTGAAAGCGTTAGCTGAAAAAGCCGATACCATCTATCTCGCAACCGACCTTGACCGCGAAGGGGAAGCTATAGCGTGGCACCTGCGGGAAGTTATTGGTGGTGACGATAATCGCTATCGTCGGGTTGTGTTTAACGAGATTACCAAGAATGCGATTCGTCAGGCGTTTGAAGAGCCGGGCGAACTGAATATAGACAGGGTCAATGCCCAGCAGGCGCGTCGTTTTATGGACCGCGTCGTAGGCTATATGGTTTCCCCATTATTATGGAAAAAGATTGCTCGCGGTTTATCAGCCGGTCGGGTGCAGTCTGTTGCCGTGCGTCTGGTAGTGGAGCGTGAACGCGAAATCAAAGCATTTGTTCCTGAAGAGTATTGGGAACTGCACGCCGATTTAAGTCACGGTAAAGACGTGCCACTGCAAATGCAGGTGACACATTATAATGATAAAGCGTTTAAGCCGGTTACGCGTGATGAAACTCACGCGGCGGTAGCACTGTTGGAAAAAGCGCACTACGAAGTGTTGGAGCGTGAAGATAAGCCAACCAGCAGTAAACCAAGTGCACCATTTATTACCTCTACGCTGCAACAGGCTGCCAGTACTCGCCTGGGCTTTGGGGTGAAGAAAACCATGATGATGGCTCAACGTCTGTATGAAGCCGGTCATATCACCTATATGCGTACTGACTCAACCAACCTGAGTCAGGATGCTCTGGCAATGGTTCGCGGCTATATTACCGACAATTTTGGTGATAAATATTTGCCCGAGCAGCCAAATCAATACAGCAGCAAAGAGAACTCACAGGAAGCGCACGAAGCGATTCGTCCTTCTGATGTGAATGTTCAGGCTGAGCAGCTAAAAGATATGGAAGCAGACGCACAGCGTCTGTATCAATTGATCTGGCGTCAGTTTGTCTCTTGTCAGATGACTCCGGCTAAATATGACTCTACTACGTTAACGGTCAAAGCAGGTGACTTCCTGCTTAAAGCCAAAGGGCGCACTCTGCGTTTTGATGGCTGGACGAAAGTACTGCCTGCATTACGTAAAAACGATGAGGATAAAACCTTACCGGTAATCGCAGTAGGTACTGCACTGAAGCTGGAACAGTTACTGCCAGGACAACATTTTACTAAACCACCGGCACGTTTTAGCGAAGCCTCATTGGTTAAAGAGCTGGAAAAACGCGGCATTGGTCGCCCATCTACCTATGCGTCGATTATCTCGACTATTCAGGACCGGGGCTATGTTCATACGGAAAACCGTCGTTTCTATGCGGAAAAAATGGGTGAAATCGTTACCGATCGTCTGGAAGAGAACTTCCGCGACTTAATGGATTACGATTTTACCGCTCGTATGGAAAACGACCTGGACAGCGTGGCAACCAACAAAGCTTCCTGGAAAACGGTACTGAATAATTTCTTCAGCGAGTTTAATAACCAACTGGAGAAAGCCGAGCAGGAGCCTGAAGAAGGCGGTATGCGCCCAAATCAGGTGGTGCTGACCTCTATCGATTGCCCAACCTGTAGTCGTAAAATGGGTATTCGTACCGCCAGTACCGGCGTGTTTTTAGGTTGTTCTGGTTATGCATTACCGCCGAAAGAGCGCTGTAAGCAGACGATTAACCTGATCCCTGAATCTGAAGTACTAAACGTGCTTGAAGGGGATGATGCAGAAACTAACGCATTACGTGCCCGTCATCGTTGTAAAAAATGCGGTACGGCAATGGACAGCTACCTGATCGATAATCAGCGTAAACTTCACGTCTGTGGTAATAACCCTGAGTGTGATGGTTATGAGATTGAAGAGGGTGAGTTCCGCATTAAAGGTTATGACGGTCCGGTGATTGAGTGTGAGAAATGTGGTTCTGAAATGCACCTGAAAGTAGGGCGTTTTGGTAAGTACATGGGTTGTACCAATCCGGATTGTAAAAACACCCGTAAGATTTTACGTAACGGCGATATTGCACCGCCGAAAGAGGATCCGGTTCCATTACCGGAGCTGCCTTGCGAAAAATCAGATGCTTATTTTGTGTTACGTGACGGTGCGGCAGGCGTATTCCTTGCGGCCAACACCTTCCCTAAATCTCGTGAAACACGTGCGCCAACAGTAGAAGAATTGCGTCGCTTTAAAGATCGTCTACCAGAGAAGCTTAGTTATCTGGCTGATGCCCCGGTTGCCGATCCTGAAGGTAACAAATCGATTGTTCGTTTTAGTCGTAAAACGAAACAGCAATATGTGGCATCTGAAAAGAATGGCAAGGCGACCGGTTGGTCAGTGTTTTACACCGATGGTAAGTGGGCTGAAGCACCGAAAAAGTAACGAAAGTTGCTGATTAAGTAGAATATTACTTGATATATAACGCCCTGTGTGTCATTTAACTGCAGGGCGTTTTTATTTTTCAGCCGAATGGCGCGTAAAATAAAGCCAGATTAGCTGATAGCATTTTTAACACCCTGATAAACCTTCAGTGGCGTGACGAGAGGGAAGTATTCACTGAACTCGACAAGGGAATATAACTTTTTATTTTCAGTATTGAGATACTTGTTAAGTGGTGGTGTAAAGCATGAAATTACAACAGCTTCGCTATATTGTTGAAGTGGTGAATCATAATCTTAACGTTTCTTCTACAGCCGAGCGCCTTTATACTTCGCAGCCCGGCATCAGCAAGCAAGTTCGAATGCTGGAAGATGAACTGGGCATCCAGATTTTTACCCGTAGCGGTAAACATTTAACTGAAGTAACACCCGCCGGGCAGGAAGTGGTACGTATCGCCCGTGAAGTGTTATCTAAAATAGATGCGATCAAGTCGGTTGCTGGTGAACATACTTATCCCGATCAAGGTTCTTTGTATGTTGCCACCACCCATACTCAGGCACGTTATGCATTGCCAAAATCAATTAAAACCTTTATTGAACGCTATCCTAAAGTCTCACTGCATATGCATCAGGGGTCGCCAACCCAAATAGCGGAAGCTGTATCAAAAGGTAATGCTGATTTCGCGATTGCCACGGAAGCATTACATCTGTACGAAGATTTAGTTATGTTGCCTTGCTATCACTGGAATCGGGCGATTGTTGTGAAGTCCGATCATCCATTAGCCAATAAGAAGCAAGTCAGTATTAAAGAGCTGGCTGAATATCAGTTAGTGACCTATACCTTTGGCTTTACCGGACGCTCTGAACTGGATATCGCCTTTAGTCGGGCAGGGCTAACACCAAAAATTGTGTTCACTGCCACTGACGCGGATGTGATTAAAACTTACGTTCGTTTAGGTTTAGGGGTCGGTGTATTAGCGAACATGGCGGTAGACCTTGTTGAAGACCCTGATTTGGTTGCGTTGGATGCCAGTCATATCTTCTCTCATAGTACGACTAAAATTGGTTTTCGCCGTACCACGTTCCTGCGTAGCTATATGTACAGTTTTATTGAAGGCTTTGCGCCACATTTAACTCGTGATGTGGTTGATAAAGCGGTCGCGGCGAGAACTCAGGAAGAGGTTGATACGCTGTTTAAAAATATTGAGTTACCGGTGAGATAATTTCTGAGTAACAGAACGATAAAGCCCGCCAATTGGCGGGCTTTATGTTTACTGAGACGCTTATTATTTGGACAGAATATGTCCCATCTTGGCGGCTTTAGTATCCAGATACTTCTCATTTTTAGGATTACGGCCAACCTGTAGTGGCACTCGTTCAACGATATTGATACCGGCGCCGGACAAAATCTCAACTTTCTTTGGATTATTGGTTAGCAGGCGAACAGAATCAACATTCAGCAATTTGAACATATCTGCACACAGTGTAAAGTCGCGCTCATCAGCGGCAAAACCTAACTGATGGTTGGCTTCAACTGTATCCGCACCTTTATCCTGAAGGGCGTAGGCGCGAATTTTATTCAACAGACCGATATTACGACCTTCCTGACGGTGATAGAGCAGAATGCCGCGACCTTCTTCAGCAATATGCTGCAATGCAGCCTCCAGCTGGAAACCACAATCACAGCGTAAGCTAAATAACGCATCGCCAGTCAGGCACTCTGAATGAACTCGGGCTAAAACAGGTTTTGGATCGCTGATGTCACCAAATACCAGTGCTACATGGTCATGCCCTGTGGCAAGCTCTTCAAAACCGACCATCAGAAAATCGCCCCATGGTGTCGGTAGTTTGGCTTCTGCCACTCTTTTTAGCTGCATGATACTCTCCAATAACCTATTGCTACGTTATGAACCCTGTTATCTCGCGAAAACACGGCGAAAATAAACAGCAATTCTAATGCTTATGACTTTATCAGTCGGATAAAGCGTATCAGTATAATCTAATCAAATGAATTTTGTTGCTGAATAGTTAAGAAAAAATCAGCTGGCGAGTGCGGTATTTTTACTCTTTTAGCCATTTTTGTGGGATTATAGACCGCTGTTATTATATCAGAACTGAGACGTAATATGTTAAGTGGGCTTGCAAAGCGAATATTTATTGGGGTTTTAATCCTTTTGATAATGCCAGTATTTGTCTGGTTTATTGACTGGACATGGACACCGAATGAAGACAATCCTATTCTTAAACCATTATTCTGGATGACAGAAACGGCCAGTTCTCCCTGGGGAGCTATTACCAGTGTGGTGCTGGCGCTGTGGTTTGTCTGGCGTTTGCGACTTACCTTTAAACTAGGTGCTTTGCTGATTGCTATACTGGCGGTGACTATCGTTGGTGGGCAAGGGGTAAAGTCAGCCATCAAAGAAACGATGGAAGAGCCTCGTCCGTTTGTTCTCTGGATGGAGAATGAGTTTCAGCTTGATGATAATGCCTTTTATGCGTTACCACGCAAAGAGCGTGCCCGGATAGTGGAACAACATCTCAAAGGTGAAGAACGTGTTCCGCCCTGGTTGTCTAAACACTGGGAACGAGAAACCGGCTACTCTTTTCCATCAGGACATACGCTATTTACTGCAACCTGGGCGCTGTTGGGAATAGGAATGCTATTACCTCGCCGTCGCTATATCAGCGCTGTGGTATTGATGGTTTGGGCGATTACTGTTGCAGGTAGCCGGCTGTTACTTGGAATGCACTGGCCGGAAGATTTAATTGTTTCGGTTTTACTCAGCGGTTTATTTGCTTTTCTGGCCAGTTGGGCTGCAGAGTATTGGGTATTTTCTCCCAGGCAGGTCGCAGTGAACCTTGCTGAAAAGTGCGAAGAATAGTGAATACAAAACAATACTATTCGCCACGACTCTCCAGAGTCAGTAAGATTGTGTGATAGTATTATTAGATTATATCAGTGATAAACAACCCACGGAGAGAAAGAGAGGTTTTCTATCTGTGAGTAGAAATGCTAAGTTATAGAACATTAATCAAGTATTCTTGGTATAATTCATCCGTTTATCTCTATTTTGGATAGCATTGTGAAATATTTAATAATTGGACTCATCGCCATTGTTATTTTGGTTATCTCGGTAACATTAGGCGCACATAATGAACAGGTCGTTACGTTCAACTTTTTGATTGCCAAGGGGGATTACGCTCTATCTACTCTGTTGGCGATATTATTTGGCGGTGGCTTTATTCTGGGTTGGCTGATCAGTGGCCTGTTTTACCTGCGTTTACGCTTGCGTTTAGGTCGTGCAGAGCGTCAGATTAAACGCTTGCAGCAAGCTGCAACACCTTCTTCGTCACCGGTCAGCGAGCCTGCACCTGTGGCGTTGCCGCAACCCACAAAGGAATAAGGCTGTATGCTAGAACTGCTGTTTCTGTTGTTGCCCGTAGCTGCCGCGTACGGCTGGTATATGGGCCGAAGAGGCGTACAACAGGAGCGGCAGCAGGAAGCGAATAAACTGTCCCGTGGCTATGTGGACGGGGTTAACTTCCTGCTTTCTAACCAACAAGATAAAGCCGTTGATCTCTTTGTCGATATGCTAAAAGAGGACGGCGGTGCTTTTGAAGCCCACCTGACCTTAGGCAACTTATTCCGTTCACGGGGTGAAGTTGACCGTGCTATCCGTATTCACCAGTCTTTGATTGAGAGTGCTTCCCTGACGTTTGAACAGCGTTTGCTGGTTACCCAGCAATTAGGCTGGGACTATATGGCAGCAGGGCTCTACGATCGCGCTGAACAGATGTTTATTCAGCTAATTGATGAAGCAGACTTCAGGATTCCTGCGTTAAAGCAGTTGCTGATTATTTATCAGACAACCAGCGATTGGCAGCAGGCCATTGAGATGGCCGAGAAATTGGTTAAAGCAGGAAAAGATGAGTTTCGTCTTGAGATTGCCCATTTTTATTGTGAGTTAGCTCTACAGGCGATGGGCTCTGAAGATCTGGATAAAGCGATGGGACTGCTGAAAAAAGCCGCCGCTGCCGATAAAAATTGTGCCCGGGTATCGATTATGTCCGGTCGTATCTGGATTGCCCGCGGTGATGATACCAAAGCGATTAATGAGCTGGAGCGGGTTATCGAGCAGGATAAAGATTTTGTCAGCGAAACTATCGCCATGTTGTATGAGTGTTATCAACGATTACAGCAGCCTGAACGTTGGATAGAGTACCTGAAGCGCTGTGTGGCAGAAAATACCGGCTCCGAAGCAGAATTAAGACTGGCGGATATGCTGGAACAAACTGAAGGGCGAGATGTGGCTCAAACCTATATTAATCGCCAGCTACAGCTTCATCCAACGACCCGAGGTTTCTATCGTCTGATGGATTATCAACTGGCGGAAGCAGAAGAAGGGCGAGCTAAAGAGAGTTTGCTGGTGTTACGAGAAATGGTGGGTGAGCAAATTCGTATCCGCCCCCGTTATCGCTGCGAAAAGTGCGGACTGACGGCTAACTCGCTCTACTGGCACTGTCCTTCTTGCCGGGCCTGGTCAACGGTAAAACCTATTCGTGGATTAGACGGTCAATAAACAGATAATAGCCTGATAGCGATTGGGCTTCTTTTAGTAAGAATGCATTACAGGAAAACAGTATGTCGATGTCGACTTCACCCATAATTGTTGCTCTGGATTACGATAATCAACGCTCAGCGCTTGAACTGGCCGATAAAATAGAACCTAAAGATTGCCGGCTGAAAATTGGTAAAGAGATGTTTTCTCTTTGTGGTCCTGAACTGGTACGTGAGTTACATCATCGTGGTTTTGATGTTTTTTTGGACCTGAAATTTCATGATATTCCCAATACTGTAGCCAAAAGCGTCGCCGCGGCAGCTGAATTGGGCGTCTGGATGGTTGATGTGCATGCCTGTGGCGGAGCCCGTATGCTAGAGGCAGCAAAAAAGGCACTTTTGCCTTATGGTGATTCTGCGCCTAAGCTAATTGCCGTTACGGTATTAACCAGCATGGATGAGAGTGATTTACGGGGAATTGGAATTACGTCATCGCTGGAAGAACATGCAGAAAGGTTGGCGCGTTTAGCAAAAGATAATGGACTTGATGGCGTAGTGTGTTCAGCCCATGAAGCTCGCCACCTGAAGTCACTGTTTGGTTCGGCATTTCAGTTAGTTACGCCGGGAATTCGTCCGGTAGGTAGTGATATTGGCGATCAACGTCGGGTAATGACGCCTCCACAGGCTCTGGATGCAGGGGTTGACTATATGGTCATTGGCCGACCGATTACACAATCAGCCAATCCAGCCCAGACCCTGCAGAATATTCTGGCCAGCCTGGCATAATAGATATGACACGATCATGACAGATAATAACAGTCGTTTAGTCTATTCTACTGATTCCGGACGCATTACGCCGGAAGAGGTTAAAGTTGAACGTCCAAAAGGCGATGGTATCGTTAGAATTCAACGACAAACCAGCGGGCGTAAAGGTAAAGGTGTTTGTATTATCACTGGTTTGGATCTTGATGATGCTGAACTGCAAAAACTGGCGGCTGAATTAAAGAAAAAATGCGGTTGCGGTGGCGCAGTGAAAGACGGCCTGATAGAGATTCAAGGTGATAAACGCGATGAGTTAAAAGTGCTGCTAGAATATAAAGGATTCAAAGTTAAACTGGCCGGTGGTTGAGTTTAAATACTGGAATTTTGGAATGATATCTCACTTTTATAGTCAAATTTCTGGCAGTCTGTTTTATAGTTTATGTTGATAAAATGAATAAAAAAGCGTTTTATACCGAGTTGCACCGAGACCTGGCTGCCCTGATTGAAGGGGAGCCGGATCTGATAGCCACATTCGCTAATACCAGCGCACTTCTGTTTGAGCGACTGGAAGCGGTTAACTGGGCTGGTTTTTATCTGTTACAAGATAATGTGCTGGTGCTGGGGCCTTTTCAGGGAAAGATTGCTTGCACGCGTATTCCCGTTGGTCGGGGTGTTTGCGGGACGGCAGTTAAAGAGAATCGAATTCAACGTATTGATGACGTTCATCAATTTGAAGGACACATTGCCTGCGACAGTGCGAGCAATGCGGAGATAGTGCTTCCTGTTTATCAGGGAACTAGCATTATCGCTGTTTTAGATATAGATAGTACGGTATTTGGTCGTTTTGATAGTGATGATCAACAGGGTTTGGAAAATATTGCTGCATTGCTTTCGCAACATATCAGCTAATATTTACGGACGGTTATCATCATTAGTTTAAACTTGAAGTGCGGATAACGTAGCTTTTACTAAAAGCGTGATTATAATGGCGCGTAATCTACGCTTGCGCTTTTGGGTAAGTTCGTTGTAATCAGGAAATTTCATGGAAAATCAACCTAAGTTGAACAGCAGTAAAGAAGTCATTGCCTACCTGGCAGAAAAATTCCCGCTTTGTTTTACCCTTGAGGGTGAAGCCCGGCCTCTGAAAATTGGAATCTTTCAGGATGTCGTAACCCGACTGCCTGAAGAGACCTTGTTCAGTAAAACACAATTACGTACTGCGTTACGCTTATATACCTCCAGCTGGCGTTATCTGCACGGTCTGAAATTAAATGCTCAGCGTGTTGATTTAGACGGTGCAGATTGTGGTCTGTTGGAAGAGCAGCACGTAGAGCATGCGCGTAAACAACTGGAAGAGGCGAAAGCCCGAGTTCAGGCTCAGCGTGCAGCACAACGTAAAGAGTCAGGAGAAGCCCCTCAGGCTCGCCGTCCTCGCCCGGCAGCTAAAAAAACAGCACCGGATAGCAAAGCTGCTCAGCCATCGTCTCAGGCAAAAGCAAAAGCCAAACCGGCTCCGACACGTTCTACTGCTCCGGCTCCAGCAGCTAAAGTGGTTGAAAAACTTCGCCCAGCTTCTGCTGCTGATATAGCTGCTCTTAAAACCGGGCAGAATGTCAAAGTACGAGCAGGTCAGAGCGCCATGGATGCAACGGTTCTTGAAATCGCTAAAGATGGCGTTCGGGTTCAACTTGCTTCAGGTTTAGCTATGCTGGTTCGAGCAGAGCATTTACAGTTTTAAGTTGGAGGTCAGCCAAAGCATGAGTAACTTAATCCGGTTAACGGCCATTGCAAGCTTATTTCTCGCAGGATTAAGTTATGCTAAGGAAACGACGATAACCCGTGTCGATCAACTACCTGTCCTGAAACAGGAAGGGCAGCATGCCACGGTGAGTGAACGGGTAACTTCACGTTTTACACGTTCACACTATCGTCAATTTGACCTCGATGATGCATTTTCAGAGAAAATCTTTAATCGTTATCTGAACGTTTTGGATTTTAGCCACAATGTTTTGTTGGCTTCTGATATTGCTAAGTTTGCCGATAAAAAAACTAAGCTGGATGATGAGTTAAAGTCCGGTCAACTGGATACGGCTTACGATCTGTATAACTATGCCCAGAAACGTCGTTTTGAGCGTTTAACCTATGCGTTAACGTTACTGGATAAACCGATGACTTTTGACGGCGATGACTCAATTGAAGTTGATCGCAGCAAAGCACCATGGCCAACCAGCATCGAAGAGCTGGACAAGCTGTGGTATGAAAAAGTCAAATACGACGAACTCAACCTGAAGCTGGCAGGTAAAGAGTGGCCAGAAATTAAAGATATTCTGACCAAGCGTTATCAGTCAGCGATTAAGCGTTTAAGCCAGGCGAAAAGTGAAGACGTTTTTCAGTCATTTATTAATGCTTTTGCCCGTGAAATTGATCCGCATACCAGTTATCTTTCTCCTCGAAATACCGAGCAATTTAATACGGAAATGAGCCTTTCTCTGGAAGGTATCGGAGCCGTGTTACAAATGGAAGATGACTATACGCAAATCAACTCACTGGTTGCCGGTGGACCTGCCGCTAAGAGTAAATCGATTGCCGTTGGTGATAAAATTGTTGGCGTAGGCCAGCAGGATAAGCCAATGGTTGATGTTATCGGTTGGCGTCTGGATGATGTGGTTGCATTAATCAAAGGGCCAAAAGGCAGTAAGGTTCGTCTGGAGATTTTACCCGCGGCTAAAGGGGCTAAATCGAAGACCGTTGTACTGACGCGTGAACGTATCCGTCTGGAAGATCGCGCTGTTAAGATGACGTTGAAAACCGTCGGTAAGAAAAAAGTTGGTGTACTGGATATTCCGGGTTTCTACGTTGGTCTGACGGAAGATGTTAAAACCCAACTGCAAAAGCTGACCAAGCAAAACGTTGACAGCATTATTATCGATTTGCGTACTAACGGTGGTGGTGCATTAACCGAAGCGGTTTCTCTGTCCGGATTATTTATCCCAAGCGGTCCGGTAGTTCAGGTTCGTGATAACAACGGAAAAATTCGTGAAGACAGCGATACTGATGGCATTGTTTACTACAAAGGTCCATTGGTAGTATTAGTCGATCGCTTTAGTGCCTCAGCATCAGAGATTTTTGCCGCTGCAATGCAAGATTATGGTCGTGCACTGATCGTTGGAGAACCAACCTTTGGTAAAGGGACTGTACAACAGCACCGCGCATTAAATCGTATTTACGATCAAATGCTGCGTCCTGACTGGCCTGAACTGGGCTCAGTGCAGTATACCATTCAAAAATTCTATCGTATTAATGGTGGCAGTACTCAGCGTAAAGGGGTAACGCCAGACATCATTATGCCTACGGGTATCGATCCGGTAGAAACGGGTGAAAGCTTTGAAGATAACGCATTACCGTGGGACAGCGTTGACAAAGCGACTTACTCTTTATTAGGTGATGAATCTCGCTATATTCCAATCCTGAAGAAAAACTATGATGAGCGGATTGCTAAAGATCCGGAGTTCCAGTTTATTATGCAGGATATTGCCCGTTATAAGGCGAATAAAGATAAGCGTGCGACTATTTCACTAAACTATGCTAAGCGTGAAAAAGAGAGCAGTGAAGATGATGCAATTCGTTTAAAACGCATCAACGACCGTCTGGAGCGCGAAGGTAAGAGTAAGCTGAAGTCGCTGGAAGATTTACCAAAAGATTATAAAGAAGCCGATCCTTACCTGGATGAGACGGTATTAATTGCGGTAGATTTGGCGGATTTAGAAAAGAATGATGCTGCACAAGCAACCGCAACAGCTGCAGTGAAGAAAGACTAAGCAGCAACATTTTTAATAAGACCTTTGAAAGGCGCTCTTTGAGCGCCTTTTTTATCACCACCAGAAGCCAGGAAAAGCAGGGGAAGTGTGAAGTTAATCACCTGTCATTGTAAAGTTATGATCTAATTGTTATGTGAGTGTTGTTCACACTTGAATTTTGGATATAAGCCCATAAGATCTGTCTGGTAAGAACATTATTTTATTTCTCTGAGGAAACTATCATTTTATGATGCGTATAGCGTTATTTTTATTAACAAACCTCGCAGTTATGGTGGTTTTTGGCATAGTGCTGAGTTTAACCGGCATTCAGGGACGTAGCGTTCAGGGTCTGATGATCATGGCCGGTTTGTTTGGTTTTGGTGGTGCATTCGTCTCTTTGTTGATGTCAAAGTGGATGGCGCTGCGTTCTGTTGGCGGACAGGTGATTGAACAACCGGCAAATGAAGTAGAACGCTGGTTAGTTGAAACCGTCAGACGCCAGTCGCAGCAGGCAGGTATTGCAATGCCACAGGTGGCTATTTATCAGGCTCCTGATATTAACGCATTTGCAACCGGAGCCAGACGAGATGCCTCTTTGGTTGCCGTTAGTACCGGATTATTACAAAACATGAGTCGCGATGAAGCAGAAGCGGTTCTGGCTCATGAAATCAGCCATGTTGCTAACGGTGATATGGTTACCATGACTCTGATTCAGGGTGTGGTAAATACCTTCGTTATTTTTGCTTCACGCCTGATTGCTCAGGTGGCCGCTGGTTTTATGAATCGCGATAACGAAAGTTCATCAGGCAACACCATGGTCTATTTTATCGTGTCGATGGTGCTGGAACTGGTATTTGGTATTTTGGCCAGCATTATCACCATGTGGTTCTCTCGCCACCGTGAATTTAAGGCAGATGCCGGCTCGGCTAAGCTGGTTGGTCGTGAGAAGATGATAGCGGCGCTGCAACGCCTGAAAACCAGCTACGAACCGCAGGAAGGCTCTACCATGATGGCATTTTGTATTAACGGTAAGTCAAAAACCTTTAGTGAACTGTTTTTGTCTCATCCACCGTTAGACAAGCGTATTGAAGCGCTGCGTGCGGGAACCCATCTGAAGTAATAAAACTCTGGATGTCTGTTATGAATCAGGGAGCCTATGGCTCCCTGATTTTTTTAATCTTTAAACAGATAAACATCATCATCCCGGAACTCTAATTTAGGATGGCGAATATCATTCAATATTAAGCGATGAGCGCCTTTGCTTTTATAACCAGCAAACAGAATGAGAGAGTCGGCAGGTTTACCGGAGATAGGGACATTTTTTACGGTAATTTGTGAACCGGGCAACATTTTCACTGGCCATACGATTAAATTACCGTGATTCTCTTTTAGCAGCTGTTGCTTCTGCTCAAACCACTGGCTGGCGCTGAGCGCTTCGATCTGTTGCACCAGTTTATCGCTGCGCACGGCAACAAAATCGACATTCAATGGCTTACCATCATTGGCCTTATCCGTCACGTTAAGCTGAGCTGAACTCATTTCAACATGAGATGGCATAAAAGAGCAGGCAGATAACGTCAAACTCATGGTGGCTAAGATTATCCCGAAACGCAGGGAGCGGGAGCGATGGGGCAATGTTGAAAATATCATAATGTGACCACTTGTGATTCAAAGCCTGTATGTATGTTTTTATTAGACTCTGAACGGGCGAATTAAATCCTGTACCTGATTAATACATCAATTAAAATATAGGCTGATATTCAGACTGAATCAAACTAACGACTATGTTCCATGGCTGGAGTGTGATATATCAAGGAAAGAAGAGGAAGGCGCTCCAAAACCAAACCCGTGAGGGAAGTTGATTTTGGAGCAAAGAGTTAGCGATAATTATTTTTTCAAATAAGGGCCATCCGCGACAGATTTTCGCTCAACCAGTTCAGGATGTAATTCAATAGAGTGAGACGTTTCCCGCTTATTGATGATTCGATCTAATAACATGTCCAGCGCCATTACCGCCAGGCTCTCTTTTGGCTGTTGAATAGTGGTTAATGGTGGATTATAGAAACGAGTATGACGAATGTTGTCATAACCAATAACTGAAATATCTTCCGGTACGCGAAAACCCATATCTCCGGCAGCGCACAGAGCGCCCATAGCGATAACATCACCACCGCAGAACAGGGCGGTCGGGCGCTTTTTCAGCTTCATCAGCTTCATGACGCCATCGTAGCCTTCCTGTGGTTGAAAGTCCGCTTCGATAATCCACTCGGGAAGAATATCGATATTGGCCTCTTTCAGGGCATGAAGGAAACCTTTGTGGCGCTCACGGCCGGTAAATTCATTCTGTTGACCGGTGATTGTCGCGATTTCCCGGTGTCCGCGCTCTATCAGATAACGAGCAGCCAGATAACCGCCATGAAAGCCGTTATCTTCAATATTATCGGTAAAGCCGCTGTGTTTATTCCAGTCCATCACCATCATCGGGATAGCGTGGTTATTCTCTAATAGCGAAAGTAACGGAGGATGATATTCGGAACACATCACTAACAGGCCATCAACACGCTTCTGTGCCAACATAGCCAGATAGGCCTGCTGCTTTTCTAAATCATTTTGTGTATTGCACAGAATCAGCGTATAGCCTTTTTTATAGCAGGCCTCTTCAACTGCCTGAATCACTTCGGCAAAATAGGGGGAGCCGCTGGCGGTTGCCAACAGGCCAATGGTTTTAGTGTTATTTACCTTCAGACTACGGGCAACGGCGCTGGGTGAATAACTAAGCTCTTTAATGGCCGCCCATACGGCAGCTTTGGTATCTTCGGCGACAAAACGCGTTTTATTAATAACGTGGGAGACGGTGGTAGTTGAAACACCAGCGTGTTTTGCCACATCTTTTATAGTTGCCATAAAACAGAGCACTCCTGAGCTTATACTGGTATCAAATACAGTGTAAGCTGATATGTTAACGTTTGCTTTTGTTTATAACCAACGCATTACACATTAAAAGCAAAACGGTGTAGAATTCCTTGAACCATCACTGTTTGTGGCTTATATGCCTTTCAGTGATAACAGGCGGTGAATTTTGGCGCATTTGATACAAAAGTCCAAGAGATATCATGGAAAAATCGCTTTGGGGTATACATTTTTGTTAAGCGCTTTACAATGATTCCCGTGTCTAATCACGTTTACATAAAGGAAAAAGATATGTCTGCTGAATTGAGATGGTCGCTGAGCACAGTAGTTTTTGCTTTATTTGTTATCGTTACTTACAGTTTAATTGCGGTAACACACTAATATATTAAAAGCTCGATACATATCATGTATCGAGCTTTATACATTCTGGTAGGGTGGTAAATATCGTTGTTGGTCAATGTGATATGACTCTTTCCGGAAACCATCATATTATGTTCCATTAAACTGGAACATAATTTTTTTGTGATTGATTTGATAAAGAATCGGTGTTTCAACATGGAGGCAGAATGACTCACCAACAGGCCAGTACAGTCGCGTTGATTAAACGTATTGCGGGAATCGTTATTTTTATTCCGGCATTAATTTCAACGGTTATCTCTGTACTGAAGTATCTGGTTGAACCTAAGACCAACATGCAAGAAATGACTGCAATGATTATGGATTTTGTGCAGGTCATTATTAAAATTGTTCGTCAGTACACTTCATTCCTGGAGTATTTTTGGGTCAATTCCCCAATACCTGATATTAGCAATTGGTCTGCCAGCGGTAGCGTATGGTTTATTATTATCTTCCTGCTAATGTTTATCGGTCTGGCACTACAGGCTTCCGGTGCTCGTTTGGCTAAGCGCGTGTATAACGTGCGCGAAGGGGTGAGAGAAAGGGCTATACTGGAAGCGATGAATGGCGATGAAGCTCGTTCATTCAAGGATCTGGAGAAACTGATCTCCATACCGAATACCTCAATCTTTGCCCAATTTGGGTTGTTATATGTTTCTCCGGTTTTATGGGGTATTTTTATCTATATCATCCTGTATCTGATCAATCGGCTTTAATATTCCCTCATTGCCTTCTACGCTTAATGCTACAGACCGGTAATTATACCGCGTCTGTAGGTTAATCTTTTGGTCTCCCGCGGCCTGCGATATCAAAATCAACATGTAGCGATCTTTTTAGACCAAAGCTGTGCATTGGATCGAAGTTTCGCTGGAATCAAAAGGTTAACCTGAGTCTATCTTGATCATAACCTTGGGGTGATGTCATGTGGCAATCCGTCAGTCGTTTATTAAGTGAGTATTTGGGTGAGACTTATACAATTACTGAAAAGGAGGAGCTGTCAGGGGGTGATATTCATCATGCTCGCCGGGTAAGCAACGGCAAAAAAGAGGTTTTCATCAAGTATGACACGCGGGATATTCTTCCTATCTTCAATGCGGAATTCGATCAACTTACGGCTTTAGCTAAGAGTGGCACAGTTCGGGTGCCTGAGGTTTATGGCGTTGGTTACGATCGAGACTTTAGCTTTTTGCTGCTGGAGTATCTGCCGTTAAAACCACTGGATGCCCACCATGCCTATTGTTTAGGTCAGCAACTGGCTCGATTACACCAGTGGAGCGATCAACCACAGTTTGGGCTGGATTTTGACAGTGATTTGGCAACCACGCCACAACCTAACCGCTGGCAGCGTTACTGGAATGTGTTCTTTGCCGAACAGCGTATAGGGTGGCAGCTTCAACTGGCGGATGAAAAAGGGCTGCACTATGGCGATATTGATACCATCATTGATATTGTCAGCCAGCGGCTGAAAAGCCATCATCCACAGCCTTCTTTACTCCACGGTGATTTATGGCCAGCAAACTGCGGTGTAAGTGCCGTAGGGCCGATAATCTTCGACCCGGCATGCTACTGGGGCGATCGTGAGTGCGATTTAGCCATGTTACCGTTGTATCCCGATTTACCACCGCAAATATACGATGGCTATCAGAGTGTTTGGCCGTTACCCGCTAGCTTTATCGATCGCCAACCGTTGTATCAACTTTATTATCTATTGAACCGGGCTAATCTATTTGGCGGAGAACATATTCATGTTGCACAGCAGGCGGTAACGCAGCTGTTTGGTGATGAGTTGTAATTATTGACGATTGCCTGTCAAAATGGCTTTTTGACAGGCAATAAAAGCTACCGGCACTGATAATCAGGGAGTGATAGTGCAGACACCATTATTTTTTGAAGATTTCCTTCATCCTCAACCTAAGCCGACAGGTATTGATGTTTTTTGTCGTCTGAAGCACTTTTCCATTATCACCTATGCGATAGATCCTCAGCGGTTTGACGGTTTGATTTCAGAACGTTTCAAACTGGATACCATTGTGATTGATGGTCAGGAAAAAGGGCTGTTGTCAGTGGTTCCTTTTGTTGATGTTGATTTTACCTCTGCGGTTTATCCTTTTCCAAAATTTACTATGGGCCAGACCAACTACCGTATTTATGTGATTGATACGGTAACAGGAGAAAAGTGCGTCTGGTTTTTAGGTACTACGCTGGACTCATGGACTCTGTTTGTTCCCCGATTATTATGGAATTTGCCCTGGTATAGCGGAAAAGTCACCTTTGATTGTGAATATGATGAACAGCGAGCTTGTTATACCAAATACCGAATGGAAACTCAGGCTGAATGGGCACCTGCCAGTGTGGAGCTAACTCAGAACCTCGATGATACGATTACGCTCCCCGGATTCCCCGATCTGGAAACCGGAATGGTTTATCTGACGCATCCACTTAGCGGATTTTTTTATCGTCGTGATGGAAAACTTGGCAGTTACCAGGTCTGGCATAAACAGCTTAATGTCACGCCGGGGCGACTGATAAGCGCACGTTTTGATCTATTAAGTCGATTAGGATTAGTGACTGAATCTGAGCAACAATCCCCCTATAACGTTTTAATTGAGCCGCTGAATGAATTTACCGTTTATCTTCCACCACGGCGAGTTCGTTAGCTAGCCTAATTGACTCAGCGAATTATCTCTTGTGCTATGTGGGCTTTTTTTATTTTGTACTATCCAGCTACGGTACTCAGTGGTAAAATTCGCCCTTCGTTTTTATAAAACGTAAACCGACAAGTCAATGTGTGTACACAATTGAGCGGCCGTTCGATAACTGTGAGTCGGGAAAGGCATCAATCCATTGATTTACATATAAAAATATTGTTTGCATGTGATCTTGCGTGTGGGTCACCACTGTAACTAAGGAATTATAATGCCAGTTATTACTCTTCCTGATGGAAGCCAACGTCAGTATGACCATGCTGTATCAGTTATGGATATTGCTCGTGATATCGGTCCCGGTCTGGCTAAAGCCTGTATCGCCGGCCGCATTAACGGTGAGCGTATTGACGCTTGCGATCTGATTGAAAACGACGCAAATCTGGAAATCATTACTGCCAAAGATGATGATGGTTTGGAGATTATCCGCCACTCATGTGCACACCTGTTAGGTCATGCAATCAAACAGCTTTGGCCTGATACCAAAATGGCAATTGGTCCAACCATTGATAATGGTTTTTACTACGACGTTGATATCGACAGGACGTTAAATCAGGAAGATATTGATCTGCTTGAGCAGCGCATGATGGAGCTGGTCAAGAAAGATTACGACGTCATCAAGAAAAAGGTTAGCTGGCAAGAAGCACGGGATACTTTTGAAGCCCGTGGTGAAATTTATAAATTACGCATTCTTGATGAAAACATCAGCCGTGATGCTCACCCGGCGCTGTATCATCATGAAGAATATATCGACATGTGTCGTGGTCCGCACGTGCCGAACATGCGTTTCTGCCATAACTTTAAACTGCAAAAAGTTTCCGGGGCCTACTGGCGTGGAGACAGCAACAATAAAATGCTGCAGCGTATTTATGGCACCGCATGGGCGGATAAAAAGCAATTAGCAGCTTATTTATTGCGTCTGGAAGAAGCGGCCAAACGCGACCATCGTCGCATTGGTAAGCAGCTTGACCTGTATCATATGCAGGAAGAAGCGCCGGGTATGGTGTTCTGGCACAACGATGGCTGGACAATTTTCCGCGAGCTGGAAGCCTTTGTGCGTATGAAGCTCAGAGAATACGATTATCAGGAAGTGAAAGGGCCATTTATGATGGACCGCGTGCTGTGGGAAAAAACCGGGCACTGGGAAAACTATAAAGAAGCCATGTTCACCACTTCCTCAGAGAACCGTGAATACTGTATTAAGCCAATGAACTGCCCGGGTCACGTGCAGATTTTCAATCAGGGTCTAAAATCATATCGTGACCTGCCGTTGAGAATGGCTGAGTTTGGTAGCTGTCATCGTAATGAACCTTCTGGTTCTCTGCATGGTTTAATGCGAGTTCGTGGTTTCACTCAGGATGATGCGCATATTTTCTGTACTGAAGAACAGGTGAGAGCAGAAGTAACCAGCTGTATTAAAATGGTTTACGATCTGTATAGCACTTTTGGTTTTGAAAATATTAGTGTAAAACTGTCAACTCGTCCTGCAAAGCGCATTGGTACTGATGTTATGTGGGACAGAGCCGAGCACGATCTGGCTGAAGCATTGACCGCGAACGGTTTGGAATTTGATTATCAGCCGGGCGAAGGGGCGTTTTACGGTCCTAAAATTGAATTTACTTTGCATGATAGTTTGGATCGTGCATGGCAGTGTGGTACTGTGCAGCTCGACTTTTCATTACCAGAGCGTTTAAGCGCTTCTTTTGTTGGTGAAGATAACGAGCGTCACGTGCCGGTGATGATTCACCGTGCCATTTTAGGTTCATTAGAACGCTTTATCGGTATTCTGACTGAAGAATGTGCAGGTTTCTTCCCGACATGGTTGGCCCCACAACAAGTGGTGGTAATGAATATTACCGACAGTCAGGCCGAATATGTCGAAGAATTAACGAAAAAACTTCAGGCTGCTGGCATTCGTGCTAAAGCGGACTTGAGAAATGAGAAAATAGGCTTTAAAATCCGGGAACATACTCTACGACGTGTGCCATATATGTTAGTCTGCGGCGATAAAGAGGTAGAAGCAGGCAAAATTGCCGTGCGTACCCGCCGTGGTAAAGACTTAGGCAGTCTTGACGTAAGTTACGTGATTGAAAAACTGCAACAAGAAATTCGCAGTCGTAGTCTTAATCAACTGGAGGAATAAGGTATTAAAGGCGGAAAAAGAGTTCAAACAGCGCGTCCTAATCGCATAAACAACGAGATTCGCGCCCGTGAAGTGCGACTAACAGGCATCGATGGCGAGCAATTGGGGATTGTTAGTCTGAATGAAGCACTGCAAAAAGCAGAAGAAGCTGGTGTTGATCTGGTAGAGATCAGCCCAAATGCTGAGCCGCCAGTTTGCCGGGTCATGGACTACGGCAAATTCCTCTATGAAAAGAGTAAGGCTACGAAAGAGCAGAAGAAAAAACAAAAAGTTGTCCAGATCAAGGAAATCAAATTCCGACCTGGTACAGATGATGGCGACTATCAGGTAAAACTCCGCAGCCTGATTCGCTTTCTGGAAGAGGGTGATAAAGCTAAAATCACACTGCGTTTCCGCGGTCGTGAGATGGCTCACCAGCAGATCGGTATGGAAGTGCTTAACCGCGTCCGTGACGATCTCGTCGAACTGGCTGTTGTTGAATCCTACCCAAGTAGGATTGAAGGACGCCAGATGGTGATGGTGCTCGCCCCTAAGAAGAAACAGTAAGGCATACAAGTAATAATATCCGGGTGGTTAATGCCATCCGGATTTTATTCGCCCAACTGGTTCGTTTTATTAACAATGCGAAGTGGATATATTTAAAATGCCAAAGATCAAAACTGTGCGTGGCGCAGCTAAGCGCTTTAAAAAAACCGCCTCTGGTGGTTTTAAGCGTAAGCATGCCAACCTACGTCATATTCTGACTAAAAAAGCTACTAAGCGTAAACGTCACCTGCGTCCGAAAGGTCTGGTCTCCAAAGGGGATCTGGGTCTGGTCGTGGCATGTCTGCCATACGCATAACTTTTAATTCAGATAATAAGTCGATAGGAGAGAGCATATGGCTCGCGTAAAACGTGGTGTAATCGCACGTGCACGTCACAAGAAAATAATGAAGCAAGCGAAAGGTTACTACGGTGCCCGTTCGCGCGTATATCGTGTTGCCTTCCAGGCAGTAATCAAAGCAGGACAATATGCTTACCGTGACCGTCGTCAACGTAAGCGTCAGTTCCGTCAGCTGTGGATTGCACGTATTAACGCTGCTGCCCGTCAAAACGGTTTATCTTACAGCCGTTTCATCAATGGCCTGAAAAAGGCTTCTGTTGAAATCGACCGTAAGATTCTGGCTGATATCGCAGTATTCGACAAAGTGGCATTTGCTGCTTTAGTTGAAAAAGCAAAATCAGTTCTGGCGTAAGTCAGATGAAAGAGGGGGTGAAAACTCCCTCTTTTACTTTTTTTGCTCAAATACGTGAAATTAAACAGTAATCGTAGTATTGTCAGTCTCAGTACATTTTATCAGCTTGATTTTTAACACTAACCAGAATAATAACAAGGTAACGCAAGTATGAATTCTGCTATTTTCCGTTTCTTCTTTTACTTTAGCTCCTGACACCGGGAGGCTTGCGCGTAAGAGAAGAAACGGAAACTAGCGCCAAAAGCCTCCTGATGGAGGCTTTTTTGTTGCCTGAAGTAATATTGAAAATTAACAGTATCGCTATTTTATAAACCGGGTTTCATTACCAGATATCGGAACTCCAGAGCCGGAAGAAGAGGAAAATAATGCCACATCTCGCTGAACTGGTTGCCAATGCAAAGGCGGCTATAGAAGAAGCCCATGATGTTGCCGCGTTAGATTTAGTTCGCGTGGAATATTTAGGCAAGAAAGGTCACCTGACGCTGCAAATGACATCGCTGCGCGATGTTCCTGCGGAAGATCGCCCTGCCGCCGGGCAGGTCATCAATCAGGCCAAGCAAGAAGTTCAGGATGCGCTGAACGCTCGCAAACACACACTGGAATCAGCCGCGCTGAATGCCCGTCTGGCAGAAGAGACCATTGACGTGTCTTTGCCTGGTCGTCGTATGGAAAATGGTGGATTACATCCGGTAACCCGTACCATTGACCGTATTGCTGATTTCTTTGGTGAGTTAGGTTTTGCGGTAGCTACCGGCCCTGAAATTGAAGATGACTATCACAACTTTGATGCCCTGAATATCCCGGGTCATCATCCGGCACGAGCTGATCACGATACTTTCTGGTTTGATGCCAAGCGTCTGCTGCGTACCCAAACCTCTGGCGTACAGATTCGTACCATGAATCATCAACAGCCACCAATTCGTATTATTGCTCCGGGTCGCGTATATCGTAACGATTACGATCAGACGCATACCCCGATGTTCCATCAAATGGAAGGGCTGATTGTTGATAAAGACATTAGCTTTACCAATCTGAAAGGAACCATCCACGACTTCCTGCAGAATTTCTTCGAAGAAGATTTACAGGTGCGTTTCCGTCCATCTTATTTCCCGTTTACTGAACCTTCTGCAGAAGTGGATGTGATGGGTAAAAATGGTAAATGGCTGGAAGTATTAGGCTGCGGTATGGTGCATCCAAACGTATTGCGCGGCGTGGGTATTGATCCTGAAGTTTACTCGGGATTCGCCTTCGGTATGGGTATGGAGCGTTTAACCATGCTTCGTTACGGTGTCACCGATTTGCGTGCCTTCTTCGAAAACGATCTTCGTTTCTTAAAACAATTTAAATAATAGCAGGAGCCAAAACATGAAATTCAGTGAATCCTGGTTACGTGAATGGGTTAACCCTGCGATTAATCGTGACCAATTGTCTGAACAAATTACCATGGCCGGTCTGGAAGTCGACGGTGTGGAACCGGTAGCCGGTGAATTTACCGGTGTGGTTGTTGGTCGTGTCGTAGAGTGCGGTCAGCATCCTAACGCGGACAAGCTGCGTGTAACCAAAGTTGATGTGGGTGGCGATCGCCTGCTGGATATTGTTTGTGGTGCGCCAAACTGCCGTAAGGGATTAACCGTAGCCTGCGCTACCGTTGGTGCTGTACTGCCGGGTGATTTTAAAATTAAAGCCGTTAAACTGCGTGGCGAGCCATCTGAAGGCATGTTGTGTTCTTTCTCTGAGCTGGGTATCAGTGACGATCACAGCGGGATTATCGAACTGCCAGAAGATGCACCAATCGGTCAGGACGTACGGGAATTCCTTAAGTTAAATGATGCCACTATCGAAATCAGTGTAACGCCAAACCGCGCTGATTGCTTAGGTATCATTGGTGTTGCCCGGGATGTAGCCGTGATTAATAAGCTACCGTTAAACCAACCTGATATGTCTCCTGTGGCTCCAGCTATTCAGGATGTTATCTCCATTCAGGTTGATGCCAGTGAAGCTTGCCCTCGTTATTTAGGTCGGGTAGTAAAAGGCATTAACGTCAAAGCCGCTACGCCATTATGGATGAAAGAAAAACTGCGTCGTTGCGGTATTCGTTCTATCGATCCAGTCGTGGATGTGACTAACTATGTTCTGCTTGAACTGGGTCATCCAATGCATGCGTTCGATTTGGCGCGCATTGACGGCGGTATTGTCGTGCGTATGGCAAAAGAGAATGAAGAGTTGGTTTTGCTGGATGGTAATAAAGTAAAACTGAGTCAGGATATTGTTGTGATTGCCGATCGTCAAAAGCCGTTGGCGATGGGGGGAATTTTTGGCGGTGAGCATTCTGGTGTAAACGAAGAGACTACCGATGTCTTCCTGGAAAGCGCTTACTTTAATCCGCTGGCGATTGCTGGTCGTGCGCGTCGCTTTGGTTTACATACCGACGCTTCTCACCGTTATGAAAGAGGGGTTGATCCAGCCCTACAGCAAACAGCATTAGAAAGAGCAACGCGCTTGCTGCTGGATATCTGTGGTGGACAACCGGGTCCGGTCATTGATGCAACCAATAAAACCACGCTTCCGATACGCGCCACCATTTTACTGCGTCGTGAAAAGCTGGATAAACTGATTGGTCATGTCATTTCTGATGAGCAAGTTAGCGATATTCTGAGCCGTTTAGGCTGTGAAGTTTCTCGTGAAGGTGATAACTGGAAAGCGGTTGCACCAAGCTGGCGTTTCGATATGGAAATCGAAGAAGATCTGATTGAAGAGATTGCTCGCGTTTATGGCTATAACAGTATTCCAAATGTCCCTTTACGCGCTAATCTTGAGATGACTTCACATCGTGAAGCAAACTTATCATTACGTCGAGTGAAAGCGCTACTGGTAGACAAAGGGTATCAGGAAGCGATTACCTATAGTTTCGTTGATCCTAAAGTGCAAAATTTGCTGCATCCTCAACAGGAAGCGTTAATTTTACCTAACCCAATTTCGATTGAAATGTCGGCTATGCGCCTTTCATTATGGAGTGGATTGCTGACTTCTGTGGTGTATAACCAGAACCGCCAACAGGGTCGTGTACGCCTGTTTGAGAGCGGATTACGCTTTGTTCCTGATGCCACAGCAGAATTTGGTGTCCGGCAGGAGGTTATGCTGGCAGGGGTTATTGCAGGAAATCGCTATGAAGAGCACTGGAACCTTGCGCGTGAAGCAGTTGACTTCTATGATTTAAAAGGCGATCTTGAGTCGGTGTTAGAATTGACGGGTAAATTGTCGGAGATTGAATTTAAAGTCGAGGCAAACCCTGCATTACACCCCGGCCAAAGTGCGGCTATTTATTTAAATGGCGAACGCATTGGATACATTGGTGTAGTGCATCCTGAGCTTGAGCGGAAGCTCGATCTCAACGGTCGTACGGTGGTATTCGAACTGTTGTGGGACAAAGTCTCAGAACGCCGGGTACCGCTTGCCAGAGAGGTTTCCCGCTTCCCGGCAAACCGTCGTGATATCGCAATTGTTGTGGCTGAAAGCATACCTGCTGCCAATGTATTAGAAATATGTAAAAAAGTTGGCGTAAATCAGATGGTTGGCGTAAACTTATTTGACGTATATCGAGGTAAGGGTGTCGCTGAGGGGTATAAGAGCCTGGCTATCAGTCTGACATTGCAAGATACCACGCGTACGCTAGAAGAAGAGGAAATTGCCGCTACCGTTGCAGAATGCGTAGAGGCATTGAAACAGCGATTCCAAGCATCCTTGAGAGATTGAACCTATGGCGCTTACTAAAGCTGAAATGTCTGAACACTTGTGCGAAAAGCTTAACCTGAGTAAACGTGATGCAAAAGATCTCGTTGAACTGTTTTTTGAGGAAGTTCGTAAGGCTTTGGAAAACGGTGAACAAGTCAAACTTTCCGGATTCGGTAATTTTGACCTGCGGGATAAGAGTCAACGCCCGGGGCGTAACCCAAAAACTGGCGAAGATATTCCTATCACTGCACGCCGGGTAGTCACTTTCCGTCCGGGTCAGAAGTTAAAGAGCCGGGTTGAGAACGCTACGCCGAAAGAATAAGACATCAGACCTAAAAAGGCCGCGCAGGCGGCCTTTTTCTTTTGTATCATCACTTAATACTCACTATTCGAGAACCCCGTAACGACATGGGACTGCGTTTTACTCAGCTTCAACAACGGCAACAGCGTAGAGACAGAATAAAACTCTGTCTGTTTGCGTTGCTTTTAGCTATCACAGTAGTTATCAGCCTGTCGGCCGGAGATATCTGGCTGCCTCCACAATTATGGTTTAGCGAACAGGCGCAGCTGTTCGTCTGGCAACTGCGTCTTCCCCGAACATTAGCCGTAATTGCCGTAGGGGCAGGGTTGGCTATGTCAGGAGCCGTGATGCAATCGTTGTTTGATAATCCACTGTCAGAGCCCGGATTATTGGGTGTTGCTAACGGTGCCGGTGTTGCTTTGGTATTGACCATTTTACTGGGTGGCGGTTTATTACCCGTTTGGTTGCTAAGTATGAATGCCATTTTGGGGGCATTAATCCTGACGCTGATTTTATTAGGATTATCGCGACGCAAACTGCTCCCCGGCGCCAGACTGCTGCTGATTGGTTTCGCGTTAGGAATTGCCTGCAGCGCCATTATGACCTGGGCCGTCTATTTCAGCTCCAGTATGGATTTACGTCAGTTACTCTACTGGCTGATGGGTAGTTTTGGCGGCATTGGCTGGCAGCAAAAATGGTTGATACTGGCATTAGTTCCTGCATTGGTGTGGTTAATTTATCAGGGTAATAAACTTAATTTGCTCTCTTTGGGTGAAGATCAGGCGCGTCAGTTAGGGGTTCCATTAGTCGTCTGGCATAATATTTTTGTCATGATTATTGCCTGGGTAGTCGGCACCAGTGTGGCGCTGGCAGGAATTATTGGATTTATTGGCTTAATTATTCCCCATATTTTGAGGCTGACAGATATTACCGATCATCGCTATTTGCTTACCGGTTGTGCTTTGACTGGTTCAACGCTTTTGTTAATGGCAGATTTAACCTCCCGGGTTGCCATGTCATCCGCCGAATTACCTATTGGCGTGATTACCTCGACTATTGGTGCACCGCTTTTTATCTGGATGTTATTACGGCATGCTAAAACTTACTAATATCTCACTCTCTTCCCGTCTGTCGGATATAACCGTTTCTGCTGACGCAGGGAAGTTGATACATGTGATAGGGCCAAACGGTGCCGGCAAGAGTTCTTTGTTAGCCTGTATTGCCGGTCTGTTACCTTATCAGGGGACAGTAGCTTTGCAGCAACACAACATTCATCATTATTCAGCCATAAAATTGGCCGGCATGCGGGCTTATCTCAGCCAGCATCAAGACAACAGGGCGATGATGCAGGTTTTTCAATATATCGCTCTGCATCAGCCTAAAATAGCAACATCGGCAGAAGTGGAAGCCGTAGTGATGTTTTTGGCAGAACAGTTGGAATTAGCAGATAAATTGAGCCGACCATTAAGCCAACTTTCCGGTGGCGAATGGCAAAGGGTGCGACTGGCCGCCGTGTTTCTACAGGTTTGGCCCGCATTAAATCCTGAAGCCCGACTTCTGTTGCTTGATGAACCCATGAACAGCCTTGATGTGGCACAGCAGGCGGCATTGGATAATTTGCTTACCCAGTTCTGCTTACAAGGTGCCAGCGCCATCGTGAGCGCTCATAACCTGAATCACACATTACATCATGCTGATGAAGCTTGGTTACTGTATCAGGGGCGATTGATGGCTGCCGGTGTGACTGCTGAAGTCATGTCTGTTCAACAATTAGAAAAAGCCTTTCATATTGGTTTTGAATTATTTCAAGTAAATAAACAACGTTGGTTAAGGCCGATTAATCAAAGTTTTTAATGTTTTATTGACCATAAAGAATTTATTTGAAGTTCATCACAAAAAAATAATGTATATGCTAGCTAATTCAACTGAAATAATTGTTAAAGAAGAAATTAAAACGCATTAATTTCTTAATTTATCCTCTATTAAAAACCAAAATAAATGATAATTAATAATTAGAGTTATTATTTTATAATAAAACTCTATTGATTAAAAAATACACTTCATTACATTCTCTTTCTGATATTTTAATTTTTATTTTTTATATAAATCAACAAATTAATATAATGCCAACACAATACCTGTCAACCTTGACAGGTATCTAGTTAGTGTTCTTTTTGATATAAAAAAGAACAAATTCAATTAATGAATTGAATGTTTTTTATACTAATAAGTTCAATTTAATCTTTATGTGGATATAACGTTATTCGCAAAAGTGAATATAACTTTTATCAATAACCAATAGACGGAACCACGGTTATCGACCATGAGGCAGAACCTCATCCGAGCGCTCGGATATTTCAGGTAGTTGATACACAAGGAAATAGGGAACGTAGTTGTGGTGTTTTTTACCAATAAGGATCAGGACTAAAACTATGGCTGACAGCTTTCAAAACGAAGTTCCCGCAGCGCGCGTAAATATAAAACTGGATCTTCATACCGGTGGCGCACAGAAAAAAGTTGAGTTACCACTGAAGTTATTAGTAATGGGAGACTACAGTCACGGTCAGGAAAATCGACCTATTGCTGAAAGAGAAAAAATCTCCATCAATAAAAATAACTTTAACGCCGTATTAGCGGATTTAAATCCTAAAGCCAAACTCACCATTAAGAATACCCTCGCCGGTGATGATTCTGAAACTAACGTATCGTTAAGCTTTAAAGATATGAAAGATTTTGAACCGGAGCAGGTAGCAAAACAAATTCCTGCATTACGTTCATTACTCGCTATGCGTAATTTATTACGCGACCTGAAATCCAACCTGCTGGATAACGCCACTTTCCGCCTGGAACTGGAACGTATTTTAAAAGATGAGCAACTATCGGACGAACTGCGCGCTGAATTAGCGGCAATTGGTTCTTTGCCAAACGGCGCTGATTCTCAGTAATCATTCTTCTTTGATACGTATTTTATAAGGATTGTCTATGTCTACCTCTACACAAGGTTCCAGTTCTAAAACTGCCAGCACTGTAGTGAAAGATGCCAGCAGCGTCTATCAGTCTCTGTTTGATAAAATTAATCTCACTCCGGTTGCTCAATTTGACGATATCGTTAAGTTTCAGGATAACGATGCGCTGGCGGAAGCCTCTGCTGATGAACGTGTCACTATGGCGGTTAACGTATTTCTGAATATGGTTCAGCAATCGGCGCAAAAAGTGGATAAGCTGGATAAGAGCCTGCTGGATTTCCATATCAGCCAAATCGACAAACAGTTGAGCGAGCAGTTAGATGCCGTGATGCATCATCCCGAATTTCAATCTATCGAGTCGGCATGGCGCGGCTTAAAGTTCCTGGTTGACCGTACTGACTTCCGTCGCAATGTCAGAATCGAAGTGCTGGATGCTTCAAAAGAAGCACTGCAGCAAGATTTCGAAGATGCACCAGAAACCATTCAAACCGGCTTTTATCGTCATACCTATATTCAGGAATATGACACCCCAGGCGGTGAGCCAATTGGCGTAACCATTTCTAACTTTGAGTTTGATCGTGGTCCGCAGGATATCGCATTACTGCGTAATATCTCTAAAGTGGCGGCAGCGGCACACATGCCGTTTATTGCCTCTGTTGGCCCGGCTTTCTTTGGTAAGAACAACATGGAAGAAGTGGCAGCAATTAAAGATATTGCTAACTACTTCGATCGTGCTGAATACACCAAGTGGAAAAGCTTCCGCGATACCGATGATTCCCGCTATGTGGGTTTAACCCTGCCGCGCGTATTGGCGCGTCTGCCATATGGTCCGGATACGGTACCGGTGCGTAACTTCAACTATACCGAAGAGGTAAAAGGACCGGATCACGACCGTTATCTGTGGACCAATGCCTCATTTGCTTTTGCTGCCAATATGGTGAAAAGCTTTGTGCGTAACGGTTGGTGTGTTCAGGTTCGTGGCCCGCAGGCTGGCGGTTTAGTTGACGATCTGCCAATTCATTTGTACGACCTGGGAACTGGCAATCAGGTTAAGATCCCAACGGAAGTTCTGATCCCGGAAACCCGTGAGTTTGAATTTGCTAACCTGGGCTTTATCCCACTGTCATTCTATAAAAACCGTGACTATGCGTGCTTCTTCTCTGCTAACTCAGCCCAGAAACCAGCGCTGTATGACACCAAAGAAGCCACTGCGAACAGCCGAATCAATGCCCGTTTACCGTACATTTTCCTGCTGTCACGTATTGCTCATTACCTGAAAGTGATTCAGCGCGAGAACATTGGTGCGACTAAAGATCGTCGTGTGCTGGAGCTGGAGCTGAATGCCTGGATCAATAATCTGGTCACCGAAATGACCGATCCAAGCGATGAAGTTCAGGCGTCACATCCGCTGCGTCAGGCAAAAGTTATCGTAGAAGATATTGACGATAACCCGGGCTTCTTCCGGGTGAAAACATTCCTTATTCCTCACTTCCAGATTGAAGGCATGGACATCAATTTATCGATGGTTTCTCAAATGCCAAAGGCCAAGGCTTAATCTTATCCGGAGTTTGAAATAATGAAGATCCACCGCCCGTTATGGAGCGAAGGTGCGTTTTTGTCGCCGGAACAATTCCAGCAACAAAGTCGATGGGAAGCGTTTAGTAACGACCAGATTGCCAGGCTCTGCCTGGCTAATCCCTGGGGCGTTCAGCGCGTGGCATTTGACGCTCAGGCTTTGACATTGAATAAACTCAATGCCGAAAGTTTAAGCGTGCGTTTTCCCGATGGCAGTTGGATAGATACCGACGTCTCTGATGCGTTACCTCCGGCCCGTGACCTGAAACAAAGCATTCCGGCCGACCGTAATGAAGTGACGGTTCTGTTGGGGTTGCCGCTGTTACACGCTAACGGTGGAAACTGCCATCAGGAAGGCAACTACTCGGAGCGACCGTTACGCTACCGGCAGGAATGGATAGAAATTCAGGACTTGTTTGGTCAGGGGAATGAATCCATTGCCGTTGAGCGCTATGCGCTGACGCTGCTGTTCGATTTCGAAGAGCAGGGGGATTATCTTACCTGTCCACTGGTTCGCCTGAAACGCGATGCTAACGGCCTGTTTGCCATTGAACCGGCTTTCTTACCTCCGCTACTGAGTTTAACCGCCAGCAATGGCGTGCTGACTCAACAGCTGGATATGTTATGCACTCAGGTGCAGTCGAAACGCCAGCGCCTGATGGGAATGCGTCGTGAGCGTAATCAGCAAATGGCGGAATTTGCCGTCGCTGATGTGTCTCTGTTCTGGTTGCTTAACGCGCTGAACAGCCATGAACCGTTGCTTAAATTCTTACAGCAATATCCGGTGACCCATCCGGAGCAGCTCTATCAGCAACTGGTTTCGCTGGCTGGTGCCTTATTGACGTTCTCTCTGGAGCATGACGTTGAGGCGATCCCGTCTTATCAGCATAACCAGTTAAATATGGTGTTTCCGCCGCTGTTTAAGCTGATTGGTCAACTGTTAGAAGCCAGCCTGCCATCCAGAGTGATTGCTATCGATCTGGTTCACAGCAGTGGTACCCGCTGGTCCGGTCGCTTACAGGATAGCCGTTTGACGGAAGATACCGACTTCTATCTGTCAGTACGTTCATCACTGCCTGCCCATCAACTGCTGGAACTGATGCCGGTGCTGTGCAAAGTAGGTTCGCCGGATGATGTGAACCAAATCATTAACTCGGCGCTGTCCGGCGTTCCACTTAAAGCATTAAGTCATGTACCGGCAGCTATTCCGCTGCGTCTGGATAATCAGTATTTCGCTCTGGACTTAACCCATCCGGCCGCGCAGAGCATGCTGGCAGCACGTTGCTGCGAGTTTTATGTTCCGCGTTCACTGCCGGACGTTTCTCTGGAACTGTTTGCGGTACTTAAATCATGAGCCAAAACCTGAAAAATCTCTCCATTGATGAACTGCTGCGTGATATCGCTCTGACGGTCGTGCATTTACGTGCGGGCTCAGTGGTGGAACATGGGGAAGCGCTATACAAACGTTGCGTGGAGCAAATCAACCAACTGCGTAAACGCTTAACCGAAATGCAATGTGGCACGGATGTCGTTAACGATATCAGCTATGCCGCCTGCGCTCTGCTGGATGAAACCGTGCTGTTACGCAATAACGACGAAGGTTACGACGTTTGGCAGGGCACGCCATTGCAGGTCACTTTCTTTAAAACTTATCAGGCCGGTGACGAACTGTTTGAGCGTATCCGTCAGCGTATTCGCCATCCGGAAGGGGCTCAATTGGTACTGGCTTGTTATGACCGCATCTTAGGGTTGGGTTTTCAGGGGCGCTATTTATCGCAACCACAGACGGAAAGAGAACAGCTGGTGATGGCGGTACGGGATCTGCTGCCTGAATCCTCAGCAAGTAAAAACGTATCGATGATTAACGCGGTGCAAGGGAAAGGTGGCTTCTGGCGGAACTCTTCACTGCTGTTCTGGACCGGTATTTCAGTCATGGCAGTCATTTTACTGTACATGCTGTTACGTCAGCATCTGGACAGCACGCTGGTTCAGCTATTACAGGGTGCATAACAACTTTCGATCCGGGCCTGTGACGGCAACCGGTATGAAAAATAATGCAATTAATCAGGCGTTTTACAGGAGAGAAAAACTTACACAGCAATAGGGAAAGTCCCTGAGGTATTGACTTTAAGGCGTGTGGATAGCTTAGCGTCATACCCGGGTTGTCACCTTATCGATGGGGTAAGGGATCCTGCACAACGATACGGCATTGCAAAATCGACGTGGGATTGAAATTAAGGATGTGAATGTGGGTGATTACCCTTGGCGAGTGCAGCTGCTGTATGCCACCTGTCTCTGTCTGGCTCTGCTGCTGTTCTTCCTACCTTTGCCAACTGGCTGGGTAGTTATAGGTTGTGTGCTGACGCTATTGGTCAGCGGATATAAAGGGTGGCGCACCTTACGGTATACCAGACAGGTTAAACATGTATCACCTTATCTGGATGCGCTGGACAGACAACTGGAAGCATTGCCGGAACGCCTGAGGCGCCGGTTACCGGTGATATTAGTCACCGGCGATGCCACCACCCGTTACTTTGCTGAACAAGAGGATCGGCAGGTAGCAATAAGCGGTAAGAGTATCTGGATTGCAGTACCGGATATGTCGGAGCTCTCTCTGACGGCAGATGCCCTGAGTGGTCGCTGGCCCGAGATGGCAGGAAGGATAGGGGTGTTGTTTACCCTGACACCTGAACGTTATATCAACAGCCAGTCCCTGACGGGATATCTGCAAACGTTTCGCCAGTCATGGGCGGATGCCAGTAAGACCAGCGGCTATAAGCTACCGGGATACCTGGCCGTCAATGTCCGACTGGGCGATGAAGCATCAGAATCAGCTCCCTGGTTCTGGTGGAATAAACAGAGTTCGGAAATACGCATTTTAGATGACTGCCACATGCCGCTAAACCAGTGGTGTCAGCAGGGAGAGCAGCAACATCAATATCAGCGTCAGCATCTGGCGGTGATGTTGAAAACCTTACAACAGTGGCTGGATGAGCAGGTTATTCAGGTACTAAGCGATACACAACAGCCGGTTCCCCAGTGGATCCCGGGGGCGGTAGCGTGCCTGAACGTTAGTCTGCCGGTTGAAAATGAAAACGTCTGGCAGCGTTATTTAGCCGACGTTACCACTTTATCGCTGCCAGCGGCCTCAACGGCGAATCAGTCAATTCCTCTGCCTGAACGGTTAGTGGAAGACATGCCGGTGTTCTGTCAGCTACCGGCAAAGAAACGGGCACTTTGTCATGCAGTGATGTTGACGGCCTTATTTGCGGCGGTTGCATTGTGTGCATCGGCTTATAACAACCGCCAGTTGCTGCAACATATCGCCGGGGATCTGCATGCTTACAAGCAGATTGCCATGGATAGCTATGACGAGAAGTTAACCAGCCTGAAGGTGCTGAAAACCGATCGGCAACTGTTGGATAAGTATTACCGGGAAGGCGAGCCAGAACGGCTGGGCGTAGGGTTGTATACCGCAGGGCGTTTAATCATGCCGCTGGATGTGGCGATTAAAAATTATCAGCCGCCGCCACCTCCGCCACCGCCTCCACCACCAGAGGAAGCACCGAAGCTGGTGCGGCTGGACAGTATGTCACTGTTTGATACCGGAAAAGCACAGCTAAAAACCGGTTCAACCAAAATTCTTGTAGACGCTTTAATCAACATTAAAGCCAAGCCGGGATGGCTGATTCTGATTGCGGGCCATACCGATGTCACAGGAAATCCAGAAAATAATCAGAAGCTGTCACTGGCCAGAGCGGAATCGGTCCGCGACTGGATGATAGAAACCAGTGATATCGAGAAAACCTGTTTCGCCATTCAGGGGTACGGGGCAACTCAACCCATTGCTGACAATGAGACAGCAGAAGGAAGAGCGGCTAACCGCCGGGTGGAAATCAGTTTGGTGCCAGAAGCTTCGGCGTGTCAGCCACAAGCCGGGCATCAGATATCTCAACAAAACTAAGGAGAGAGTAATGGCAATTCCTGCATATCTGTTTGTTAAAGATGATGGTGGTGCAGACATCAAGGGTTCGGTGACGGTTCAAGGACGTGAAGGCAGTATTGAACTGGTTGAGTTTGACCATAAGGTTCATATTCCAACTGATGGTAATACCGGCAAATTAACCGGTACTCGCGTACATGCACCTTTAACTTTCGTTAAAGAAGTGGATTCTTCATCCCCTTATTTATACAAAGCGGTGACCACCGGTCAGACCCTGAAGTCGGCTGAAATCAAATGGTTCCGTATTGATGATTCCGGTCAGGAAGTTGAGTACTTCAACACCCTGATGGACAGCGTGAAAGTGGTTTCTATTAAGCCAATCATGCACAACATCAAAGATCCAAGCAAAGAGCGTTACAACCACCTGGAAGAAGTGGAAGTGCGTTATGAAAAAATCACGTGGACTTATAAAGATGGCAACATCATCCACGCGGACAGCTGGAACGAAGGCCGCGGCTAAATCCCCGTCGTCCTTGAAACAGTGGCGGCGTTAGCTGCGTTCACTTGCTGCCTTGCCACGGTTCCAATGACTTAGGGTATTCGCACCATCATGCACCGGAGGATTTCTGCCGGTGCATCTATCTCCAATATAAAATCATGTTGTGCCAGGGAGCAGCCAATGATCACCGATCCTTCCGTACTATTACGTCGATTAAACCCCTATTGCGCCAGAGCATTAGAAGCTGCCGCCAGCCTGTGTCAGACGCGGGCTCATCCAGAAATTACTTTAGAGCATTGGTTGTTGAAATTGCTGGAGCAAGGGTGCGGCGATATGACGGTGATCGCACGTCGTTATGAGCTGGATTTGGACGGCGTATGGCAGGCACTGCTGGGTCAACTGGAAGCCTTACCCCATACGGTACAGCAAAAGCCGGTATTGTCTGGCGTAGTACAAGAGTTATTAAAATCAGCCTGGCTTATCGCCTCGCTGGAAAATCAATCAGATTCCGTGCGTTCAGCCCATATTCTTCAGGCGCTGATCGACAATCCTCAATGGCTGAAAGCGCGTGACGCCTGGCCATTGCTCAGCGTTTCTCAGGTTCAGCTTCAGCGTTTATTACCCATTCTGGACGAGCTTTCTGATGAGAGCCCTGAACGGGTTAACGCACCGGTTTACGATAGCGTTGAATCCGTCGGTGCAGATATCGCTCCTGTGGCACCGACTACCGGCTCGTTAAATAAAACCGCGGCGGCACCGGCGCAGCACACCGCATTAGACCGTTTCACCATCAATCTGACCGCCAGAGCAAAAGAACAAAAAATCGATCCGGTCTTTGGTCGTGATGTGGAAATTCGTCAGATGGTAGATATCTTATCCCGCCGTCGTAAAAACAACCCAATTCTGGTCGGTGAGCCCGGCGTAGGGAAAACGGCGTTGGTTGAAGGTTTGGCCTTGCGTATTGCCGAAGGTAACGTTCCGGACAGTTTAAAGCCAGTCAATATTCACACGCTGGACTTAGGCCTGCTTCAGGCAGGAGCCGGTGTAAAAGGTGAGTTTGAACAGCGATTAAAAAATGTGATTGAAGCGGTACAACAATCACCCACGCCTATTCTGCTGTTTATTGATGAAGCCCATACTATTATCGGCGCGGGTAATCAGGCGGGGGGAGCCGATGCGGCTAACCTGCTAAAACCTGCACTGGCCCGGGGGGAGTTGCGCACCATTGCCGCCACCACCTGGTCTGAATACAAACAGTATTTTGAACGTGATGCGGCGCTGGAGCGTCGTTTTCAGATGGTAAAAGTGGATGAGCCGGATGATGAAACCTCGGCATTAATGTTGCGAGGCCTTAAGTCTCGTTATGCCCAGCACCATGGGGTGCATATTTTAGATGAAGCGGTTCGTACCGCGGTTTCACTGTCGCGCCGTTATATCACGGGCCGTCAGTTACCGGACAAAGCGGTGGACCTGTTGGATACTGCTTCAGCCCGGGTGCGCATGGGATTAGATACTATTCCGGAAGAGATCACCCTGTTAGAAGCACAGCTTTCCGCACTGGAGTATGAGTACATTGCCCTGAGTGAAGACTGGGAACTGGGGGAAGCGATCCCTGAATCCCGGCTGGATGAAATTAAAACTGAACAGCAAGGGCTGATTCAGAAAATTGAGCAGCGTACCGTACAGTTTACTCGTGAAAAGCAAATTATTGAGCAGCTGATCGAATTGCGTTCCTGGCTGAATCAGTCGGACCTACCGCAGACACCGCAGGAGATCGCCGAGCAGATTAATCAGCTTCAGCAACAGCTCTATAACGTGCAGGATTCGGTACCGCTGTTATCGCTGGATGTTGATAGCCGCACGGTTGCCAGCGTTATCGCTGACTGGACCGGTGTTCCGTTAGAAAGCCTGATGAAAGATGAGCAAAGCAACCTGTTGATGTTAGAAAACGAACTGGCAGAACGGGTTATTGGACAGGATGAAGCGCTGATATCGCTGGCGCAACGCCTGCGGGCAGCGAAAACTGGCCTGACGCCGGAACAGGGACCATTAGGGGTATTTTTGCTGGTGGGCCCATCAGGTATTGGCAAAACTGAAAGTGCGCTGGCGTTGGCAGATATTTTGTTTGGCGGCGAACGCTCGCTGATTACCATCAATATGTCTGAATATCAGGAAGCCCATACGGTTTCTCAACTTAAAGGTTCACCTCCGGGTTATGTGGGTTACGGTCAGGGTGGCGTACTGACTGAAGCGGTGCGCCGTCGCCCTTACAGTGTGGTTCTGCTGGATGAGGTGGAAAAAGCCCATCGTGACGTGATCAATGTGTTTTATCAGGTATTTGACCGTGGCTTTATGCGCGACGGTGAAGGGCGTGAAATTGACTTTCGCAATACCGTCATTCTGATGACCGCTAACCTTGGCAGCGACTACATGATGGCGCTGCTGGAAGAACAGCCGCAGGCGACTACCGCCATGTTGCATGAAGTGATCCATCCTATTCTGCGTGACCACTTCCAACCGGCCTTGCTGGCCCGTTTCCAGACCGTGATTTACCGTCCGCTGGGCGCGGAAGCGTTAAGAAAAATTGTCGCGATAAAAATGGGCAAAGTGGCGGAAAGATTACAGCGTCACTACGGCATTGAATTCAGGGTTGAAGAGAGTCTGTTTGACGAGCTGGTGAGCGCCTGTTTGTTACCAGACAGTGGAGCCCGCAATATCGACAGCCTGTTGAACCAGCAAATCCTGCCGGTCTTGTCACAAACTCTGCTGCAAATGCAGTCACAGCAGAAAAAAGCCAAAGCGCTGGCCTTAGGTTACAACGAGCAGGAAGGCATCACGCTGGATATTATTGAACAGGGTACCGTTGAAGTCTCAAGTACACATTCTGCACCGGAAGCAGAGATAACCATGGGCGTTTCTGAGTCAGAAAAGGAGTAACTGAATGAAAGACCAACTGATAAAAAAAGGTAAAGATCTGCTGGATGAACAGCTTCAGGCCTTTGGTCTGGGCGGAGTGTCAGGTCAGAGCGGCAATGGCAACGGTACCAGCAGTTCTGTCGCAAGCTTTTCATCATTAGGTGATGGGTTAAACCGTTATCAGTTGGCGATTGACGGCTTGAATGCCCAACTTTCAGTGTTAAGCGTACAGGGTCATGAGCACCTGAGCGAAATCTGGCAATATGACATTCAGTTTACCGCACAGCATGGCCTGACCATGGAACAGGTATTGAGTGAAAAAGCGGTATTCACGCTGGCTCCCGGTGGTATCAGCAGCCTGAGTGGTGCAGCCGGTCAGTTAAGTAATGAACTGATGAACGCCTTTAATGCCTTTGGTGGCATGTTCAGTGACAAAATTGGCAGCGCGTTTAATTCTCCTTCCGCTGGTTTTTCCATTAACAGCGTCAGCCAGATGGCCAGTCGCGGTATGGGGATGGTGAATCAGGCCAGTTCGGCGGTAAGCAAGCTGGGTGGCATGGCGGATTCCATTGGCGGCATTGCCGGTAAGGCATCCGGTTTACTGGGTAAAGCAGGTTCCGGTTTGTCATCCATCAGCAGCATGGCCAGTTCGCTGACAGGTGGCGAAAGTGAAACCCGGATTCTGTACGGCGTGGTCACCGCTTTCAGCCAGTTGTCCGGTTCAGCAGATGAAGCCCGCTATTCCATTACCTTATCTCCCCGTTTAGCCCTGCTGGACAACAGCCAAAACAGCGCTATCTTCCAGAACCAGACGGTGCCTCAGGTGGTGGAACAGGTTCTGCGTCAACACGAGATGACCGGGGTGGATTTTCGTTTTGAACTGACAGAAACCTATCCGGTAAAAGAGTACATCACCCAGTGGCAGGAGAGTGATTTAACCTTTATTCGTCGCTTGCTGGCGGACAGCGGTATCTGGTTCAGTTTTGAAACCCATACCAAACACAGCTGTTATGTGGTGGTGTTTGGTGATTCGGAACAGCAATATCAGGACGGCCCAACCGCCAGCTATCGTCAGCCATCCGGCAATAATGATAACGGTGTGGAGTCGGTCTGGGATATGTCGGTGGCGCGTAAAACCGTGCCGCAAAGTGTGCTGACTCAGGACTATAACTACCGTAACGCGCAAACCGGCATGAAGTCGGAAGTCAACGGCGCGCAAAAAGATAAAACCACCCGTGGTCAGCATTATGTTTATGGTGAACACTACCGTGATAAAGGGGAAGTGGTTAACCACGCGAATGCGCAGGATGATGTGCTGGGTCAGTTCAGCAATATGATGCCGAATGGTCTGGGAGATATTCCCGGCGTCAGCCAGTTAAGCGGTGTGGCGGGTTCAGCAGTTTCCGGTGTGACTGGTGCGGTGCAGAATATGGCGGGTCAGGCCAAAGGCGCTTTTGACAGCGTTGGCAGCTCGTTAAGTGGTTTATCGGAGAAAGGTGGCGACCTGCTGAATGGCCTGAACGGTGGCGGCAGTGAAGGTGAAGACGCTGCTGGTGATGAGCCGGACAGCGTAGGTCAGGGTGCCTGGTACGCACGCCTGCGTCATCAGCGCTTTATGACTGAACAAATCACCATCAGTGGTAAAACCACCTTATCCCATCTGGCACCGGGACAGATTCTGACCGTAACCGGCTCGCCGATAGCGGAAGCGGGCAGCGGTATTCTGATTGTTTCAGTAGAGACACAGGGCGACCGTCAGCAGGCTTACGTTATCAGCTTTACCGGTATTCCTTACGACGTCCTGCGCCCTTATCGTCCGGCCCGTTTAGTCTGGCCAACTATCAGCGGCACTTTACCGGCACGGGTGACCAGTCCGGATAACGACACCTACAGCTATATCGACGCACAGGGTCGCTATCGGGTGAAGATGGACTTCGACCTGAACGACAACTGGCGTAAAGGGGAAGATAGCCTGTGGATGCGGCTGGCGAAAGCCTACGCCGGTGAAACCTACGGCATTCACTTCCCGCTGATTGACGGCACCGAAGTGGCTATCGCCTTTACCGAAGGCAATCCGGACCGTCCGTATATTGCCCACGCCATGCACGATTCCCGTCATGGGGATGTGGTCACTGTGGCCAATCATAAACGTAATGTTATTCGCACCCCGGCCAATAACAAACTGCGGATGGACGACGAGCGCGGCAAAGAACATATCAAAGTTGCCACCGAATACGGCAAAACCCAGTTGAATATGGGGCATCTGGTGGATGCGGAGCGTAAACAGCGGGGAGAAGGGTTTGAGCTGCGCACCGATGAGTGGGGGGCGATACGGGCGGGAAAAGGGTTGTTTATCAGTGCGGATGAGCAGCAGACCGCCAAAGGTGAAGTCCGGGAAATGGAGCCTGCGCTGAGCCTACTGGAAGCGGCTTACTCGCAGATGCAGGGTCTGAACCATGCAGCAGAACAGGCACAGGCGCTGGTGGCGGAAATCGCTGCTCAGAAGACGCTGATTGAGCAAAAACTGAAGGACCTGACGGCGAGCGTGATACTGGCCAGCGCACCGGACGGTATTGGTATTGCCAGCGGTGAGGACATGCAGCTGGCGGCGTCTAACAATCTGTATCTCAACGCGGGCAGCAATGCGGATATTGGCGTGGCTAAAAAACTGACGCTGGCAACGGGTGACGGTATCAGCCTGTTTACCCAGAACAGCGGTATGAAACTGCTGGCCAATCAGGGGAAGGTGGAAGTACAGGCGCAAAATGACGCCATGCAGTTGGCCTCGAAGCAGGATATGGAGATTGCCAGCGTGGATGGTCGGGTGATCATTAGCGCCAAAAATGAGTTATTGCTGAACTGTGGTGGTGGGTATATTCGGTTGAAGGATGGTGGGATTGAGTTGGGGTGTCCTAAGAATGTGACGGTTAAGTCGATTGCGTTGCAGAAGCAAGGGGCGGCCAGCATGAATCAGGTTATTGAAATTCCGGAAGGATGTCAGCCAGCGCAACAAGGGGCTTCTCAGGGGCAAAGGGCATCAGTTGAACTTTAACCTTTAGAACACGGACTGTTGAAACAGGTTTATAATGAAAACAAATAAAATAATTAATGCCAAATTTCATGAGCCCAAGTTAAGTGTTCAGGCTACTTTATTAACTGAACAGTTAAAAACACGCTTTCTGACTTATTCGAATCAATGTTATTTATTGTTAGATCCTTTCTTACGTGATTTTATTGATGATGATGTCATAAATGAACGTATTAATAGCAACCAGGTCACCTATATTCCTATACCTCATCCTTCGATAGATAAAACAAAAGTTCCTTTCATTTTGCCATTAAATCTTAATCAGCAGGAAGATTGTAATTTGTTGTTTCATTCGGTATATGAATCTTTATTTGAATCTCACCCGGAACGAATTGATATGGGGGATGGGCGACGCTTTTGTGGTTGGTTAGCGGCGAATTCAAATACTCAGTTACCCGATTTGGCCAGATACATTGGACAGGTTGCTATTCAGCGTTTATCCGAAGACCGAACGATATTATTGCGTTTTTACGACCCGGCTGTTTTGAGCCAACTTTGGCCGATACTATCAGAGGTACAAAAACGAATTTTATTTGGTTTAGCAGAACAGTGGACGGTAATGTCCGGAGAAGCTGAACTGCATACATTTCCAGCTATTGAAGCGAAACTATTTGGAGCTCATACGCTGGGTTTATCCGATGAACAATACAGTCAAATTCGTTGGATAGGGGCAATAAATTGCGGATTATGCACCTATCGTCGTTCAGACAATGCCCCATGGATTAGCGAGTTACAAGCACATAATTTGTTGATGCCAATTTTTGGAAGGTTACAGAATTACACTTTTCATTATTATGATGAATTGGAAAGATTATCTGTCAGGGCCCTCACTATTCATCCTTGTTTTGATTTACATCCATTGCTGACTTCCCGTGTAATTGGGGAGAGTTCAACTATTAGCTACTCTGATTTTGTGAAAGACATCTCAGAACAGCAGTGGATAAAAATTCAAAAAGATTGTATTGCCAACTACGGCTCTTTATCTGAGTTATTATCGTAGAACAGATTAAAAGGACATTAAAATGAGTCAAAGCAAAGATTTTATATGCGATTGCCAGACTAAAGGATTAGCAATTTTACCGGTCAGATATGCAGTAGTGCCAAAGACAGTAGCGCAAAAGTTGCCTGCCTGGGCCGATCAAAGTTGGGCAAAAAGTAAGGGATTTAAGGCTGAATTAGATCCTGAGCAATATCATTATGCTTTGAGAGTAGTAAGGCAGGGGTTTATCTATGTTTATCTGTCGGCGCTTGAAGAAAGCGAAAGATGGCGTGTTTTTAGCATTGCTAAAGATGGAACATTATGGAAGCAGGCCAGTGCTAAGGCAGCGAAGTTAAAAGATAAGTCTGATTGCAGTACCCCCGGACATCAGGCAACCAGAACAGAGTTTTTCTGTATTAGTGAGCCGGAAAAGTGTGGTCAGATATGGATTGCTTACAGTGAACATAAGTGGTCTGAAAATACATTAAAGAAATATGCAGCCGACCCTGGGTTGCGGATGAAGGAAATTAAAGCTTCGGAATGGCAGGTTCCATCGAATAAAGATGATATTGCTAAGGCGACGGAAGAGAGTTTGAATTCGGTGTTGGATTATTGCCCGGATTTTGATTATGGGAGTTTTCCTGATATTGATTATGGTTTACCTGTACCTTATTCAGAAATTTTTAATATTAAAAATTCTTGGGATTTTATTAAAGCAAGAGATAAGCATTTCAATATAACGAAAGGTAAAAAAAATGATTTCTCTTTCATTGATAATAAAGTCGAAATACAAACATCGAATGATTTTTTTATTAAAAATAGAAAAGGTAAGGCTAATGAAACTGAATCATTGATGATGGGATCAGCCGTTGGTAAATGTAACCCGTTAATTATTGCGTTAGAAGATCCCATTGGTTCTTGCAGAGAAATTAATTCCGCATTCAATGAAGTTCCCAGTAAACTAATCAGATATACCAGAGAGTTAGAGTATTATTTTAGTGCATGGAGTTTAATTGGTGGAATAAAACCGTTAATAGAAAATTATAATTCTATTCAGGAACGGGCTAGAGCAGAACAGGAAACCAATCCTGAAAGAAGAAAACGATTAATAAATAGAACTAATTTGCGTGATTTATGGAAGGCGGAACCCGTTGATCTTCAGCACTTTGAAATATTGGATGAAATAACCGATTACTCGCCGGATGCTACTTATGATGCACAATTAGAGGCTCATATTAATACTGTTAATATGCATATTAAACATAAAAGAGCTAACGGATATGATAAGCCAGAATATGTATCAATGGACAGATGGGCTAAATATCAGAAAAAACTAGATAAGACAGGTTCATACGAAAGTTTTAATCAAGAATATCAAAAATTACAAAATAGAGTTAAAGAGCTCAGTGAAAAAAGATGTACTGAATTAGTTAAGCTAATTCGCGATAATTTATTAAATGTTATTTTAGAAGATTATGATACTGAAGACCTGTCTGCTAATTTAGTAGATGCTGTAGAGTTCAGAGAAGTGGTTTCTGATATTGTTGATGGCATAGGCGCAACTAAATCAGGATTATCTTTGATTGATGAATGGTTGGATAATGTAAGTGAAAACACACAGAAGAACTATTTAAGAAGAGCATTAGCATTCAATCAGTCGGATATGGTAGGTGAAATTGATACTATCTTTAGTGAACGAAATAAAAAAGAGGATGAATATCCGAATGAATTAACGGAAGATGATGTCACCACTATTTTAGCGCAGGTGAAATGGAGTAAGCTTGCTGATTTATATAAAAAATCTCAATCTTATGTGAATACTCAATTAAGAATTGCTACAAATGCCAGTGATGTTAAAGGAATTTACAAGCCCGATGCAGGGCTGAAATATTTTTCTGACCGATTACTTATCAATTTTGGCTTCAGGTTCTTATTCACAAGCTATGGTCCAGTAACTAAAGCCGGAGGCGTATTGTTGACGAATTTTATTCATATAGCCTCATTTGTCTCTGAACCGACCAGCCGATCAATTGTAGGTAATATATTTTCTTCACAGTTTTATGGTGTGAAGTTTTATATTGATAAGTTAAAGGGTATAAATACCACTGTTAATGCTAAAAATGAAACACATTACGCAAATATAAAAAGTGCTGTTTCTGAGATAGAGGAAATAAGCGCAAAGAGTACACCTAAGTCTGGTGTTGCGGTAAGAAATCCAGATGCCTCAATACCAGCTCGTAATGCAATTGTTGATGTTCGATTAGCTTTCCTGGTGGCAATACTGGAAGTTTGGAATTTAACCAATGTTATGAAGGCGTTGGATGGAGAGCCTAATAATGAAAAGCTGAAAGAGAAGGTTACTATCGCTATTTTAGCGACGATTGGCGCTTCTACGGAGACATTTGCTCAGCTATCGAAATTAGTTGCAACTGAGTCATCGAATACTTTTAAGGCGTTAAAAATTGGTGGGGCAGTAATAAGTTCTGGGGCGGGGATACTTAATGCATGTATAGATGCCAAATCAATTATTATTAATATAGATAATAACCATTATGGCATGGCTGGGATGTACTTTATTAGGGCCGTCATGAATTTTGGCTCATCAGGTGCAGGAATATTAACAGCACTCACGTACTCAACTAGTTTTATGGAGTACTTTATAGAAAGAAGTTTTTCAAAATATCTTATCACAAGAAAATTTGGACAAGAGGCAATAAGCGTTGCTTCTAGGGTGCTTCTTTTTAGGTCTATTGCTATGGGAGCTGGTATATATATATCGGTTATTATATTGGCAATAACGATAATCATATATTTAGCTGAAGATGATGAACTTGAACTGTGGATGGAGCGTTGTGCATTTGGTATAAGAAAAGAAGGTGATTATTTTTCTGGAAATTTAAAAGAGCAAGAAAAACAATTTAAAATGGCTTTAAGTAAGGTGTTAAATGTAGAATTTGAGATGGAGTTAGATCCGGATGCATATCTGCAAGTTCCACCTAGAATACCACCTAATATGATGGACGTATTTTTTGGAGCATGGAGATAATAAATTGAATAAATTAGAAGATGATAAGCCATTTGTGTTTTTTTCTGGGATTATTTCTGACCTACAAGTAGTGAATGATGAAAGAGATTTTATTTTAGAGTCTGAATTAAAAAATACAGGTAAAGCCGCTGCTGTAGGATTAGCTATAGCGGGGGTAGCAGGTGCGGCGGCAACGGCCTTACAATCCAGTGTTGGAGCTGAGAGCGAAGTACAACTTTTTCGTTGTAAGGTAGGAGATAAACTGGTTACCGGTTGTTTTTCTCGAGTGTTTTTTGATAATAACGAAGAAGTTGATATTGTCGCAGAACCTAAAGAAGATGGTAGCTATTATGCACATGCAGTCCGTAGAACTATTGATCATAGATTGTGGATGCCTTTCTATTGTGAACAAGGTAGTCTAGCTTATAAAAAATCAAAGCTTACTACATCTTTTTGGTTTTCATTAATACTAACATTTCCTTGTATAATTCTACCTATATATGTAAGTCTTAATATTCAAGGGGATTTCATGGAGAAAATAAAAGTATTTGCTTTTACTACATTACTTCTCATTTTTTGTTTTTTATTAATAATGTTAATTGTATATCGATTAATATCAAAACTAGCACCTTTTAGTGTTTTGGCTGAAAAGATATTTACATGTTTTGGGTATGAAAAGCCTGAATTGTTAAATATGAATCATGAGAATAGTCAATTTCTTAAGGACTGTAGAGAATATGGTGAATTTTATTATGTGCCTGATACGAAACAATATAGACAATTATTAGTTGCACCTTGTGTATTCCATTACAGAGAGGCACCAGAAGTTCCTGAATCCTCAAAACTGAAAGAATAATTAATAGGGTTAGTTGAATGACTATATCAATTAATACCCATTAATTATTAAACTGAATAAACGGTCTTAACTGAAGAAAAGACAATTATGACTCAACTACAAAAATTTCTTTTGTCGTTTTCTCAGGAACAATATCTGACTTAGAGGTGGTTAATGATGAAAAAGATTTTATACTTAATTCCGCTTTAATAAACTCAGGGAAGTTAGCAACGGTTGGTTTAGTTATTACGGGAGTAGCAGGCGCGGCGGCAACAGCCTTACAATCCAGTGTTGGAGCTGAAAGTGAAATACAGCTTTTGGTTTAGGTTATTGGATTTCACAGCTATTGTGCTGGCAACCTCAATGGCCGGAAGATATTGTTAATGCAGGTTTACCCGGTAAACCAAAACCTAAAAACACCACGCTGGATGATTATCCTAAAGATATTCAGGAACGATTGTTGCTTAATGCCGATCGTTGGTTGTTAATGACAGAAGATGGTGAAATATTAAGAAATTATCGGACTTAAATCTATATAAAAGCTAAAGCTTAAATTATCCCAATATTTAAAAACAAAAACCACCCACTTATTTAATTAGCCATAAAACCAAAACCCAGCCTCTGATCTCAAACACCAGAGTCAACCAAACACATTCAAAATCTTTAATAAATTAATATAAACAGGATCCCAACATGTCAAAAGGCATTATTCGTTTAGGCGATCGCACCACCCACGGTGGCAATGTCATTACCGCAACCTCCACCATGGTGATGGATGGCAAAAAAGTCGCGCTTATTGGTGATTTAGTCGATTGCCCGAAAAGCGGGCATGGTGTTAATCCGATTATTGAAGGTTCTTCCGACTGGATATCAGACGGCAAGCAGGTAGCGGTTGATGGCTGTCGTTGTGCCTGTGGTTGCACATTGATAACCAGCCTGCCTGAAGTTTTGATAGGGTAATCAATCACTATGTCCTGGCCTAAACCCGCTATTACATCAGAAAAAAGTCTGAAACCACCAAAATTAAAAAGATGGTTTATCGTTCTGCTTATCGTTTTGGCTGTTTCAGCCTTACTGATTTTTTTATTTAAACCTCAACAATCAACAACCGATGAGATTATCTCTTATCTGGCAGTGCTTACTGCCGAAGTGATTATCTGGGCGTTGGTATTTAGCTGGCGAATGTTCAGTCACGGTCTGGAAGTTGACCGGTTTGAATCATGGGAAAAAGAAAAACAGCTGATTGATTTAAGGTGGAACAACTGGGCCAGTCGGCATTTAGTGATATTAAGTAGCCACTTAATGTTGCCGGAAGGGAAGAGCGCCAAAAGCTTTTTAGTTCAATCATCTGATATGCCGGTAAATGCCAGACAGGCAGTTCCATTGGAATTTATTCAGGACGACCAATTAGGCAACCGACAGCAGCAGGCTATTTCTGAGATGTTATTTTCTCAGTTTGCCACCCTGTCAGCACTGCCGGAAACTCAGCGGATTAAAGTAGAGATTTTAACCAGCAATAACATCTTTAATCCGATTAAAGAAGACTTCTATGCTGCCTGGCAGCAACTAAATCTACCTCACGTCACCGATCTTTCAGTGAGAAAAACGTTCGATTTCTCAGCGATTGAACAGTGGATCGACAATCCTGACCATGAGGTAAAGCTTCTGCTCATCCTGCAGCTGGAAGATATCTATAGCAATATGGCATTTATGGCATCGGAGTTTGTCAGTTCGCTGTTATTGGTTGATGAACAACTGGCGAAAACCCTGACGTTAACACCGGTTGCCCAACTGTTACGACCAATGATGACCGATGAAAAAACGGTGTCAGACGATCTTCAGCAAATGCATGAGATCCAATTGGAAATGAGAGAGGCTCATCATCTGTGGCTGACGGGGTTTGATAATAAACCAGAATCAGATGTTGTGGGTTATTTGTCTGAGCTCAATCTGGATTTAGGCCAGTCAAAAGAGAAGAGCGGTTCCCACTATATCGACCTGTATCAAGGATTACCCGGCAAATTGAACGGCTGGTTAGCCTTATCATTGGCGGTTTCCGCCTTAAAACAAACCGGTGAAGCGCAGTTAGCCGCTTCCCATATTGATAACCAAATTGCCTTCAACCTGATCTACCCCCTGGAAGATAAAAAGCAAAAGGATAAAGCATGAGCAATAAGCCGAAAACATGGGGTTTACTGGGAATGGCCCTGATTGCGGGAATAGGTCTTTGTGTGGCGCTCTATTTTTGGGGCGACCAGATGGGATGGGAAACCTGGGGTCAGAAAGGGCTGATCTGGCTATTGTCGATGGTGGTTATTTTTGGCTTTCTGATGGCTCCCATGATTGCCACCAGTTTGAACAATGTTTATGCCAGCCTGAAAGCCAAAGACAAACAGCTTAATCCGGAAGAGCCGAAACCAGAGGTTGACCGTAAAGTGGTTCAAGGGCTGGAAGCCATGCGCACCCACCTCCGTTACCGTTACGGTCTGTTCTCCTGGCGCCGCAAGTTACGCTGGCTGTTAGTCACCGGTGAAGCCACAGACGTGGAGCAGGTGGCGCCGGGGTTAACCACTCAGGGCTGGCAAACCAGCAACGATGCCTTATTGATTTGGGGTGGTTCATCTCAAACGCCTCCGGATGAAAAGTGGTTAAAGCAGCTGAAAAAACTGCGCTGGCGCAGGCCGATCGATGCTCAGGTATGGGTGGTTTCTGCCAGTCACTATGAGCCGAACAAAAAGCAGAAAGCGTTTCAGGATACCGCACTGTGGCGTATGTACAGCCGTAATAAGCTGTTACGTTGGGCGGCTCCGCTATATCTGCTGGATCTTCGTACCATGGAGTGGACGCAGGATGAGCGGGAAGAGCTTCAGGTGGGCACACTGTTCCCCGCCAAACCGCAGCCGGATACCCTGACTAAACTGCTGTCCGCACTGGTAAAACAAACCACTGACATTGGTATGGAACAGGTGATGATTAACCATCGTCACGCTTTTCTGTTACAGCTGGCTCAGGATTTGGAACAGCGGGATATTCCTCGTCTGCGTGGCTGGTTACCGTCGTTTGTTGCCGCTCAGGGGGGAACCAACTGCGTGGTTTGCTGTTTACCTCGAAAGCTACCCGACCGGATACTCTGGCAGATCATACTTTTCTTGCCACCCCAGCATGGCAGGTGGTCACCGATGACAGCCGCAAAGCCAAAGGGCGTGGAGTTGGTATTCAGTGGGTAAACAGCGCGGTGGCAACGGTATTAGGTATTGTGCTGCTGTTTGGCCTGGGCTGTATTGTCTCTTACATTGGTAACCGGGGGCTGATTTCATCGGCGGAAAATCTGGCAAAACAGAGCACTGATTTTAACGTTAGCATGACCGAACGTTTAACCCACCAGCAGGCGTTTAAACAGCAGATTTCCCAACTGCAATATCGCGCTGAACACGGTAGTCCGTGGTATCTGGGTTTTGGTTTAAGCACTAACAATAAGCTGCTGACGGTGCTGTGGCCGTATTATCACACCGCCAACCAACAAAATATTCAGCAGCCAATCGTGGATAACCTGTATGGCAAACTAACTGAACTGGTGCAAATGCCCCCCAACAGTCCGGAACGCGCGGAGTTAGCCAAAGCCGGTTACGATCGCCTGAAAGCCTATCTGATGCTGTCCCGTCCCGATCGGGTTGATGCGCCACTGTTAGGGAATATTCTGATTGAAAATAACAAACGCGCACCTGCTACCGTCTCTGATGGCGTATGGCAAAGCGTCGGCCCGGAGCTGATGCAGTTCTATGCCAACAATCTCTCCCGTCATCCTGAATGGGCGATTAAACCCGACCGAATGCTGGTCAGCGATGCCCGTCAGGTATTGATGAACCATATCGGGATGCAAAATGCTGAAACCTCTATTTATCAGGGGATCCTGCGTCGCGTAGGGCAAAACTACGGAAATATGTCGTTGAATCAAGTGCTCAACGGCATGGATAGCCGCACGCTGTTTACCACCGAAGAAGAAGTGCCGGGCATGTTTACCCGCGATGCCTGGGAAGGCATGGTGGAGAAAGAGATTGATAAGGCGGTGAAAAACCGTCGTGAAGAGATTGACTGGGTGTTGACCGACGGCGGTAAACAGCAGGCCAACGATATTTCGCCGGAAGTCCTAAAACAGCGACTGAGCGAGCGTTACTTTACTGACTACAGTGCCGCCTGGCTTAACTTCCTGAACAGCATCAGTTGGACAAGGGCTGAATCCATGTCCGATGTCATTGACCAACTGACGCTGCTGGCGGATGCCCGTCAGTCACCGCTGATTGCCCTGATGAATACCGTCAAATATCAGGGGCAAACTGCGCAAAAAGGGCGGGCATTGACAGAAACTCTGGTGAAATCAGCCCAGGAAGTGTTCGGCAGCAAGGCCAAACGGTTGGATGCCATTCCGATGGATGACGATACGCCAGTCGGCCCGCTGGACGGCACTTTTGCGCCGCTATTGCGTATTGTGCAGGCCACCACCAAAGAGAGCGGTGACAACCTTAGCCTGCAAACCTATCTGACCCGTGTTACCCGGGTGCGTCTCAAGTTGCAGCAAATTACCAGCGCGCCGGATCCACAGGCGATGACTCAATCGCTGGCTAAAACCGTATTTGAAGGTAAGGCCATCGACTTAACCGATACCCGTGATTATGGCAGCCTGATTGCCGCCAGTATGGGGAAGAGTGGGCTGGCTTTGGCAGTAATCTGTTCGTCCAGCCGCTGGAGCAGGCATGGCAGGCGGTACTGGAACCGGCAGCCATGAGCTTTAATAACGCCTGGCGCGAAAGCATTGCTGACCCGTGGTACCGCGCCTTTAACGGTCGCTATCCGTTTAAGGCCACGGCCAATGATGTTTCCCTGCCTGAACTGGGGCGTTTTCTGCGTCCGGATACCGGCCTGATTGAACGCTTTGTCAGCACCCAACTGGGAGGAATGCTGCATAAACAGGGCGACGTTTGGGTTGCCGACGCGTTGAATTCTCAGGGATTAACCCTTAATCCGCAGTTTATCGGGGCATTAAATCAGCTCAGCCGTCTTTCCGGTATGCTGTATGCCAACGGTGATGCAGATATGACCTTTGAGTTGATGGCTCGTCCAAGTCCGGGGGTTACCAAGACTGAGCTGCTGTTGGATGGCGCCACTCTGAGTTATTTCAACCAGATGGAAAGCTGGAAAACCCTGAGTTGGCCGGGTGATGCTTACACGCCAGGCGCTCAGCTAAGCTGGAGCACCGAGCAAACCGGGCTAAGGCTATTTGATAGTCCAAAAGGCAGCTGGGGCTGGGTTCGTCTGCTGGAGAAAGCCAACATCACTCAACTGGACAGCACCCGCTATCGGGTGGTGTGGAAGGCAGATGACGGCAGCGATCTTAATTATATCCTGCGGGTACAGAGCAACAGCGGGCCAGTGGAGTTATTGGGTCTGAAAGGCTTCACCTTACCGGCTAACGTATTCGTTACGTCCCGAACGCCAATGATGCCAAATGCTTCCGGAGATACTCAACCGGTTAAACCGGCGACCAAACCAGCCTCCAGTCCACGCAAACATACACCGGTTTCTACCGCAGATGCCTCCACGGTGATGCCTGCTAAATACCGTAAGAAAAAGGCTGCGGCAGATAAAGTAGCAGAGACTAATCAAGCGGCGGAATCAACGGAAGCAGTTGCTGAAGCAGCAGCGACCGATGAAAGCCCGGCGGATACCAGCGAAGAACGAAAAGTCGTCCCGATGATGAGAATAGAACACGATGCTAACTAATTTACTGCAAGCCCTGTTTGGAAGTCGCGATCCGCAAGAAGGGGTGAAAAAGCGGATTCAACAGCACTGGCAATCGTGGCTGGTACCGATCGAAGGGGATAATCCCGCGGGTATCGACCCCAGCTATGACGATGACTTTCAACTGATAAAAGAAGAGATCGCCAAGCTGTCCGGTATCGATGCGGCATTGATTATTGAAATCAGTGAAAAGCTTCTGCAAAAGCGAACCAAAGATATCCGGGTTGCTTCTTATTACGCCTGGGCACGCCTGCGTCTGGACGGTATTAGCGGTCTGGCGGACGGTCTGGAGCTGATGGCTGGTCTGGTGGCGCGTTACGATGCTGCGCTGTATCCCAAACGTGCCGAAAGCAAAAAGTCATCCGTTGAGTGGTTAGCCAGCAGCAAGTTTATTGATTTATTAGAAGCGCAAAGCAGCTTTCAACATCAGGACTTGGAGCGGGCTATTTCTGCGTTATCCCTGATGGTCAGCTATACCAAACAGTGGGAAGCAGAACTGCAGCCAGATTTACGTGGTTTGATTCGACTGTTCGAAATCCGTCTGGAAAGTCCGGAACCGGAGCCATTGCCCTCTGCACCGGTAACGCCGTTGTCTAATTCGATTTCATCCAACGGTTTGAAAGTAAAAAATGAAGAAGTGCGTTCGTTACGAGAAGTGTTGGACCAAACCCGTCAAATCTCCGCATTTTTGCGGGAAAAACCGGATGGCTATCTGGCGGCGTTTCGTCTGATCCGCAGTATCAGATGGGACACTGTCACTTCTTTACCGCCTCACGATGCCCAATATGCTACTCGCTTAATCGCCCCCCGCAGCGAGCTGAAACAGCATCTTAATCGCCTGTGGCTTCAGCAAAGCTGGATTGAGCTGCTGGAGCAGGTGGAACGGGCATTCTCTGAAGCAGCAAACCATTTTTGGCTCGACCTGCAACGCTATGCCTGTGATGCCATGCTCAATGCCGGTGCGCCTTATAACGGCTGGCAGGAAATCTGCCTGACGGATGTCGCACTGATGCTGGACAGACTAAAAGGATTAGAGCGACTGACCTATAGCGATGGTACGCCGTTTGCCGATGATGACACGCTGAGCTGGATAGCGTCGTCAGCCTCCATTCGCCATCTGGATGAGGGCGAAGCGTTGGCACCAATCCCAGTGGATGTTGGCGGAAACTGGAGCGAAATCGAACAGCAGGCGATGGAAATTGCCGGTCGCGATGGGCTGGAGTCGGCATTTAACTGGATGAACAACCTGCCGGATATGGTGACCGATCGCCAGCGCTATTTGCATCGCATGTTGCTGGCTCGTCTGGCGGAACAGCACGGGCAGCGGGATATGGCTTTTCGCCTGTTGAACGGGCTGAATCGGGAATGTGACAACTACCGTTTAACCGGCTGGGAGCCGGATCTGGTGTTTGAACTTAAGTCCCGTCTGTTAAAGCTGGTTCAACAAAAAAGCATACTGAAAGATGCTGACAAAACAGCGCTAAATAAAGAAGCCGATCAACTACTCAGTGAGCTAACGGTACTGCATCCTGCTCGCGCATTGACATTTTAAGGGCAGCAACTCCAATGGACGATTTGATTAAACGCTATTACGAAGCGGAAATGCGTTACCTGCGTGAAGCAGGCAAAGAGTTTGCACAAGTGCATCCGGACAGGGCTGGCCTGTTGAATCTCGATCGGGTAGGTGACAGAGACCCTTACGTAGAACGACTGTTTGAAGGCTTTGCTTTTTTGATGGGGCGACTGCGTCAAAAGCTGGATGATGACCTGCCTGAACTTACTGAAGGGGTGGTTAGCCTGCTGTGGCCGCACTATCTGCGGATTATTCCTTCACTGTCGATTGTTGAGCTATTGCCGGATTACAACGTACTGGCGCGTAAAGAGGTGGTCGAGCCAGGATTTGGGGTGCAAACCGCCCCCGTGGGGCCATCGAGAACCCGCTGTAAATATCAAACTACCCAGCGAGTTGAGATACAGCCGATAAAAATTACCCGGGCGGGAATTCGCAGCCATCAGGACGGACGCTCGGTTATTCATATGCGCTTTGATTTTGGTGAGATGGCGGACAGAAAACAGATGGATCTGTCTACGCTGCGCCTGTATATCAATGCTGATACCCCGGTAGCTTCAGCCCTGTATCGCGCCATGGTGTATCAGGTTGGTGCCATGAAGATCCGCTATCCCGGCTATCAGGATGGTGCCTTACAGCCGTTTAACGGTCGCATCACGCCAGCCGGTTTTTCTCCCGATGAACGGTTATGGCTGAAACCGGATAACGCCTTCGGCGGTTACCAATTGCTGTTGGAGTATTTCACCTTCCGCGAAAAGTTTATGTTTGTTGATCTGCAAGGGCTGGATTTGGCGCAGATGTCAGCAGACTGCAATGCCTTTGAGCTGGAGTTGGTACTGAACGAGATCTGGGCTGACGATCTGCCTTTTAACGCAGAGAATATTCGTCTGCACTGTTCACCGGTGATTAATCTGTTCCCGATGGAAGCCGATCCGGTCAGAGTCAATCAACTGGACAGCGAATATCTACTGCGCCCGCTGCTTCAGCAGGATGGACATATTGAGATCTACGCAGTGGATGCAGTTCAGTCTATCAGCCGCAATGGACGAGCCAGCTATGTTCCCTTTACCAGCTTCCGCCATCGCGGTGGGATGTTACGCCATGATGCACCGGAACGTTATTACCATACGCGAGTACGACGCGGTGCTTCCGGACTGCATGATACCTGGCTGATTCTGGGCGGGCAGGTATGGGAACGGGCTGAAGAAGTTTATGATGAAACGCTCTCCCTGCGCATTACCGGTACCAACGGGATGTTGCCCCGCAAGGCATTGCGTAACGCGTCGATTAATCAAATCACCCACAGCCAGAATGGCGTAATGGCAGTACGCAATTTGTGTGCGCCAACCTTACCGTGCTATCCACCGGTAAACGACCGTTTTCACTGGCGGGTATTGTCCCATCTGGCCCCTAATTATCTGTCATTAATGAATGCCGAAGTGCTGCGCGGTACGCTGGCACTGTACGACTGGACGGATAATGAACTTAATCGTCGCCGTCTGGAAGGGATTGTGGATGTAAAACACAAACCGGTACAGCGCATGACGAAGGGGATGCTGGAGCGCGGAGTAGAGATTGAAATCACGCTGAATACTCATCAGTTCTCCGGTGAAGGCGATGTGGCACTGTTTGGTGAGCTGCTGCATCAGTTCTTTGCTCTGTATGCCGACCTGAATCTCTTTACTCGCTTGACTTTAGTGCTTTTACCTACAGGGAAACGTTTAAAATGGACCGACAGCAAGACAGTACGTTCTCCCCTTTGATGGAAGGACTGTTCCGGCAAGTGCCGCGAATGAATTTTTATAAGTTCTGTCAGTATATTGAACAGCAACATCCTGATTTACCACCGCTGGGCAAATCAGAAACCCCGGCTACCGATCCGGTTCGCTTTCGTCCAGTACCCGAAATGGGGTTTCCCGCCAGTGAAATGAAACGGGTGGAGTGGGACCGGGAATTCCCCGAGCGCCCCCCCACGGTGCGTACTACTTTTCTGGGATTGTATGGTGTCGATGCGGTGCTGCCTTATGCCTGGCTGGACGACATTGTGCAGCGTCAGGAAGGGCATGAGTCACTGGAAGGGTTTCTCGATATTTTCAACCACCGGGTGATGACCCAGTATTACCGCATCTGGCTAAAGTACTACTATCCGGCAGGATTCCGTTCCGGTGGTACCGATTTGGTCTCCCAGTGTTTACTGGGACTGGCAGGTTTTGGGATTGAAGGCTCCAGCGAGCAGATAGCTGCACCGCCGTCGCGCTTTCTGGCACTGATGGGGCTAATTACCCAACGTACTCGTACCGGTGATGGCTTACGCTGTGTGGTGAATTTGCTGTTGCCCGGTGCTGAGGTTGAGGTGCGGGAGTTTTATCCTCAGTGGATCAATCTTGAGTCGCCCGCCAGATTACAGCGGGATGAACCCATTAGCCTGCAGCGTTCAGCGGTTTTAGGCCGGCGCTTCAAAGAGAGCAATAGCGCGGTTCACGTCACCATTACACCCATCGATATTCAACAGGTTGAAGGGTTATTGCCCGGTGAGTCCATTCATACCGATTTAATGGCGCTATTGCGTGCTTATCTGGGGTATCGCTTTGACGCCTGTATGAACATGAAAGTGAAACGTTCGTTATTACCTAAAGCACAGTTGGGGGAGTCCCGGGTGCGTTTAGGGCTCACGGCAGTGCTGGGCATGAAACAGATAGATAAACAACATCAGGCAATAACGGTAAATCTGGGGCGCTATGTGGGTTTAGCCGCCGGACAGCAATAGAGGAATGACGATGAAACCGCAAAAAAATAATAAGTCAGTAGCAGGGCTCGCTGTCGGCATGATGTTACTTGGTAGCCTGTTAACAGGGTGCGGACTGATGCAAACCGCAACGGATGGAACGGTGAGCGTAGCCAAAGCGATTTTTATCAAAGACATTAAAGTGCTGCATCTGGATTTTGCTGCCAGAGCGCAGCTTAATCCCGGCGACGGCGGCATTCCTGCTTCGCTGGTGATCCGTACCTATCAGCTAGGCAAAAAAGAAAACTTCGAAAAAGCCAGCTATCAGGACCTACTGGAAAATGATGAAAAGGTGTTAGGCGCTGACTTTATCTCCCGGGATGAGGTGGTACTGAATCCGTCATCTGCTATTACGCTGGACTCTCCTATGAACAAAGAGGCCTCCTTTGTTGGCGTAGTCGCCTTATTTCGCACCCCAAATCTGGATGACAACAGCTGGCGAGTGCTGATTGAACGTAACGATCTGGATGCGGATAAACCACGTTTGCTGGTGGCTAACTACGCGGAAATTGGTTTAGTTCCGGTCAAATAACAAGGAGTCACTATGGGGCCGTCACTGTATGAATCCCTGATGGGGAATTTCAAATCGGGCATCGCCGTTGATGAGGTGAATGAACAGACTCAAACCATTCTTAGCGTAATGGATAATATTCAACGCATCCTCAATAGTCGGGCCGGAGCGATTAAGTATCTGCCGGACTATGGTTTACCGGATCTCAGCCTGATTTATCAGGAGTTGCCGTCATCTGCCCACAGCCTGATGCGTGCCATTCAGCATACTTTACTTAAGTATGAACCCCGCCTGTACGCCGTTGAGCTGACGTTGGAACCGGGAGGGAAAGATATGATTCTTAGCTACACCTTAACCTGCCATTTAAAAGAGATAGGGCTGGTACGCTTTGGAACCTACTTTATGCCGGAAGGCAGGGCGATATTGAGACGGTTGACGGTGCGGTGAGAGAACATTAATGGATGACTGTCTGGTCGTTACCAGACAGAAATAAGGGAGGAGAAACAGCGTGAAAGATAAAATTATCAGTGCTGGCAAAGCGATGCTGAATGAACAGCTTCAGGCTTATGGAATAGAGGATATCTCCGGGACAGGCGGTGCGGGTTTGTCATTATTAGATGATGGGTTAAACCGTTATCAGTTGGCGATTGATGGCTTGAATGCCCGGCTTTCAGTGTTAAGCGTACAGGGTCATGAGCACCTGAGCGAAATCTGGCAATATGACATTCAGTTTACCGCACAGCATGGCCTGACCATGGAACAGGTATTGAGTGAAAAAGCGGTATTCACGCTGGCTCCCGGTGGTATCAGCAGCCTGAGTGGTGCAGCCGGTCAGTTAAGTAATGAACTGATGAACGCCTTTAATGCCTTTGGTGGCATGTTCAGTGACAAAATTGGCAGCGCGTTTAATTCTCCTTCCGCTGGTTTTTCCATTAACAGCGTCAGCCAGATGGCCAGTCGCGGTATGGGGATGGTGAATCAGGCCAGTTCGGCGGTAAGCAAGCTGGGTGGCATGGCGGATTCCATTGGCGGCATTGCCGGTAAGGCATCCGGTTTACTGGGTAAAGCAGGTTCCGGTTTGTCATCCATCAGCAGCATGGCCAGTTCGCTGACAGGTGGCGAAAGTGAAACCCGGATTCTGTACGGCGTGGTCACCGCTTTCAGCCAGTTGTCCGGTTCAGCAGATGAAGCCCGCTATTCCATTACCTTATCTCCCCGTTTAGCCCTGCTGGACAACAGCCAAAACAGCGCTATCTTCCAGAACCAGACGGTGCCTCAGGTGGTGGAACAGGTTCTGCGTCAACACGAGATGACCGGGGTGGATTTTCGTTTTGAACTGACAGAAACCTATCCGGTAAAAGAGTACATCACCCAGTGGCAGGAGAGTGATTTAACCTTTATTCGTCGCTTGCTGGCGGACAGCGGTATCTGGTTCAGTTTTGAAACCCATACCAAACACAGCTGTTATGTGGTGGTGTTTGGTGATTCGGAACAGCAATATCAGGACGGCCCAACCGCCAGCTATCGTCAGCCATCCGGCAATAATGATAACGGTGTGGAGTCGGTCTGGGATATGTCGGTGGCGCGTAAAACCGTGCCGCAAAGTGTGCTGACTCAGGACTATAACTACCGTAACGCGCAAACCGGCATGAAGTCGGAAGTCAACGGCGCGCAAAAAGATAAAACCACCCGTGGTCAGCATTATGTTTATGGTGAACACTACCGTGATAAAGGGGAAGTGGTTAACCACGCGAATGCGCAGGATGATGTGCTGGGTCAGTTCAGCAATATGATGCCGAATGGTCTGGGAGATATTCCCGGCGTCAGCCAGTTAAGCGGTGTGGCGGGTTCAGCAGTTTCCGGTGTGACTGGTGCGGTGCAGAATATGGCGGGTCAGGCCAAAGGCGCTTTTGACAGCGTTGGCAGCTCGTTAAGTGGTTTATCGGAGAAAGGTGGCGACCTGCTGAATGGCCTGAACGGTGGCGGCAGTGAAGGTGAAGACGCTGCTGGTGATGAGCCGGACAGCGTAGGTCAGGGTGCCTGGTACGCACGCCTGCGTCATCAGCGCTTTATGACTGAACAAATCACCATCAGTGGTAAAACCACCTTATCCCATCTGGCACCGGGACAGATTCTGACCGTAACCGGCTCGCCGATAGCGGAAGCGGGCAGCGGTATTCTGATTGTTTCAGTAGAGACACAGGGCGACCGTCAGCAGGCTTACGTTATCAGCTTTACCGGTATTCCTTACGACGTCCTGCGCCCTTATCGTCCGGCCCGTTTAGTCTGGCCAACTATCAGCGGCACTTTACCGGCACGGGTGACCAGTCCGGATAACGACACCTACAGCTATATCGACGCACAGGGTCGCTATCGGGTGAAGATGGACTTCGACCTGAACGACAACTGGCGTAAAGGGGAAGATAGCCTGTGGATGCGGCTGGCGAAAGCCTACGCCGGTGAAACCTACGGCATTCACTTCCCGCTGATTGACGGCACCGAAGTGGCTATCGCCTTTACCGAAGGCAATCCGGACCGTCCGTATATTGCCCACGCCATGCACGATTCCCGTCATGGGGATGTGGTCACTGTGGCCAATCATAAACGTAATGTTATTCGCACCCCGGCCAATAACAAACTGCGGATGGACGACGAGCGCGGCAAAGAACATATCAAAGTTGCCACCGAATACGGCAAAACCCAGTTGAATATGGGGCATCTGGTGGATGCGGAGCGTAAACAGCGGGGAGAAGGGTTTGAGCTGCGCACCGATGAGTGGGGGGCGATACGGGCGGGAAAAGGGTTGTTTATCAGTGCGGATGAGCAGCAGACCGCCAAAGGTGAAGTCCGGGAAATGGAGCCTGCGCTGAGCCTACTGGAAGCGGCTTACTCGCAGATGCAGGGTCTGAACCATGCAGCAGAACAGGCACAGGCGCTGGTGGCGGAAATCGCTGCTCAGAAGACGCTGATTGAGCAAAAACTGAAGGACCTGACGGCGAGCGTGATACTGGCCAGCGCACCGGACGGTATTGGTATTGCCAGCGGTGAGGACATGCAGCTGGCGGCGTCTAACAATCTGTATCTCAACGCGGGCAGCAATGCGGATATTGGCGTGGCTAAAAAACTGACGCTGGCAACGGGTGACGGTATCAGCCTGTTTACCCAGAACAGCGGTATGAAACTGCTGGCCAATCAGGGGAAGGTGGAAGTACAGGCGCAAAATGACGCCATGCAGTTGGCCTCAAAACAGGATATGGAGATTGCCAGCGTGGATGGGAAGGTCTCAGCCGTGGCTGTTCAGGAGTTGATTCTGATTTGTGGTGGAGCCTATATAAAAATCTCGGCTGGAAATATTGAATTGGGATGTCCGAAGAATATAACCATTAAGTCGATTGCGATGCAGAAGATGGGGCCGGATAGTCTTAGTACCCCTCACCCAGAGTGGAATGATACCAATCTGTCGGAAGTAAAACTAAATATAGAATTGACAGATATCCCGGGTATGGACAATGTGACTTTTGGCGATGCCCATTGGCGCATTGTCAATGCACCTACAAGTAATGACGCATTGATTCAATCAGAGTATTTACTCAGCGGAACGACAGATCAAGACGGCCGTATTATTTTAACTGATGAAGAAAATAAATCTTTTAATAAAGCCTATCATGAATCACCTAATCATCTTTGGTTGGTTGTTAATGATCGAGTAACGCAACTAATGTTTAGAAGTGAACAATCTTATTGGGGAGAAGAGGATAAACTTAATCAAGCATTGGATGCTATGGGGTATACATCAACACTTTTTTCCTCTTATGGGAACGATAATGTTGATATTTTGCGTAATGAAATGAAAGGATTTCAGCAAAAAACCATCAAAAATACATTGTTTAATAAGCTAAAGGACTAACGAATGAGCGGATTTTCAACAGAAAAAACAAAGATCATTATGAAAGATAATGGTAATAGTTTAAGAACTTCACAAAATGCTCAAGTTCACGGCTATGCAAGTAATCAGTTTGCACCAAATAGAAAAGGAAATAAGGTTGAATCTTTAGTTACTGGAAAAGCTTATTTTACGCGTTTGGTACAAGATATTAGATTGGCGGAAAAAGAGATTCTTTTAGCAGATTGGCAATTGAACTGGGATGTACAACTGTTGCCAGAAGATACAAAAGAAAGTGGCTTAAGATTATATGACTTGTTAAAAGAACAAGTATTAGCTAAACCAGAATTGGTAATAAAGATTCTGATTTGGGAAGGGAGTCCAAAAGGACTATATACTTACAGTGACGATAGCCTAAATGTATTAGAATCTATTAATACACAAATAGGACGAAAGCCAATTCAGATTCAGTTATCCCCAACACAATCTGACGATACACCAATGTATTTTAGTCATCATCAAAAGTTTGTTGTTATAGATAAAAAGATTGCCTATATCGGTGGTATGGACTTAGCTTATGGGCGATATGATGATGAGCGTTATGATTTGAATCCAGTGATAAATCCGGAATTAAAAGAAGAAGGTATTTTGGGGCGGCAGGCATTGAATCGCTATAACCCTTGTGTTGCTCCTGTAGGTCAAATCGATTCCAATAAACTTGTAGATCCCGATTTGTTAACGGGTTCTTATGATAGTCAATTTAATGCTAAAACAGAAATAGAAAAAATAAATAAAGGTTATTGGCAAGGAACTAAAGCGGCGGGTGTTGTACCCTATTATTCAATATCGGGTACAGTATTGGATGAAAAAAAACAGCCAAGAATGCCATGGCAGGATATTCAAGCTCGAATGGAAGGTCCATCGGTTTTGGATGTGGTATGTAATTTTGCTCTCCGTTGGAATACATTAGCGAAAAAAAATCCTAAAAAATGGGATTATTACATATTGCCGACTCTGGAAGAGTATGAAGAACCAATCATAGTGGGTAATGATCAAGTTCAAGTGTTACGTAGTGCCGGTTCTGCTATGTGTGTAGCAGAGGATGCAGGAAAGGCTAAGGGAATTATAACTGGAGCAAAGATAGATAATATTGATAAGAATGCTAAATATCAGGATGAAATCTACCAGGCAATGATGAAACTGATAAAAAACTCTAAAGATTATATCTATATAGAAAGCCAATATTTTTTGTCTGATTATGGAGAAACCAGTGATGTTGCTGATAGCTTGTCAGTGCCAGCTAATGCGGCAAAAAGTACAGTAGGATTTAAAGAAGGGGTAAGTGGACTAGCATCATGGTGGAATAGTGATATTCATGATAATAAAGGCATCCATAATAAAATTGTTGATGCTTTATCCGAGCGTATTCATCGACATATTTTATCTGAATTTAGCAATGCACCAACTAAAGGGTTTCATCTTTATCTTGTGTTACCAGTTTATCCAGAAGGGAACTTAGCTGATGGTTCCTTGATGAATACTATTTTTCATACCATGCAAACGTTGGTTGGTGGGGAAAAAAGTTTACTTAAACGAATTCGATACTCAATAAGGGTCAAGGAAGTACTGGAGGAGGCTAGGGCGGAAGGTGCGGAATTAAATGTAAAAGCGGTAGAGGAATCAGTAAAAAAAGATCTAAAGGGATTACTATTTACGGAAGATGATTACCAAAAGTGTAAAAAATATATAACAGTATTGAACCTCAGAAACTGGAGGAAGATTGAAGGGAATGCTGTAACTGAGCAAATATATATACATAGTAAGATTATGATTGTAGACGATCTGTTTGCCATTATAGGTAGTGCTAATGTTAACGATCGGAGTTTATTAGGAACCAGAGATTCAGAACTAGCACTATTGGTTGTTGGTGAACCTGATGGCGAGGGGCATCGGCGTTTTGCCCGAGATTTTCGTGAGCAACTGTGGCGAAAAATGTTGGGAGTAGCGAAGAATTCTGAACCTGGAAGAGGTATTACAGAGGCTGAGTTTCAGGAGCTATTTGAAATGCCAATGACGTACCAAACGGGAAATAAGATTCAAAAGATTGCTGAAACAAATTCAAAAATATATGAGAGGATATTTAGACATGTACCGAGAAATTATTATAAGAAAATTGCGGGTGATGTTGGATACGTTAAGGATAATCCTAATATAGTACAATTCTACTCTTCAATATATCCAACGTTAGACCCTACTGATAAAAAGAAAAGTATAAATAAATTTAGCTTGCCTTTTTATGAGGAGTTTTGGTTAGATGGAGATAATGAAAATAACTCAGGGAAATATAAAATTAGTGGTCAAGAGTTAGAAAAAATCAGGGGTTATATTATAAGTATGCCAGTATTTTGGAGTTATGGTGAGAGTAATGATCTAAAATATTCTCTAGATGTAATTACCCAAAATGATAATAAAGAAAATTCAATGGATATGGGAGAGGGAAAAATAGAAACAATTATAGTGAACAATAATATTAATCATCCAGAAGAGGATGCTTTTTCATGAAAATATTAAAAAAAAGCCATTGTTTACTATTTATTGTTGCTAGTATAGCAACTAATGCGCATAGCGAAGTTAAATACGTTAAAGAGTGCATTGGCCACTATAAATACGATCTTCCTGATAGTAGTTATCCTGGGTTATTACCTGTAAGTATATTAGAAGGAAGAATTGATGCTAATTACGCTCGTTTTCCTAATGGAGAAAAAGTATTTCCACGTTATGAAAATCAGTTGCAGTATCAAACTTATTGGTTTGTTTTTGAAGCAAAAGATAAGAATGATTCAATTAAATATAGTGAAAAGAAACTGGAGCGATTTAAGCAAAAAAAGAAAGAACAGTTAGCATCATCATTAGATTTTGAACGTGAGGAAGGGAAGGGTTATCATTACAAAAGAGTAGATGACACATTATATTTAATGAATAAAAAAGCATATAATGCTATGTTTTTTTGGGGTAATTATGGATACTTTTTTGGTGGTGAGTTTAATAATTTTACTATAAATAATAATGATATAAAAATGCAAAGTAATCGAGCTTTAATTGCGCCTCGAAGATTGAATGAGATTCCTCAAAATGGGTTGTGTATTCCCATGGCGACGTTAAAAGAAACCGATATGAAAGATCTCGATTTAACAGCAAATTATCAATTATTGGATTACCCTGAAGTAACATTTTCTCTTCAGGAAAGTGTGACAACTAACCAAGATTATCAGGAAAAACCCAACCGAGACTGGATCGATATGAGGTTAATTACTGTGGCAAATCATCATTCAGAGAACACTAAGATTCATTTGATAGGTTCCCCTCGTTACCGTTCTCGCTCATTAGGTGATAAACAAGGACTCGAGGTTCTGAGTCAATATATTAGTCGTGAAAGTAAGAAGCCAGTTTATTTGTATATTGCTCGTATGATTGCGGATAAACCGGGCGACTCATCATTGACATTTTTAGCCTATTTGGATGAATCTAATGCCAAAAATAATCCTCTACCAGTTGAAGAATTTGAAAAAATAATGACACGGATTGTTGATTCGATAGAACGGCGAAAGTAGAGATGGATTTATATTATTTTAATATTATCATAGCTATTATAATCAGAAAAAACAGTAAGTTGTTAGGTATGGTTATAAGTTTAGGTATGATGACACATGCACATTCAGAAATTCAATATAATAAGGAATGCCTGGGGCACTATAAGTTTGATTTACCTACTCAAAGTTACCCTGCGTTATTACCTATACAGTTATTAGAAAATCGTTCTGTTAGTCCAGATGAAGGACGCTTTCTTAATGGTGATCAAACTTTCCCTTATTATGAGAATCATAATATATATGTTTCTTATTGGTATATAATAAACTTAGGGGATAACTATAATATTAATAGTTATATGAATAAAAGAATTGATATTTCCGAGAGTATCAAGAGAAAAGCCATAGATTTTGGTGATATTGAGAAGAAAGAGGTCGGGCTATCATCTCAGTATGAAAGAACTAATGACACGCTATTTTTAATAAATAGCAAGGGTTATAGTATTGTGTATTTTTCTGGTAATTACGCTTATTATTTTGATGATAAATATTCGAGGAGTGATCAAGTTAATATTGAACGAGTTTTAAATGATGCTCATACTGCTCGTTCAATGATTTCACCAAGAAAACTCAATGAAATCCCCAAAAGCGGACTATGTATCCCGATGGCTACGCTGAAAAAACGGATGAAAAAAATCTGGAACTGACAGCTAATTATCAGTTATTAAATCATCCTGAGGTGACATTTTCTTTTAATGAAAGTGTTGTTACTCGGGAGGACTATCAGAGTGAGGCTAATAGAGATTGGATAGATCTTAGGTTAATGATTGTAGGTAGTCATCATTCAAAAGATAAAAAAATTAGTCTTTTAGGTTCTCCTCGTTATCAAGACATTTCATTGGGGGGGCAAAAGGGAGTAGCAGTCTTAAGCAAATATATTAGCTATGAGAGTGAGAAACCAGTTTATTTTTATATTGCTCGTATGATTTCTAATGATCCTGAAAAATCCTCTTTAACCTTTTTAGCACGTATGGATGAATCTAAAGCTAAAAATACCCCGCTAACAGTAAATGAATTTGAATTGTTGGTGACTAATATAGTGGATTCAGTAGAACGACGATAAAAGATAATATAATCAGTCCATATCGGTAAAAAAATGGTCCCTGTTCTTGAAAAAAGGGCCTGATAAAGCTAATCCAATGAATACACCGAACCAAAATGAAACGCCGATAGACGTTGATCCAGGAAAAATTATTCAGAAATCTGCTATCTATTTCTCTGCAAGATAGCAACGATGCACTACAAAACCGCCTTCTCCGAAGGCGGCATCAACTCAAACCTCAACACCCATCACCCATAAATTCCCCGTGCACCACCATCTCCACTGCCCGGAGTAGCGATTCTTCCCTTAAATTCCCGCCATAAATCTACCACCCGCTTCAGGTCTTCCCGTGAAACATCCAGATGGGTGACCAGACGGGTGATTGGCCCGGCATTGATTAAGATACCGCGCTGTTTCATCCACGGGCCAAGCTGACTGACTTCGTTAGCCGGCAGGCGCAGGAATAGCATATTGGTTTGCGCACCGGGAGAAACTACTTCGACGCCTAACGCGGCCAGCTGTTCTGCCAGCCATTGTGCGTTGTCGTGGTCTTCACGCAGTCTCTCTACGTTATGGTGCAGGGCATACAGGGCAGCCTGAGCCAGTATTCCAGCCTGACGCATACCGCCACCCACCATTTTTCTCCAGCGTCGGGCCTGTTTTATATATTCGGTACTGCCGCACAGCAGTGAACCTACCGGTGCGCCAAGGCCTTTTGACAGGCAAATAGTTAACGTATCGCAATATTGGGTTAGGGTGGTTAAAGGAACTCGCATGGCCACTGAGGCGTTAAAAATGCGAGCACCATCCACGTGCAGAGCTAATTTCTTTTTGCGGGTAAATGCCCATGCCTGATGGAGATAATCCAGTGGCAGTACTTTACCATTATGGGTATTTTCAAGGCACAGTAGCCTGGTGCGGGCAAAATGAATGTCATCAGGTTTAATAACGCTGGCGACGACGTCTAATGGTAAGGTGCCATCTTCTGCTGCATCAATCGGTTGAGGCTGGATGCTGCCTAATACTGCAGCACCACCGGCTTCAAACATATAGTTATGGGCCTTTTGGCCAACAATATATTCCTCACCGCGTTGACAATGGGTTAGCAGGGCGACCAGATTAGCCTGAGTACCGGTTGGCAAAAATAACGCAGCCTCTTTCCCGGATAGCGCTGCGGCTTCGTGCTCCAGTTGATTGACGCTGGGGTCATCACCATACACATCATCACCAACAGCAGCATCTGCCATCGCTTGTCGCATGGCTTTTCCGGGCTTGGTTACGGTATCACTTCGCAGGTCTATCATATTGGGCACCTTACTGAACAATGAGGAATAAGGAAATTATAAGCTTCCTTTGTATCACGCTCGTAGAGTAACAAAAAAGATAAAAATTAAATGAGATTGTTTCTGCGGATAATCACTTAGCCAAAAAGTGAGTTTAAACTGATATTGATTAGCTTAATGCCGGGGTAGTGAGGGCACTAATTTACCACTCAAAAACAGCAGCAAAACCGATTAATTGGCAAAAGATGCCGGTTAAATGGACTAAACTGCACTGAAACCTTGTCTTTTCTCGTTTTTTAAGCTAATTATGAAAAAGTTATGTGCATAAAGCGTGGAGAAGAGAGACCGATGCATTTACGATATCTATTGCTTCTGGTTTTACTGGTGCTGGCAGGTTGTTCCAGTAATACACCGCCGCCGAGCGGAAAACTTTCCGATCCTATTTTTGTATTAGCACAGCTTAAAGAACAACACCGTGAATGGCGTGGCGCGCCTTATCGTTATGGCGGCTTGTCCCGCAGCGGCGTCGATTGCTCCGGTTTTGTATATAAAACCTTCCACGATCGGTTTAATATCAATCTTCCCCGCACCACAAAACTACAGGCTGAGGTTGGCTCTAAAGTCTCCCGCGATGAGCTGATGCCGGGCGATTTGGTATTCTTTAAAACCGGTAGGGGTGAAAATGGGCTGCATGTTGGTATCTATGATGCTGATGGCGCATTTTTACATGCTTCAACCAGTAAAGGGGTGATGACGTCTTCACTGGACAGCCCATACTGGAAGAATGCCTACTGGCAATCCCGCCGTCTGTGATGCATCAGCGTCCATTTATTACTATGTTGCAGTAAGAGAAGAGGTTATTTTGTCTCGTTCAGAACGCCTGCTTCAACTGCTGCAACTTCTGCGTAATCATCGTTATCCCGTCAGCGGTGCCGATCTGGCATCCCAACTTAATATCAGCTTACGTACTCTGTATCGTGATATTCGCAGCCTGCAGGCTCAGGGAGCGCAAATCGAAGGAGAGACGGGGCTTGGCTATGTATTACGTGAGGGTTTTGTTTTACCGCCGCTCATGTTCACTCCTGAAGAGATTGAAGCGCTGGTATTGGGCGCACGCTGGGTGTCAGAACGAACGGATAGCGAACTGGCAGGTTCCGCCAGACAGGCATTAGCTAAAATATCCGCCATCGTTACCCCGGCGTTACGCTATCGGCTGGATGAGTCGCCATTATTGGTTGGGCCAACAGATTCATCGTTACTTTGTCAGCAGTTAGTATTGGATATTCGTCAGGCGATTGAAGCAGAACATAAACTGGTCATTCACTATGGTGACCAGAATGGTCGACAAACTGAGCGTACCATTTGGCCTTTTGCCATTGGCTTTTTCGATCAAATCCGCCTGTTGGTAGCCTGGTGTGAATTAAGAAAAGAGATACGCAATTTCCGACTGGACCGCATTACTAACCTGCAAACCACAGGCAATAAGTACCCCCGACGTCGTCAAACGTTATTAAATGAGTGGTATCGCCAAAATAATATTTCCCGCCAATAAACACTACTGACATAAACTGTCACTGGTCTTACTTAGGATGTATGCATCACCGCTGAACTAAAGCAGGGCAGCATTGATTTCATTTATCTTAAGGAGAGTAAAATGTTAGATGCCAATATGTTTGTCTTTTATGTGGATAATCCAACGGTTAGCAAGGATTTTTATCAGAACCTGTTGAGTCAGCCCGCAGTGGAAGCTTCGCCGACGTTTGCCATGTTCCGTTTTTCTTCAGGGGTATTGCTAGGGCTATGGTCTAAACATACGGTAGAGCCTAAGGCTGGTGAAATTACGGCCAGTGGCGAATTAGGGTTCGCCGTTGCCTCTAACCAGATGGTTGATGACTATTATCAACAGTGGAAACAAAAGGGGGTATCTATCCAGCAAACGCCTCAAATGATGGATTTTGGTTATACCTTCACCGCGGAAGATCCAGATGGCCACCGGCTGCGAGTTTTTGCCATAAGCAAATAGCTAGCCTGATGATTAAGCGGGAAAAATCCCGCTTAATCACACGAAGTAACGTTATCCATGTTAAGATTAATTATCTTATTACCGGATGGATAATGTTTATGTCTTCTTTGCGTCTGCTTATCTCTGATTCCTACGATCCCTGGTTTAATCTGGCAGTAGAAGAGTGTATTTTTCGCCAAATGCCTGCCACACAGCGAGTACTGTTTTTATGGCGTAATGCGGATACGGTGGTTATCGGACGAGCGCAAAATCCGTGGAAAGAGTGCAACACTCGCCGTATGGAAGAAGATAACGTTAAGCTGGCGCGTCGCAGCAGCGGTGGCGGCGCGGTATTTCACGATTTAGGTAATACCTGCTTTACCTTTATGGCGGGAAAACCTGAATATGACAAAACCATTTCTACCGCTATTGTGGTCAACGCCTTAAATTCCCTCGGTATTGAAGCTACGGCCTCCGGACGTAACGATCTGGTAGTGAATACCGCAGAAGGTGAACGCAAAGTCTCCGGATCGGCCTATCGGGAAACCATGGACCGGGGATTCCACCATGGCACCTTACTGCTGGATGCGGATTTAACCCGACTGGCAAACTACCTTAACCCGGATATTAAGAAGCTACAGGCTAAAGGCATCACCTCCGTCAGAGGCCGGGTAACTAACCTGAAACAGCTTTTGCCAACCATTACTCATCAGCAAATCTGTGACGCTGTCACTAAATCATTCTTTGAACATTATGGTGAGCAGGTGATTGCTGAGCATATCTCTCCGGATGCATTACCGGATTTACCAAACTTTGTAGATACTTTTGCCCGTCAGAGCAGTTGGGAATGGAATTTTGGTCAGGCTCCGGCGTTCACCCACTTACTGGATCAGCGCTTTGTATGGGGTGGTGTAGAACTGCATTTTGACGTAGAAAAAGGCCACATCACCCGCACTCAAATATTCACCGACAGCCTGACTCCGGCACCACTGGAAACACTGGCAGAAAACCTACAGGGCTCCATCTACCACAGCGACGCACTAAAACAACAATGCCTCGACCTGATAAAACAGTTCCCCGAACAGGAAAAAGAACTCACCGAACTGGGCAACTGGATCGCGGAGATTGTCAGATAACAACAATAGCGATTGACGGTTTCCGGAAATTTTTAGAACTAAGGATGTGTGTTTAGCAAAGTCAATCGGAGGGAGAGGCTGCCGTTGGGGTCGTAGCAGCTTTAGCTGCCGGACAAACAGGCAAAGCCTGTTTGAACAGCGCTAGCGCTGGCCCGTCAGGGTGAAACACCGCAAGGTGTTTCATAACTGCCCCTAGGCTGACTAGGCCCGACGCACTCCAAACTTAAGTACAGATGGTCTTCCAGCCGGACACATAGGTAATATAAGCACTACATAACTACGGCCGGAATATCCACTAAAGTCGATTTAAAAATATCAAAACAAAAAGACTTAACTAAACCGCGATTCCACCGCTGCCGCCAGACTCTCCAGCATCTTCTCCGTATCTCCCCAACTCAAACAAGGATCGGTAATCGACTGCCCATAAGTAAGCGCTTGTCCAGCTTGCAGCTTCTGAGTCCCTTCAATTAAAAAACTCTCAGCCATCACACCGGCAACCGCCATAGAACCCGCTTTTATCTGCTCACAAATATTCTCGCACACGTCTAACTGACGGCGATGCAACTTCTCACAGTTACCGTGACTAAAGTCCACTACCAAATGCTCTGGCAGGTCGAACTGACGTAAATTGTCACAGGCGCCTGCGATATCAGCAGCATGGTAGTTTGGTGTCTTACCGCCACGCAGAATAATATGGGCGTAAGGGTTGCCGCTGGTGCGATATATACTCATCTGGCCTGATTTATCCGGCGACAGGAACATATGGCTGGAACGTGCGGCACGAATTGCATCAATAGCGATTTTAGTGCTGCCATCGGTACCATTTTTAAACCCAACCGGGCAAGAGAGTGCCGATGCCATCTCGCGATGGATTTGGCTTTCGGTCGTACGGGCACCAATAGCGCCCCAGCTAATCAGATCGGCAATATATTGCCCGATCACCATATCTAAAAACTCAGTGGCGGTAGGCATACCCAACCGATTGATTTTTAGTAAAAGTTCACGCGCCTGTTGTAACCCCTGATTAACCTGATAAGAACAATCTAGATTAGGATCGGAAATCATACCTTTCCAGCCCACCACGGTACGCGGCTTTTCAAAGTAAGTGCGCATCACAATTTCTAAGCGATCCTGATAGCGATCGCGCAAAACGTTTAATCGTTCGGCATAATCGATTGCGGCATCAACATCGTGGATGGAGCAGGGACCAACAATAACCAGTAATCGACGGTCTTCACCGTGGATAATCTTTTCGATACGCTGACGCGACCGGGTAATATTAGTGCTGATTTCTTCAGTAATTGGAAACAGCTGTGCCAGTCGCTCAGGGGTCACCAGGCTGTCGATCAGCGAGGTGCGGAGCTCATCAGTTTTATTCATGAATTGTCTTTCTCTAAATCTTATCTTCTCATCGGTGAGATACCGGGAAGTGATGTACATCACAATAACGGAAACAGCAAAGGTTGCAAATAGTTGATTAAATTAATTCGTTGCCATTTGTTAAATATTGGTGGTGAAGCGAGAAAGTCAGCTTGATGGAGAGGTTTGACAGTAAAAAATGAATCTACGGAGACAAAATCGGGGAAGATTTAAGCCTTCCCCGACAAGGCTTTTAATACATTCTGCGGCTCATGCCTAAAATATCCAACAGCTTGGTCGAGATCTCTTCTACGGAATAGTTGGTGCTGTTAAGAAAGCGGATATTGTTTTTACGGTATAGTGCTTCAACTTCGGCAATCTCCATGCGGCACTGACGTAATGAGGCATAACGACTGTTTTCCCGACGCTCCTGACGAATGGCAGATAGCCGTTCCGGATCAATAGAGAGGCCAAACAGCTTATGCTGAAATGGTTTAAGCGCGGCAGGAAGCTGAATATTATCCATATCGTCGGCGGTAAATGGGTAGTTAGCCGCCCGAATACCAAACTGCATGGCTAAATAGAGGCTGGTAGGGGTTTTACCGCAGCGGGAAACCCCCAACAAGATCACCTGAGCCTCTTCCAGATTTCGCAGTGAAATACCATCATCGTGCGCCAACGTGTAATCAATAGCAGCGATACGGGCGTCATACTTCACCAGATTGCTGGCGGTTAATCCGTGGGTACGGTGTGCGGAGGGCAGAGGCGCAATGCCTAGCTCTTGCTGTAAAGGGGCAACCAGCGTATGGACAATATTCTGACAGTAGCCCTGACTCGCCTCAATAACTGCCCGAATTTCCGGTGAAACTATCGAGTAAAACACCAGTGGCTTCTGTTGGGTTTTCTGATACAGGTCATCAATTTGCTGGCGAACCTCATGGGCTTTCGCTTCATTCTCCACAAAAGGGATAGTGTATTGATTCAAACTAATGGGAAACTGAGATAGCACCGCATGCCCTAATACCTCGGCGGTAATTGCCGTGCCGTCAGAAATATAGAAAACCGTACGCTCCATGGCGTTCTCCTGTTGCTGATTTTAATCATGAGATAACTCTTTGTTAAAATCACGCTATCGATATGAACAAAATTGTTCCAAAACCGTTGTTGAATATGCGCATAAAAAGCGCGATTACGAACAAGGTACAATAATTATAAGTCTAAGAAAACTCAGTTTAAATGCGGAAACGATTAACCATTTCATAAGTTATGCATTGCTGTGTAAGCTTTCTAATGTATCTGGATTTTTGACCTGTCCGGTATAAAACCTGTTTTGCTATTTAATCCGTTTTATTGACTCAATAATGGAACATCTCTGATGCCTGATATCAATAGTAATCAACATAACGTTGTTTGGTACAACCAACTGGGAATGCATGATGTTGATCGTGTTGGGGGCAAAAATGCCTCCTTAGGGGAAATGATCACTAATCTGAGCGAACTGGGCGTATCGGTTCCTAATGGTTTTGCTACTACTGCTCAGGCGTTTAATGATTTTCTTGAGCAAAGTGGCGTAAATCAACGCATTTACCAGCTACTTGACCAAATTGACGTGGATGACGTAAAAGCACTGGCGGATGCCGGGGCACAAATTCGCGGCTGGATTGTTGATACGCCATTCCAGCCAGAGCTGGAACAAGCGATTCACCAGGCTTATCAAACGCTGTCAGAAGGTAATGTCGGTGCTTCATTTGCGGTTCGTTCTTCCGCCACCGCCGAAGACATGCCTGACGCGTCGTTTGCTGGCCAGCAAGAAACTTTCCTTAACGTGCAGGGTATTGATGCGGTAATGGTGGCGATCAAGCATGTATTTGCTTCGCTGTTTAATGACCGAGCGATTTCTTACCGTGTGCATCAGGGCTATGACCATCGCGGTGTGGCACTCTCTGCCGGGGTTCAGCGCATGGTGCGTTCTGATTTAGCCTCTGCCGGCGTTATGTTTACCATTGATACTGAATCGGGCTTTGATCAGGTGGTCTTTATCACCTCGGCTTATGGCTTAGGTGAAATGGTGGTACAGGGTGCGGTTAACCCGGATGAATTCTATGTACATAAGCCAACCTTGCTGAATGACCGACCGGCTATCGTCCGCCGCACCATCGGCTCGAAAAAGATTCGTATGGTTTATTCCGATAGTCAGGAACATGGCAAACAGGTTTGTATTGAAGATGTACCTGAAGCGGATCGCGTACAGTACAGCCTGCGGGATGATGAGATCCAGGAACTGGCTCATCAGGCACTGCTGATTGAAAAACATTATGGTCGCCCAATGGATATTGAATGGGCAAAAGATGGCCATACCGGAAAACTGTACATCGTACAGGCTCGTCCGGAAACGGTTCGCTCTAATGAGAATGAACAAGTGATGGAACGTTACCAGCTGCACAAGCGTGGTGAAATTCTGGCGGAAGGGCGCGCCATTGGTAACCGTATAGGTGCGGGGCCGGTAAAAGTGATTACCGATTTAAGCCAGATGGATCGTATTCTGCCGGGTGACGTACTGGTAACCGACATGACTGACCCGGATTGGGAACCGATCATGAAACGTGCGGCTGCTATTGTCACTAACCGTGGCGGAAGAACCTGTCACGCGGCAATTATCGCCCGTGAACTGGGGATTCCTGCGGTGGTAGGCTGTGGTAATGCCACCGAACTGTTGCATGAAGGCCAGAAAGTGACCGTCTCCTGCGCCGAAGGCGATACCGGCTTTATTTATCAGGATATTCTGGACTTTAAGATTCAAAGCTCTCAATTGAATCAACTGCCGGAAATTCCGGTAAAAATCATGATGAATATCGGTAACCCGGATCGTGCCTTTGACTTCGCGCGTTTGCCGAATGAAGGGGTTGGCCTGGCGCGTCTGGAGTTCATCATCAACCGCATGATTGGTGTGCATCCAAGAGCCTTACTGGAGTTTGACCAGCAGGAAGAGTCTGTCCAGCAAGAGATCCGTGAATTGATGGTGGGTTATGATGACCCGGTGGAGTTCTATATTGGCCGCCTGTCAGAAGGTATTGCAACGCTGGCTGCTGCATTCTGGCCGAAGCGGGTGATCGTTCGTCTGTCTGACTTTAAATCTAACGAATATGCCAATCTGGTAGGCGGCAGCCGTTACGAACCTCATGAAGAGAACCCAATGCTGGGATTCCGTGGTGCAGGTCGTTATGTCTCTGAAGACTTTAAAGCCTGCTTTGCGCTGGAGTGTGAAGCGGTTAAACGAGTTCGTAACCAAATGGGTCTGACTAACGTTGAAATCATGATCCCATTTGTACGCACTGTCGATCAGGCTAAAGCGGTTATTGACCGTCTGGCACATGAAGGTCTGAAACGCGGTCAGGACGGACTGAAAGTGATAATGATGTGTGAAATACCATCTAACGCACTATTGGCGGAAGAGTTCCTGGAACACTTTGATGGTTTCTCTATCGGATCTAACGATATGACACAGCTAGCTCTGGGTCTGGATCGTGACTCCGGTGTGGTATCCGAACTGTTTGACGAACGTAACGACGCAGTAAAAGCCTTACTCTCCATGGCGATTAAAGCCGCCAAGAAGAAGGGCAAATACGTCGGAATTTGTGGTCAGGGCCCATCAGACCACGAAGACTTCGCCGCATGGTTAATGGAACAAGGCATCGACAGCCTCTCCCTAAACCCGGACACCGTGATTAAAACCTGGATGGCACTGGCAGAAGAAAGCGCAGAAACGGTTTGATAGTGTAATGTTGATTTGCTTATGAACTTTGTTCGTTAATGAAGCCAATCGTCGGGAGAGACCGCCGTTGGGGTCGACTTGGCGTAAGCCAACGAAGCGCCCCTAGGCGGGCTAGGCCCGACGCACACCAAGGCCAAGTACAGATGATCTTCCGGCCGAGCACAAAGGCGATATACATAATATCGCTTTTACGGCCGGAATATTCTCAATACTCAATCCCTAATCAAAACAAATCAAATATTCAAATCCCGTTCCAAATCCGGTAACTCATCCGTTGGCTCAGGAACCTCATCGATCCAGGCAGAAATTAAACGATACGACACTGCCAGCACCACAGGACCGATAAACAATCCAATCATACCAAAGGCCAGTAATCCCCCGATAACCCCGGAAAGAATCAACAGCAACGGTAAATCAGCGCCTAAACGAATCAGTGCAGGACGCAGGAAGTTGTCCATGGACACCACAACACAGCTCCATACTAACAGCACCGTACCCCAGGTGTTATCACCACTCCAGTAAAGCCAGAACACCGCCGGAAACAGAATCAACGAAGGCCCAATCTGTGCCAGACAGCAAATAAACATCAGTACCGTTAATAATGTGGCATAAGGGATACCGGATATGGCTAATCCAATACCTCCCAGCAGAGCCTGAGTCAGCGCAGTAACCACCACACCCAGAGCAACAGCGCGAATAGCCTGAGCGCCAAGAATAACCGCTGCTTCGCCACGTTTTTCAGCTAAACGTAATGCAAAGTGACGGATACCTTTGGCCACCGCTTCACCTTTAGCGTAAAGAAGGGCACTGAACACCACCATCAGCGTACCGTGCAACATAAAACCGCCAACGTGGGCCACCTGAGAAACGAACCAGGTTGTAGCCGCCCCCGCATAAGGTTGAACGCTGGCAACCAGCGCTTTACCATTATCAGCAGTCATCGCCTGCCAGTTACGGTACAGGCGTCGACCAACGCCCGGAATATCATTTAACCAGGCCAGTTTAGGAATATGCCAGTTTTCTGGTTTTCCAACCCAATCAACTAACTGACCACTGTTGTCTACAATACTATTAATCACCAGACCAAAAGGCAGAACAAACACCACCACTAATAACAAAGTCATGAAGATCACGGCCGGGGTTCGCCGCCCACCGGTGTACTTTTGTACCCGTAACAACAGCGGCCAGGTAGCAATAACCACCATGCCTGCCCAGGCAAAGCCTAAAATAAAAGGCCGAACTACCCAAAGGCAGACAACGATCATTACAAGAATAAACAGTATTCCGAACATCAGACGTGCAAGGTCAAAACGTTTTTTCGGTTGCGTCATGGATGTACTCATCATGAAATAGAGTTGTTAATAACTAAGCTATAGTATCGGGTATAGCTAACCGTTACGCTATTTTAATTAATAAACTGATAACTATCATTTAAGCGAAAGCGCTGGCAAAAGCATGTTAATGAACCGTTAGCCTTTCATCAATATTGGAAGATGGCGTTAAGAGTTGCGATAAATTTAATGGATGGGCTACGCAAACGATAAAGCAGTATGCTAGTTTAGTTCGCTGGATTGGGTAATGTTTACAACATAATAAAATAAAAAATAACGCAAAGAGACTAATGGCAATGATTCCACAGCTAAAGCAAGCACCTGGTGTTGAGTCACCGGTTCAGGAGTATTTAGACGCCTTAAAACAGGCAGGTTTCAGCGGTGATATCGCAACGCAATATGCGGACCGCCTTAGCATGTCAACGGATAACAGCATCTATCAGATGTTGCCACAGGCCATCGTGTTTCCCCGCTCTACTGCCGATGTGCTATTGATTACCCGCACCGGACAGCAGGCCAGCTTTTCCTCCATCAAATTTACCCCTCGGGGTGGCGGTACCGGCACGAATGGGCAGTCACTCAACGATAGTATCGTGGTTGATATGTCGCGTCATATGAACCGTATTCTTGAGCTGAATTTAGAGCAAGGGTGGGTTCGCGTTGAGGCTGGTGTGGTCAAAGACCAACTGAACCAATACTTAAAGCCGCATGGTTATTTTTTCTCACCTGAACTGTCAACCAGCAACCGGGCAACACTGGGGGGAATGATCAATACCGATGCGTCCGGTCAGGGTTCTCTGGTGTATGGAAAAACCTCCGATCACGTTTTGGGGCTAAGAAGCGTTCTGCTTAACGGAGAGTTGCTGGACACACATGCCATGCCGGTAGCGCTGGCTGAACAGTTAGCCTCACAACAAACGGCTGCGGGACAGGTTTACCATACGGTACTGGAGCGGTGTCGTCAGCAGCGCCAGCTGATCATTGATAAGTTTCCTAAACTTAACCGTTTTCTTACCGGTTATGACCTCAGGCATGTTTTTAGCGACGATCTGCAAACGTTTGATCTTTCGCGTATTCTGACCGGTTCTGAAGGTTCACTGGCATTTATTACCGAAGCCAGACTGAATATCACACCGTTACCGGCACTGCGTCGACTGGTCAATATTAAGTATGACAGCTTCGATTCGGCATTAAGAAATGCACCGCTAATGGTTGAGGCTAATGCGCTATCGGTAGAAACGGTAGACTCTAAAGTTTTTAATCTGGCCCGTGAAGATATCGTCTGGGAGTCAGTGAAAAATCTGATTACCGATGTACCGGGTAAAGATATGCAGGGACTGAATATCGTTGAGTTTGCCGGTCAGGACCCTGAACTGATTAACCGTCAGGCTGAGTTTCTCTGTTCCCGTCTGGACCAACTAATGGAAAAGGGCGAAGCTGGCGTCATTGGCTATCAGTTATGCAGTGATTTAGCCGATATTGAACGCATTTATGCCATGCGTAAAAAAGCGGTGGGTCTGTTGGGTAATGCCAAAGGTTTAGCTAAACCCATTCCGTTTGCGGAAGATACCTGTGTACCCCCGCAACATCTGGCCGACTATATTTCAGAGTTTCGCGCGTTGCTGGATAGCCATAATCTGGCCTATGGTATGTTTGGTCACGTTGATGCTGGGGTTCTGCACGTGCGGCCTGCGCTGGATATGTGTGACCCTCAACAGGAGCTGTTAATGAAACAGCTGTCAGACCAAATTGTGTCTCTGACTGCTAAATATGGCGGATTGTTATGGGGAGAGCACGGCAAAGGCTTTCGTGCTGAATATAGCCCTGATTTTTTTGGCCCGGAGCTGTATGACGAACTGCGTCGCATTAAAGCGGTGTTTGATCCGGATAATCGACTGAATCCGGGTAAGATTTGTGCGCCAATGGGGCGAGATGATGCGCTTTATAAAGTAGATGCGGTTAAACGAGGCACTTTTGATCGCCGTATTCCGCTGGCAGTCAGAACTTCCTTTAAAGGTGCGATGGAGTGCAACGGTAACGGCCTGTGTTTTAACTTTGATGCTAACAGCCCGATGTGTCCTTCCATGAAGGTCAGCGCCAATCGGGTACATTCACCTAAAGGTCGGGCAACGCTGGTACGGGAGTGGTTACGTTTACTGGCAGAAGAGGGTGTTGATCCTCTGGAACTTGAGAAACAACTGGGTGAGCAACGCTTAAGCTGGCGCAGTTTGTTAGACAAGACCAAAAATAGTTTGCGCCAGCGTCAGGGGGAATATGATTTTTCCCATGAAGTTAAACAGTCTATGGCGGGTTGTCTGGCCTGTAAGGCCTGTTCCACCCAGTGCCCAATAAAGATTGATGTTCCGGCATTCCGTTCCCGTTTCCTTCAGCTGTATCATACGCGCTATTTCCGTCCGGCTCGGGACTATATTGTTGCATCAGTAGAAAACTATGCGCCAGTGATGGCGAAAGCGCCGCAGCTGTTTAACTTCTTCATCCGTCAATCCTGGGTTCAGTCGTTGGGTGCCAAAAGTATTGGCATGGTGAATTTGCCATTGCTCTCGTCCCCAACGCTGAAACAACAACTACAGGGGCATCAGGCCTGTACTATGACGCTGGAGCAACTGGAAGGAATAGATAGCCAGAGTAAACAGCAATATGTGCTAGTGGTTCAGGATCCCTTTACCAGTTATTACGATGCTAAAGTGGTGGCGGATTTTATTCATCTGATTGAGAAACTTGGGTTAAAACCAGTGCTGTTGCCGTTTAGTCCTAATGGTAAAGCGCAGCATATTAAAGGTTTTTTACGACAGTTTGCTAAAACTGCCCGGCGCACAGCGGATATGCTGAATCGGGTGGCTAAACTGGGTATTCCTATGGTGGGTGTCGATCCAGCACTGGTGCTGTGCTATCGCGATGAATATAACCAGATATTAGGTGAAAAACGAGGCGATTTTAAAGTCCAACTGGTGCATGAATGGTTGAGTGCTAATCTGGCGCGTTTTCCGACCAAAAGCACAGAGCAGGCTCCCTGGTATCTGTTTAGTCACTGTACTGAAAGCACCGCACTGCCCGCCAGTGGCAAACAGTGGCAAGAATTGTTTAGCCACTTTGGCGCTAAATTGAATAACGTCAGCCTTGGTTGCTGCGGTATGGCGGGAACCTATGGTCATGAAGCGGATAATTTGAGTAATTCCGCCGGTATTTATGCCTTATCCTGGCAAAAAGCGCTGGAAGGGAAAGATGCCGGTCGCTGTCTGGCTACGGGTTACTCATGCCGTAGTCAGGTTAAACGTTTTAGTCATGTTGTATTAAAGCACCCGCTTCAAGCCTTGCTTGAACTGGTGTGATTAACCATTAACAAGGTAAGTAAACATATGTGGAAACGCCATAAGACGCTGGCAGAACTGAACCAGATGTCAAAAGGAACCATGATCGAGCACGTGGGCATTGTCTACACGTTACAAACGAAAGATAGTCTGGAAGCGACGATGCCGGTTGATCACCGTACCATTCAGCCTTTTGGCCTGTTACACGGTGGTGCCTCGGTGGTACTGGCAGAAACGATAGGTTCCGTCGCGGGTTATCTGTGCACAGAGGGAGAAGCGCAGGTAGTCGGCATTGATATTAATGCGAATCACATTCGGGCGGCAAAGCAGGGAATCGTTCGTGGGGTATGTACAGCCATTCATTTAGGCCGCAGTCATCAGGTATGGGAAATTAAAATTTATGATGATGCGGACAGGCTTTGCTGTATTTCCCGACTGACCACGGCGGTTTTGGATAAGAAGTTACGCTAGTGACTCGCATTTATCATAATAAGGGTATCCGGTTATTTTATATAGGTGATTGATGTGGATAAGGTAAGCGGCGAACAATTAGAGGTTCCGCAGGAGATTCATGCTTATCAGTTGGATGGCAAGGGCGGTATATTGCCGGTTACGGATAAGACAGAAGCAACTGCAGCACAGCCTTGTTGGATACATATAGACTACGAACAACCAGAAAGCCTTAACTGGTTGAATGAAACCCCACTGCTGCCAGAGAGCTTTAAAGAAGCGCTATCCGGAGAAAGCTGCCGCCCGCGGGTTGCCCGTCAGGGAGATGGAACACTGATTATTCTTCGCAGCATTAATCTGAATAGTGAGTCAGTTCCCGATCCCTTAGTGACGCTAAGAGTATTTATTACCGATAGTTTGATTATTTCCAGCCGTCATCGACCTATCCATGCGGTAGATGAAGTGGTGGACGAATTAAAAAAACGAACGGGGCCATCTCATAGTGGAAGCTGGCTGGTGGAAATTCTGGATTTTCTAACCGATCAGGTTAGTGATTTTATTGATGATATCCACGGGCGGGTTATTGAACTGGAAGATGGGCTACTGGATAGAGAGGTACCGGAACGCGGAGTTATTGCGCTTATCCGCAAACAGTTGATTGTATTGCGTCGCCATCTGATGCCTCAGCGAGACGTCTTCTCCCGACTGGCCAGTGAACGATTACCGTGGATGAGCAATGAAGATCGCCATCGTATGCAGGATATCGCCGATCGGTTGGGTCGAGGTCTGGACGATCTGGATGCAACGATTGCTCGTACCGCCGTGGTGGTGGATGAACTTAATTCTCAGTTGGCCGATGCCATGAACCGCCGTACTTATACTATGTCGTTAATGGCGATGCTGTTTTTACCTGCGACCTTTCTTACCGGACTGTTTGGCGTAAACCTGGGGGGAATTCCCGGTGGTGGCAAAGAGCATGCCTTTGCCATCTTCTGTACCTGTCTGGCGGTTGTTGGCGGTGGAATATTGTGGTGGCTTAAGAAGAGTAAGTGGCTGTAGATATTTTATAAATCAGCCCCGAATGGATATTGGGGCTGATTCATTATTAATTGAGGCTCTTTTCTGATTTGAAGATTATTTACTTAACCTCAACAACATTAATACCCAGATCTTCATTTTCATCAGGAACAAAGCCGGTAGGCTGTAGCGGGAATTCTTCTTTATCGAATGCCAAATCGCCGCCGTTAACCACTTCCATACCTTGCTGAATAGCCGTGAAGTCAAACAGTTCACGGTCGCACAGGTGAGAAGGTACAACGTTTTGCATAGCGCTGAACATGGTTTCGATTCTGCCCGGATAACGACGATCCCAGTCTCTCAGCATATCCTTAATCACCTGACGCTGTAGGTTAGGTTGTGAACCACAAAGATTGCAGGGAATGATCGGGAAGGCTTTCGCCTCGGCATAACGTTCAATATCTTTTTCACGACAGTAAGCCAGTGGACGAATAACGATATGTTTGCCGTCATCACTGATCAGTTTTGGTGGCATCCCTTTTAGCTTGCCGCCGTAGAACATATTTAAGAACAGAGTTTGCAGGATATCGTCGCGATGATGACCCAGTGCGATTTTAGTTGCACCCAACTCAGTTGCAGTACGATAAAGAATACCGCGACGCAGGCGGGAACAAAGGGAACAGGTCGTTTTCCCCTCAGGTATTTTATCTTTCACAATACCATAGGTATTTTCTTCAACAATTTTGTACTGAATACCCAGCGTATTCAAATATTCCGGAAGTACATGTTCAGGAAAACCAGGCTGTTTTTGATCCAGATTAACGGCTATCAGTTCGAAATTAACCGGCGCGCTGCGTTGTAAATTCTGCAAAATATCTAGCATGGTATAGCTGTCTTTTCCACCGGAAAGGCAAACCATGATCCGATCGCCATCTTCAATCATCGAAAAATCTGCGATTGCTTCACCAACGTTGCGACGCAAACGTTTATGCAGTTTATTTAGATTGTATTGCTCTTTCTGGTTCAGCGCTGCTGTTGTGCTCATAGCGGTAACTCTGTCTGTCTGATTGTTGCCAGTTAGCAGGGATAACCTGCCGGGAAATCGTGGAGGTGTATGGTACGGATTATTGAGGGTGTTGTCAGTAGAAGAATACGCTTCGACAGCGGCTAAAACCGATGATAATGGTAAAAAACTATAAATAATAACTCTAAATAGTTAATTCGGAATTGGGTTAACACAAAAAATCGATTCAAATACGTTAATTTATAAAATGGTTATGAAATTATCTAATGCAGAACTATCAATTATACCAGTGATGTAATCGGAAAATATATATTAGAATCGGACAGGTATACCAACATAAGAATTACGCTGATTAATTAGTATTGTGACTATTCTGAATAATATTGAGTTGGTTAGGTACCCTATAAGTACTTAATTTATTTCTGATTAGAGTGTTATTGAAACAAACGTGGTTAATAATATTCCGAAATTATCACTGTCATGATTACTTATTTGATGTTTTTGGGTCCAAAAGGAGATGGAAAATGGTCACTATTGAAGTCGCATGCCGCCATTGTAATGAGACAAAACCGGTTAGAAAGCATGGTAAAGGGCGAGGTGGTTATCCGCGTTACTATTGTAATAGCTGCAGAAGAACATTCCAGTTATCTTATTTGTACCGAGCTCATCAGCCAGGAATGAAAGAAAAGATTATTGAAATGGCTTCTCAAGGTGCGGGAATACGACAGACCAGCAGAACGTTGAAAGTGGGATTAAACACAGTAATGCGTTATTTGAAGACGGCTGAAGGAATAAGTTAATTCTTATCACTATTATTATTGCGTGGTAGATTTAGAATATTAAGACGGTATTATCTTTTTATTGAAAATAAGACGGCATTCTTAAATAAACCTTTATTTACTTAATCAATAATAAATAAAGCACCTCCAAAAGGTGCTTTATTTTTTTATATTATCAGTTATTGCCGTTTATTTATGATGGTTCAGATTCCGTTTTTTCTATCGTTTTTCCTGCCAGCAGGCTCAGTAAATTGTAACGACTTTGAACATCTTTTTCAGCCTGAGCATGCAGAGCTGAGGCAACATTTGGCTCCATCGTATTTAAACGGCGGAAACGCTGCTCTTTTAACAAAGCCGATGCCAAACCATCAGACGGTGGACGGGAATCAAGGGTTAAACCTGGTTTGTCTTCTTCAACTCGACGAGGATCGAAGCGATATAGCGGCCAGAAGCCGGCGGTGGTTAATTGCTTCATCTGGTCGTGACTGAATGCCAGATCGTAACCATGTTCCTCACACGGGCTGTAAGCAATAATCAATGACGGACCCGGATAGGCCTCCGCTTCCTGAATCGCTTTGACCGTTTGGTTTAACTGCGCGCCTAGCGAGATTTGAGCTACATACACATGACCATACATCATGATGCTTACCCCAAGGTCTTTACGTCCTTTACGCTTACCGCGTTCAGCAAATTTAGTGACGGCACCGATAGGTGTCGCTTTGGACTGTTGGCCACCCGTATTGGAATAGCATTGAGTATCCAGCACCAGAATATTGACGTTTTCCGTCAGGCTCATTACGTGGTCGAGACCACCAAATCCAATATCATAGGCCCAGCCGTCACCACCAATCAGCCAGATAGATTTATCTACCAGATAATCGGCACATTCGGCTAATTCTTTAGCATCCGATGAATCAATCGCTGCCAGCAGTGTTCGTAGCTGTACGATCTGCTCACGGCGTTGTTCTACGCTGGTATCAGAAGCTTGCAGTTCGACGATTAACCCGGCGGGTAGTTGAGGTGCCAGTTGAGTTATCAGACGTAAGGTGCGCTCACGATGCTGATCGACCGTCAGGCGGAAACCAAGGCCAAACTCTGCGTTATCTTCAAACAGTGAGTTAGCCCATGCCGGACCGCGACCATCAGCATTGGTGGTATAGGGAGTACTAGGCAAGTTACCGCCATAAATGGATGAACAACCCGTTGCGTTAGCAATCAGCAGCCGATCGCCATACAGCTGAGTTAGCAACTTAATATAGGGGGTTTCACCACATCCGGAACAGGCTCCGGAATATTCGAATAGTGGGGTAATTAATTGAGAAGTTCGAATATCAATCCGCTCAATTTTGCTCTTATCAATTTCTGGTAGCTGCAGGAAGTAATCATAGTGACGTTTTTCAACATCAAGATTATCCAGACGAGACTTCATATTGATCGCTTTAATTTCCGGATTCTGGCGATCTTTAGCCGGACATACTTCTACGCACAGGTTACAGCCAGTACAATCTTCTGGTGCAACTTGCAGAACATATTTCTGTCCGCGCATGTCTTTTGACTTAACGTCTAATGATTGCAGATCGTCTGGTGCGTCGGCAAAAGCTTCTGGTGAAATCACTTTGGCCCGAATCGCAGAGTGAGGGCAGGCTGCAACACAGTGATTACACTGGGTACATAGTGGTGCTTCCCAAATCGGGATCTCTTCTGCAATATTACGTTTTTCCCAGCGAGTAGTACCTGAGGGCCAGGTGCCGTCCGGTGGGAAAGCAGATACCGGTAAAGCATCCCCTAAACCGGCTAACATCGCTGCGGTGACCGTTTTGACAAAGTCCGGGGCGCTGTCGGAAACCACCGGAGGGCGCATTGGGCTGAGTGAATTAACTGGCTGCAGTGGAATTTCTTCCAGCGCGCTGATAGTGGCGTCTAATGCCTGCCAGTTATTCTCAACAATATCCTGACCTTTGGCGCTATAGCTTTTAGCAATAGCGTCCCGTAACTGTTGCAGAGCAACATCACCAGGAATAATTTGAGTCAGATGGAAAAACGCCATCTGCATAACGGTATTGATTCGATTGGCCAGATGACATTCTCTGGCAATTTTCGCCGCATTGATAATAAACAGACGTGCTTTACGCTGATGTAATAAAGCCTGAACGTCCTGTGGCAAGCGTTGCCAGATCTCATCCTTGCTGTAGGGGGTATTCAGCAAGAAAGTGCCGTTGGGTTTCAGCTTTTCGACCATCTGGTATTTATCAATAAACTGATTTTGATGACAGCCAATAAAATCCGCCTGAGAAATAAGATAGGCAGAATGTATCGGGTAGTCACTTACCCTCAAATGAGAAACGGTTAAACCACCGGCTTTTTTGGAGTCATAAACAAAGTAGCCCTGAGCGTGAAGCGGCGTACCGTTACCGATAATCTTAATGTTATTTTTGGTAGCAGAAACGGTGCCATCGCTACCAAGTCCAAAGAACAGCGCTTCCAGAGAGGCTTTTTGTGGAATGCTGTCATCACCCAGCGGCAATGACAGTCCGGTAATGTCATCAAAAATACCCACGGTAAAGCGCGGACGCGGTTTTTCCAGCGTTAACTCTTTGAAGATAGCCAGTACACATTCTGGTGCAAACTCTTTAGAAGACAGGCCATAACGACCACCAATAACCTGTGGCAGCGTATCCCGTTCACCCCGGGAGAATGCTTCTGCCAGCGCTGTCATAATATCAAGATAGAGTGGCTCAGCCAGCGCGCCTGGTTCTTTGGTTCTATCGAGAACGGCAATGCGTTTTACGCTTTGAGGTAGTTGTTCAAGCAAGTGTTCGGCAGAGAAGGGGCGATACAACCGCACTTTCAACATGCCGACCTTTTCGCCGCGAGTCAGTAAGGTATCTATCGTCTCTTCGGTTGTACCACAGGCAGAACCCATCAGAATAATTACACGTTCCGCCTGAGGGTGACCGTAATATTCAAACGGTTGATAGTGACGACCGGTTTGTTGTTCAAAGGCTTGCATGGCCTCGGCAACATGCTGATAAGTTTGGTTGTACCAGGGGTTAGCCGCTTCCCGACACTGGAAGTAAGTATCCGGGTTGGCTGATGTCCCTCTGATCACCGGGTGATCCGGTGTTAATGCACGTTTACGATGAGCACTGATCATCTCCATCGGTAACAGCTGGCGAATGCAGTCATCGCTGATGGGAACAATTTTATTAATTTCGTGGGAAGTGCGGAATCCGTCGAAGAAATGAATAAATGGAATTCGACTGTTTAAGGTCGCCATTTGTGAGATCAGGGCAAAGTCCTGGGCTTCCTGTACCGAACTGGCGCACAACATCGCACAGCCAGTTTGACGAACTGCCATCACATCAGAATGATCGCCGAAAATAGACAGGGCATGAGTAGCAACAGTTCTGGCTGCAACATGCAGGACAAAAGGCGTCAGTTCGCCGGCCAGTTTATACAGGGTCGGGATCATCAGTAATAATCCCTGCGATGAGGTAAACGAGGTGGCTAATGCCCCCGTTTGCAGCGCGCCATGAACCGTAGCGATAGCACCGGCTTCGGACTGCATTTCCATAACGCGGGGAACATCGCCCCAAACATTTTTAGTACCATATTCCGACCAGTCGTTTGCCTGTTCGGCCATGGTTGAGCTGGGAGTAATGGGATAAATGGCGATAACTTCGTTGGAACGATACGCCACGGAGGCAACAGCACTGTTACCATCGGTAGTAATCATAGACTCAATACCTTTATTGACATTGGCTCTCTCAGGTTAACCACCTGAGTAACAATAAACACATTGGATCGGATAGTTATTAATGGTTTTTTATCTTCCGAAATCGCAACTCATCATATCAGATAAGATAGTTTGGGCAGCTGTTGTTTTGTGTGTTATTACATTCTGTGACAGAAAATAATGATAGTTATTATCACTAAGATATTGAGGGTCATTGAATTCCCCTTTTATTATTAGGGGCAAGCTTGCAGAATAGGGCTTCAACGCTGGACTATTCGCACCATATACGCTAAATATAATAATTAAATTTGTGAGCTGGCACCATTGAACGCTCTGACTTTCCGGTTTATACCGAATGTTCAAAAAACGAATAAAAAAAACCAGCGCAAATGGCGCTGGTAAAAGACTCAGTCAGATTAACTGAAAAGCAGTGGATCGCTAATTAATTAGCCCTATTATAATAGCTTAATTAGCAACATAAGTTATTACAAAAAATGCGAAATAAAGTAATCAGGATATTAATTTCAGGTTAATTCCTGTCCAAATTCAATTAAACCATCGCAGCTGGTGGTTTTTTGTGACTAAAAAAGCAATAACAGAGGTAAACATGAAGGGAAAAATCGGCCTGGCTGCACTTGGCGTACTTTTATTAGCAGGTTGTAGTAGCCAGCCTGATCAGGTGAGGTTATTACCGCATAATTCTATGATCACTGAAGAGGCTGCCAGAGCAGCACCGATGGATGAAATGGCATTAGCCAACTGTAATAGCATGGGTGGAATGCCAACCACAGCACATAATCTGGATGGCAGTGTAGTCAGTAAATGTCAGCTATCAAACGGTAAGCGCTATTAAGCATATTGATATGATTTAGTTGAAATCGGTATCGAACGATGTATACCGTAAAAAAACCGGAAAGGTGCGACAGGCAATTTTCCGGTTTTTTTATTATTTAATTCAGGCGATTATCACAAAAGATTAATTAACCCAGTCGCTGAGTTTATAAGTCAGGGTGTGCTGTGAGGAGCTTAACGTTAATACGCCTTGGTCCAGGGTCACTTTAGCGCCGTTGTTCAGGGTGGTGGCAATGACCTGATCTAACTGACTAATTTGTTCATCAATGCATGCCATACGAGTAGAGGCTAGCTGCTTCGTGGTTAATACACCATTCGTCAGTGTTGCCTGTCCCATAAAGCGATTACACATAGCACCGCTAACATGCATATTTTCGCCAAATTCAATATTTAACGGACGTTTTTCTTTAGTGGTATCTGCCATATTCTTGCCGTCAACACTGGTCAGAATAAAGTTATGATGCAGTAAATCACTCTCTTTTACGGCATTACCATCCGTCAACGTACAGCCGCTAAGCAGAACGGCCGAAATAATAAAAGGTAAAGCTATTTTCATTATCATCCCCGAAAAGTCACTACGTGGAAATTGATCCGATAATCAATGCGTTGCTATTTTATCGGTTTAAATTTGAATGTGTTTTACCATAATAAATATGAGAGTAAATAGGGATTTACAATGATTTACCGGCAGTTAACATAATATTGTGACTACCGGTCATTAAATAGACGATTATTACAGTAAATTAGGGCAAGGCTGGTTATGCTCTAATTGCTGAATGTTTTGAAGTGTAGTTTCAGAAATGCTTAATAACGCCTCTTCCGTTAAAAATGCCTGATGGCCGGTAAACAGCACGTTATGACAGGAAGACAGGCGACGGAATACATCATCCTGAATCACATCGTTAGATTTATCTTCAAAAAACAGGTCTCTTTCGTTTTCATAAACATCCATGCCCAGTGAGCCAATTTTTTGCTTTTTCAAGGCTTCGATGGCGGCAGGAGAATCAATTAAACCGCCACGACTGGTATTAATAATCATCACGCCATCTTTCATTTGTTCAAAGGCAGCGGCATTTAGTAGATGATGGTTTTCTGGTGTTAATGGGCAATGTAAAGAGATGACATCAGAACGCGCATAAAGGGTTTTCAGATCGACATACTCTGCGCCTAAATCCAGTGCCAGCGGTGATGGATAAGGATCAAATGCCAGTAAGCGCATACCAAACCCTTTTAAAATCCGCATAGTGGCAATACCAATTTTTCCGGTACCAATGATACCAGCAGTGCGGTTATGCATATTAAAGCCAATCAAACCTTCAAGAGAGAAGTTGGCATCGCGGGTTCTTTGATAGGCACGGTGGATACGACGGTTAAGGCTCATCATTAATCCAATCGCGTGTTCGGCGACGGCTTCCGGTGAATAGGCAGGGACGCGAACGACTTGTAGTCCCAGCTCTTTAGCGGCATCAAGATCAACATTGTTAAAGCCGGCACAGCGTAATGCCACAATCTTCACGCCTGATTTCGCTAATTCTTCAAGAACTGGGCGGCTGCCGTCATCGTTCACGAAAATACAAACAGCTTCACAACCCTCAGCGGTTTTAGCGGTTTGCAGGCTAAGTTTGAAATCAAAAAATTCGAGATCGATACCAAAACGTTGATTAGCAACTTCAAGATACTTTCTGTCGTATTGTTTTGTGCTGTAAATAGCAAGTTTCATCACATATCTCCACCAGAATTATGAAATTAATTTATCAGAGATCGGGTGTCAGGACAATTTAACGATATAGTTAGTAACCAGAGATAGAATCAGTTTAGCCAATATTATTAATATGCTATATTTTCCGCCTGATTCGCGTTCCGGAGTAGGTTAGGCGTGGTAATAGGTCGTTTTGTTAAATACGTTCTGATTGTCGTGACCATACTTATATTGTCATTAATGACCTTATGGGCAACGATCTCAACGTGGCTACCTAAAGTTGCCAGTCTCTGGCTACCAACAGGGACACAGCTGATATTTACTCAGCCTCCGGAGTTAATCAAGCGCGGAATTTCTTTAAACGGCATCCAGTTTTTAGCTCAGGACTGTTTTCTGGCCGACGCGGGTCCGTTAACCCTGATTTATCAGGATCAGCAGTGGAAGCTACACGGCAAGTCTCTGGATATCGATACCCACTGTCTGGAGAAATTAACCACTGAGGACACCTCAGGCAAAGAAGATACTCCTTTATCTATTGCCGAAATTCAAAAACAGCTGCCGGCTTTTTCACTGTCCCTCGATCGTCTGAGTATTACCCCCTGGGAGTCTTACTCGGGGCGGGTTGATATCACCAGTAATCAGCAAGGTCAGCGTGTTAGCGCTCAAGGAAATTTACTCTCTGGTGCCGCAACATTAAACGATCGGCAGATGCTGACGCTGGAATCACTAAGCCTGCATATTCCGGATAGCAATGACGTTATTCAGCTAAAGGGTGAAATACAGGTTCCGGTTAGTCTGGATGCTATCCCGGAACAGGGCAATATCGACGGTGAATTTGTTACCACCTACGTGGATAAGCCGCTGCTGTTAAAACTAAACTGGCAACAGCAGGATGGTCACCTGACGGTAACCCCACAAGATGAGAAAGAGAGCTTACTGGATGTCCCCTGGACGCTGGAGGGCAAACGTCTGGTCGTGAGTCAGGGACAATGGCGCTGGCCTTATGCCTCTCAGCCGTTTACCGGTGGCATTAGTATGACCCTGACGGACTGGAGTAGTGACTATAATGAAGCCAATATTGAAGCGCGGCTGAATGTGGTTACGCAGGGCAGTGCGGGTAAAGGCAACGCAGTATTAACCTTTGCCCCGGGTAAAATCAGCCTGAAAGATAGCGATTTAAATTTCCAGCTCACCGGTAAGATGAATGAAGAGCAGCTTTCTTTATATACCACTATTCCCGGTAAGCTATCGGGGACTATCGCCAACCCAACCCTTAATTTATTGTCCGGTTCTTTATTACGTGTAACCGGAGCCGTAACCCCGGATATCTATCTGCATGAAGCCAGATTTCCTCTGGCTGGAATAAAAGTCACGGATAAAGGCATCAGCGGCCGTTTGCAAACCATCATTAATGCCAGTCATCGTTACTGGGGTAAATACAAACTGCATCTGGATGGACGTTCACGGGATTTCTGGATCGATCAGGGGCACTGGGAGTGGAACTTCTGGGGCAATGGCGATATGCCGCCGATGAAAGCCAAATGGGATATGTCCGGCAAGGGGGAATGGAACGATAGCCTGATTAACCTACAAACATTATCAACCGGATTTAACCATTTGGTTTATGGGCAAGTGACGGTTAATAAACCAAGATTAATTCTGGCAGAGCCACTGAGCTGGAATCGGGCTGCTGGTGAGTATCATGCCGGATGGCAGTTACAGGCACAAAAAGTGGCATTCGATAACGGCGGTTATTTACCTCCATCGACGCTAAATATTCAGTTCTTTGGTCAGGATCCGGCAAACTTTCAATGGAAGGGCGATCTCAGCACGAAGAAAATTGGTCCGATAAAACTGAGTGGTCGTTGGGATGGTGAACGTATCCGGGGAGAAGGCTGGTGGCCTGAACAGTCGCTGGACGTGTTCCAGACCCTGCTGGCGCCGGAGCTCGGTTTTAAAATTCGCAAGGGTACGCTGTATGCACAATCTGCATTCTCAATTTCTGAAACTCAGGGCATTGAGGCAGGCGGTCATATGGTAGTAAAAGATGGCGGAATGTGGTTAAAAGATGGCGAATTGAGCGGGCTTGATTTCGTGATGTCCTATCGTCTGAAAGACCATGTGTGGCAGTTAGGACCGAAATCTCCGGTTAAGCTAAGAGTGAAAAAGCTCAATAACCTGTTTGATATGAGTAATATTACCGCTGACTTACAGGGATATTATCCTCATACGGAACGTCAACCTGTCCGATTAACCAATGTCGGTGTGGATATGCTTCAGGGGCATATCGGTATGCAAGAACTGCGGTTACCGCAGAAAGATCCGGCTATTCTTACGGTTAAAGGGGTCGACCTCAGTGAATTATTTACCATTTTGAAACCGAAGCAGTTTACCATGTCAGGTAAAGTGGATGGTGAGTTACCGTTGTATTTGAATCACCCTGATTGGCTGGTGAAAGGGGGATGGGTGGAAAATAGTAAAGATCTCACCCTGCGGCTGGATAAAGATATGGTACAGGCAATCAGTGATGACAATATGGCAACCGGTGACATTATGGATTGGCTGCGTTATATGGAGATCCGCCGTTCCAGAGCGGATGTCAACGTCAGCAACTTAGGGTTATTGACGATGGACGCGCAAATTGAAGGGTTTAATCCAACCAAGAATGCTGAGCGTTTAGTGAAACTCAATTATCATCATGAAGAAGATATTTTCCAGTTATGGCGTAGCTTGCGGTTTGGCGATAACTTGCAGGACAATCTGCAACAGATCTTCTCATTACCGAAGGAGCAAAATTAGTGAATAAATTTGGATGGTTAGCGGTGATGATGGCCTTTGCTCTTGGCGGTTGCGTTCCAAGAATTGAGATTGCACCATCAACAGAGCCAATTGTAATTAATATGAATGTTAAAATTGAGCATGAGATTCATATTAAAGTCGATAAAGACGTCGAAAAAATGCTGAAGACTCAGTCAGATATTTTTTAAGGAACAGCAATGAAACTTATCAATACCGGACTCTTTGCCACGGTACTGCTGTTTAGTGTGGCTGCCAACGCATTAACCTTAAAAGAAGCAAAACAGCAGGGATTGGTTGGTGAAACGCTGAATGGTTACATTGCAGTCGTTAAGCCAACGGCAGAAGCTCAAGCGTTAACGGATAAAATCAATCAGGCTCGTACCGAGCAGTATAAATCGGTAGCGGCAGAGAACAACGTGAGCGTGAATGATGTGGCTAAAATGACCGGGCAAAAATTGGTGAACCGTGCAGAGGCGGGAGAGTACGTAAAAGGAATTAATGGTCAGTGGCTTAAGAAATAATATTGCCTGTTAATTAAATGACAAAAGCCCCTGAGACAGGGGCTTTCGCATAATAAGGGAAGAACGGTTATCAGGCAGAAACGTACTGCTGAATAAAGGACTTCGCATCTTCTTGTGCTTTTTGAGCCACTTCCGGGCCGTAAGCAACGCCTTCCTGATAAACAAACTCAACATCGGTAATACCAATGAAGCCCAGGAACAGTTTCAGATAAGGGGCAACCAGATCGGTTGGGGAGTCTTTATGAATACCGCCACGGCTGGTTAAGATATATACTTTTTTACCGGTGACCAAACCTTCAGGACCTTTTTCGGTATAGCGGAAAGTCACGCCAGCACGAGCAATCAGGTCAAAGTAGTTTTTTAATTGGGTAGAGATATTGAAGTTATACATTGGTGCACCAATAACAATAACGTCATTACCTTGAAGTTCAGCAATCAGTTCATCAGACAGCGCCAGCGCTTCTTGTTGACGAGCAGTCATCGGCTGATCGGATGGACGCATTGCACCAACCAGTTCGCCATCTAATACAGGAACAGGATTAGCTGCCAGATCGCGTACGGTGACGGTGTCAGACGGGTGCTCTTGTTTCCATTTTTCGACAAAGAAATCAGCTAAAATATTTGACTGAGAATAACCAGAAAGAATGCTTGATTTGATGACTAAAACCTTACTCATGATAATTCCTTGTTTATGTTGATCAATAACAGGGTGCCCCCGTGATGTAGTACATGATATTCGGCCTGACTTCAATTTGATAGCGTAATAATTAGATAGGCTTGTTCTAATTTTTTGAACAAGATAACAAAGTGACTTATCCGCTTATAAATCAAGTTTGTGGTAATATAATAAGTAACAGAACCATCAATGGTACATATCCGTTTATTCAGCACAGGATCCCAGACAGTGAAATCCCCACTAGCCGCATTATCCGGTCAAATCCGGCACTTAATGTTGCGCGATCAGAAGCGGCTGCGTCGTCGTTTAGACGGTGCTCGTAAAATAACTAATGATGAAAAATTATCATTAATTGCGGCAGAAATTAAATCAGACATTCAGAGCGGTTTGCAGCGCGTAGCCAACCGAAAGGCAGCCTGTCCGAAAATTAGCTATCCGGAAAACCTGCCGGTTAGTCAGAAGAAAGACCAATTGCTGGCAGCTATTCGCGACCATCAGGTGGTGATTATTGCTGGTGAAACCGGCTCGGGTAAAACCACTCAGATACCAAAACTCTGCCTTGAGCTGGGGCGGGGAATCAAGGGAATTATTGGCCATACTCAGCCAAGACGACTGGCTGCCCGATCCGTTGCCGGGCGTATTGCAGATGAGCTGAACGTATCGCTGGGATCCGCGGTAGGTTATAAGGTTCGATTTAACGATAAGATTAGTGACAATACGCTGGTTAAGCTGATGACGGACGGTATTTTGCTGGCAGAAATACAGCAGGACCGCTTATTAAGCCAGTACGACACCATCATTATTGATGAAGCCCATGAACGTAGCCTGAATATCGATTTTATTTTGGGTTATTTGCGTCAGCTATTGCCGAAACGCCCTGATCTTAAAGTTATTATTACGTCGGCAACCATCGATCCTCAACGTTTCTCTCGTCATTTTAATAATGCACCGGTGATTGAGGTTTCTGGTCGTACCTATCCGGTAGAAGTGCGTTATCGGCCGATTGTAGAAGATGCTGATGACAGCGAACGGGATCAGACTCAGGCCATTCTGGATGCGGTTGATGAACTGATGCATGAAGCACCGGGGGATATTCTGGTGTTTATGAGCGGTGAGCGTGAAATTCGCGATACGGCAGATGCGCTTAATAAGCAGGAACTGGCGCATACCGAAGTGTTACCGTTGTATGCCCGCCTGTCGAATAATGACCAGAATAAGGTGTTTCAATCCCATACTGGTCGCCGCATTGTACTGGCCACTAACGTAGCAGAAACGTCGTTGACCGTACCGGGAATTAAATATGTTATCGATCCGGGTACTGCCCGTATCAGCCGTTACAGTGCCAGAACTAAAGTTCAACGCCTGCCGATAGAGCCCGTTTCTCAGGCTTCAGCCAATCAGCGTAAAGGGCGGTGTGGTCGGGTATCGAACGGTATTTGTATTCGTCTTTACTCCGAGCAGGATTTTCTTTCCCGTCCGGAGTTCACAGACCCGGAAATTCTGCGTACCAACCTGGCATCAGTTATTTTACAAATGACCGCCATTGGGCTGGGCGACATTGCCGCATTCCCGTTTGTTGAAGCACCGGATAAACGCAATATTCAAGACGGTGTACGGCTGTTAGAAGAGCTGGGTGCTATTGAACACAACGAGCAGGGTAAAGGACATCTTACTCCGGTAGGCCGCCAATTGGCCCAATTGCCAATTGATCCGCGTTTAGCGCGCATGGTGATTGAAGGGCAGAAGAATGGTTGCGTACGCGAAGTGATGATTATTACTTCGGCGTTATCAATTCAGGATCCGCGTGAGCGCCCGCTGGAGAAACAGCAGGCGTCAGATGAAAAACATCGTCGATTTGTTGATAAAGATTCAGACTTTCTGGCATTTGTTAACCTGTGGAATTATCTGGGTGAACAGCAGGAAGAGTTGTCTTCATCCCAGTTCCGTAAGCTATGTAAAGGGGATTTCCTCAACTATCTGCGGGTACGTGAGTGGCAGGATGTTTATACCCAACTGCGGCAGGTGGTGAAAGAGCTGGGATTTCCGGTTAACAGCACGCCTGCTGAATATCGCGAAGTGCATACGGCGTTGCTATCCGGTCTGTTATCCCATATCGGTCAAAAAGATTTGGATAAACATGAGTTTACTGGTGCCCGTAACGCCCGATTCTCTATTTTTCCCGGCTCCGGATTATTTAAGAAACCACCAAAATGGGTAATGGTTGCCGAGCTGGTGGAAACCACCCGGCTGTGGGGGCGTATTGCCGCCCGACTGGAGCCTGAATGGATTGAACCGCTGGCTCAGCACCTGATTAAACATGCCTATAGCGATCCACACTGGGAGAAAGCCCAGGGCGCAGTCATTGCCAGCGAGAAAGTGACGCTGTTTGGCCTGCCGATTGTGAATGAACGTAAAGTTCAGTATGGGGCCATTGACCCGGTTCTTAGCCGTGAATTATTCATTCGCCATGCGTTGGTGGAAGGCGAGTGGCAAACCCGTCATCCATTCTTTAAAGCCAATTTACGTCTGATGTCTGAAGTTGAAGAACTGGAAAACAAATCACGTCGCCGCGATATTCTGGTCGATGATGAGACACTGTTTAATTTCTACGATCGCCGCATTGGCGAAGAGGTGGTCTCCAGTCGTTATTTTGATAGCTGGTGGAAAAAGATTTCTCGTGAGCAGCCGGAACTGCTTAATTTCGAAAAATCGATGTTAATTAAAGAGGGTGCCAGCAAAATCAGCGCTCAGGATTATCCGAATAGCTGGTATCAGGGAAATCTGAAGCTGCGGGTTACCTATCAGTTTGAGATTGGGGCTAATGCGGATGGGGTTACTATCCATATCCCATTACCGATCCTTAATCAGGTACAGGAAGAGGGTTTTGACTGGCAAATTCCAGGACTGCGTCGTGACCTGATTATTGCACTGATTAAGTCATTACCAAAACCGATACGCCGTAATTTTGTTCCCGCGCCAAACTATGCCGAAGCTTTCCTGCAAAGGGCTAAGCCACTGGAAATGAGCCTGTTAGACTCACTGGAAAGAGAACTTCGTTTAATGACGGGCGTGACGGTGTCACGAGAATCATGGCAATTAGATCAGATTCCCGATCATCTTAAAATCACTTTCCGGGTGATTGATGATAAAAGCAAGATGCTGGCTGAGGGTAAAGATTTGCCACAGTTAAAGCGGCAGCTTAAAGGCGAAGTTCAGCAAACGCTGTCGGCGGTTGCGGATGATGGTATTGAACAAACCGGGCTTCACGTCTGGTCTTTTGGTTCATTACCGCAACGTTTTGAACAAAAACGCGGGGGCTATTCGGTTAAGGCGTATCCTGCATTAACTGATGAAAAAGACAGCGTAGGTATTCAACTATTTGAAACCGAGCAGGAACAACAGCAAGTGATGTGGCAGGGAACCCGTCGCCTGCTATTGCTGAATATACCTTCTCCGGTGAAGTATTTGCACGAGAAGCTGCCGAATAAAGCCAAACTGGGGCTCTATTTTAATCCATTTGGTAAAGTGCTGGACCTCATTGATGACTGCATTGCCTGCGGTGTGGATAAGCTGGTTATTGAACACGGTGGCCCGGCCTGGGATGAAGCCTCTTTTGATTCACTGAAAGAGTTTATTCGTGCGGAATTGAACGAGAGCGTAGTGGCTATTGCCAAACAGGTCGAACAGATTCTGACCACTGCACATAATATTAATAAACGCCTTAAAGGACGGGTGGATATGTCGGTTGCATTAGCGCTATCAGATATTAAAGCGCAAATGGGACGTCTTATTTACCGTGGGTTTGTTTGTGAAAGCGGCTGGCACAGATTGCCGGATATCTTGCGTTACTTGCAGGCTATTGAGCGTAGAATCGATAAGTTACCCATTGATCCTCATCGCGACCGAGCTCAAATGCTGAAAGTGGAACATATTCAGAAGATGTATCAACAGCTATTGAATAAGCTTCCGCCTCATAAGCCACTCAGTGATGAAGTGACAGAAATTCGCTGGATGATAGAGGAATTGCGGGTTAGTTATTTTGCTCAACAGTTAGGGACACCATCTCCAATCTCGGATAAACGCATTCAACAGGCCATTGATAAGGTTACAGTGTAACTAAATATTCCACCTTATCTTGATTAATAAGGTAGAACTTAGATTAAGGATATTAGCGATGAAGCATCAGGTATTTCGAGACAAGGCGTTTATTCGCAGTGATTTTCCTGATGAAATCGTTGAGCATTGTCAGTTTTATCAGTGTAGTTTTGACCGTGTGGATTTGAGTGAGATGCAATTTCTGCACTGTAAATTCTATGACGAGCAGCAAGACAGCGGTTGCTCGTTTTATCGTGCTATGTTGAAAGAGAGCCATTTCCACCACTGCAATTTGAGCCTAGCGGATTTTCGGCATATTGATGCCATGGAGTTAGAAATAGCCGATTGTAAAGTATTGGGGGCGAATTTTAAAGGCGCCAGCTTTGTGAATATGATCGGTAGCAATAGTTATTTCTGCTCCGCCAGTTTTCTACGTAATAACTTCAGCTACTGTAATTTTGAAGATGTGGTTTTAGAACAGTGCGAACTGCGAGAAAACCGCTGGTCGGAAGCTAACCTACTAGCCGCCCGATTTTGCGGCTCCGATTTGTCCGGCGGCGAATTCCATCATATCGACTGGGAATCAGCAGACTTCACCGGCTGCGACCTGGATTCGTGTGCGAAAGCGCGGGATTGTTAAGGGGGCTCGCAAGCCCCCTTAACTCGGCCACTTGCACCGTAGTCTATTTGGACTCAATACTATTAGTGGACGAAACTGACTCGATACTCAACTCACTCAACCCTTACGATAACGTCATCCACAACGCCGGTGCCAACAAAACAAACAGCAAAACAATAATGGCGCGCTCAGTAACGTTCAACGGTTTCTTTTTGTTAATCGCCGCATAACGAGCATAGATAAATACCAGAATGCCGGGCGCATACAGCACCACTGACATAAACAGATTTTCCAGACCGGAAGCGTAAATTAACCACAGACCATAAATACTGGCTCCAGCGGCGGTTAGCCCCAGTTTCATGCTTTTACGGCGAATAGCTTCTTTCAGCAGGAAAGCGCCAACCAGAAAATAAGGGATAAGAATCATCTCAGAAGCAATGATCAACAGGGTATTGTAGTTACTTCCCGTCAGCCAGATTAACAGCAGACTGAGCTGGATAATGCCGTTGGTGAACCACAAGGACGCTGAAGGGGCACCTTTATGATTCTGGTGAATAAACGCATGGGGAAAAGCGCCATGCTGAGCCGCTAAAAATGGAACCTCAGCGGCCATAATCGTCCAGCTCAGATAGGCGGCACACACTGAAATAATTAAGCCTGCGGCAATAACAATTTCACCAATTGGTCCCATTAGCATAACCATGACGCCGGACATGGATGGGTTACGCATCCCGGCTAACTCAATGCGAGGTACTACGCCCAGCGACAGCAACGTGATCAGCAGATAAACACACAGGGCCATCAGAACCGCCAACACGGTTGCACGCCCTACATCGGCTTTATGCTTTGCCCGGCCGGAAACCACCACCGCACCTTCAATCCCGATAAACACCCACAGGGTGATCAGCATGGTACTTTTTACCTGCTCCCAAACTGGCTGACCAAGATTAACACCGGTGAAGTCGAGTTTGAAAACATCAATATTAAAAGCCAGCGTAGCCAGAATGATGAATAACGCGATAGGGATTAGCTTAGCCAGTGTGGCTATCAGGTTTATTAGTGCCGCAGTTTGTACACCGCGTAATATTAAGCCATGCACAATCCATAACAGTACGGAAGCGCCCAGCATAGCCTGCCAGGTATTACCTTCACCAAAAACAACATGCCCGGGAGAGTCGGTAAAAAAGCTCAGGGCAGCAAACACAATCACCAAATAGGAGAGGTTGGCTACCACGGCACAAATCCAATAACCCCAGGCAGAACAGAAACCGATCAGTTCACCAAAACCTTCTTTAGCGTAGGTAAATATACCTCCATCCAGATCGGGGCGAATACGGGTTAGCAGCAACAGAGCGAAAGCCAGAAACAGAATACCGGTACCGGTGATGGCCCAACCTATCAGCAGCGCTGCCGGGCTTGCCACTTCAGCCATATTTTGCGGAAGGCTGAATATGCCAGCGCCGAGCATAGAACTTAACACCAGCGCGGTTAGCGTGGTAAGGCCGAGTTTTTTTTCCAACGTCAGATACCTGATAAAGAGCGGTCAAATTAGCCTGTTGGGCTACAACACATATGCTGTGGCAGATTGGCTAAAAAATTTTGCTGATTCTACGTAGCGATGACTGACGTTGCAATGGATTAATGCACTGAAAAAGGACCGAACATTGAAGGGGAAATAACAACAATAAAAAAGGGCGATAATCTATCGCCCTCAATTTTTATAACCAAATGATTTATTTAAATATATCTGCCGTTACGGTGGTGTTGCCACTGCCTTTTTGCCACTCGCGGGTTACGTGGAAATATTTACCACCTTTCGCCGCTGCGCGTTTAGCAATCTGTTCATACATCTCAACTGAGTTGCTGAAGTTATCCGTAAAGGTAATGCTGTCAAACGGTGTCATTTTCATTGCGGTTGCGTTATTCAGCATTTGAACTTTAGTACCATCTTTCAGCGTCACGGTATAACGGGAGCCTTCTGAGCTGGTCTGAGTTTCAAAGAAACGACCTACATCACCACTGAAAGAGGTGGAAGATGCTACGTTTGGAATTTCAACTTCGGCCGCCGCTGCACCACCTGCAGCCAGTGCAGCTTTACCTGCATCTGAATCAGCCGGAATTGGGTCATCTTTTATTTGAATTTTACGTTCCGGAGCATCTTTCTTATAGATAAATGCCGTTACGTATTGGTTAGCACCACGGTTTGCATCGATTTGTCTGACGATAAAGAAAGAGTAAGCTCCTTTCTCACTGGCCAACTTACCAATAGTGCTGTTGATATCATCCTGAATAGGGAAGTTACCGCGAATAGAAACGGTATCAAAAGGTTCAAGCTTGCTGGCCTCGTCGCGAGGTAATTCACGCACGCCGCTATACACACGGTACTTCACTTCTTCAACGGCTGGTTTAGCGTCGGTATGGTACAGATCAACGGTAACCCGTGAATTACTGCCGTTATTAACTTCACTAATATCACGAACAAAGAACGCTGATGCACCACGCTTATCCGCTTGTTTTGATGCTGCTTTGTTGGCGTCGTAGATACTATCGTAACGACCAGAAAAAGTGATTCTGTCAAAAGGTGCTAATGAATCAGCCTTCTCAGGGGTGAGTTCTTCGGCAGCAAACACAGAGAAAGCCATTCCGGAAAGCAGGGCTGTAGTAATTAGCGTTGTCTTCAGCTTCATAAAAGGATCCTTTACGCCTTAATTATTAACATTTGTTAACGTATGCATAAATCAGTACCGACAAGGGTAAGCGATTATGTCATGGAATTACAGGGGATGCTTTAGCATTTTTCATCATTCCGTTATCACTAGGTTAGCCAGAAATCAGGCTGATTTACACTACTTTGATAACAATCAGATAAAAAACTTGCGGATAAAGAGAGAGAACGGTGGATCGCCGAGTATATTTTCAGTAGGTTATAGGCAGCTGAATTAACCGGGGTAATTATCGTTTTATGATGATTACCCCAATCCAGTGTTCTCGGCTCAATAATGTAATAAATAAGTAAGGTTTAACAATACACTTATCATCCACGACCGATGAAAGGGAATATTATGCGAATTGGTGTACCAAGAGAGCGGTTGGCCAATGAAGCCCGGGTTGCTGCAACACCGAAAACGGTTGAGCAGTTAATCAAGTTAGGCTTCACTGTGGCCATAGAACAAGGAGCAGGTAAACTTGCCAGCTTTGAGGACTCAGCTTATGAAGCTGCCGCGGCAACGATTGTCTCAACAGATGATGTCTGGCAGTCAGATATTATTTTGAAAGTTAATGCGCCAGAAGAGTTTGAAATCGAATTGCTTCGTGAAGGCACTACGCTGGTCAGCTTTATTTGGCCTGCGCAAAATCCGGAATTGATGCAGAAACTGGCCGACAAAAAAGTTACCGTACTGGCAATGGATTCGGTACCTCGCATTTCACGTGCCCAGTCAATGGATGCGCTAAGCTCAATGGCTAACATCGCCGGTTATCGTGCGATTGTTGAAGCTGCACACGAGTTTGGTCGTTTCTTTACCGGACAAATTACTGCCGCAGGTAAAGTGCCTCCGGCAAAAGTGATGGTGATAGGGGCAGGCGTTGCCGGTCTGGCAGCTATCGGCGCCGCTGGCAGTCTGGGAGCGATTGTCCGTGCGTTTGATACCCGTCCTGAAGTAAAAGAACAGGTTCAGAGTATGGGGGCTGAATTCCTTGAGTTAGATTTCGAGGAAGAAGCGGGCAGTGGTGATGGTTATGCCAAAGTCATGTCTGAAGCCTTTATCAAAGCCGAAATGGAGCTGTTTGCCGCTCAGGCGAAAGATGTGGATATTATTGTTACTACCGCATTGATTCCTGGCAAACCAGCACCAAAACTGATTACTACCGCCATGGTTGAATCCATGAAGCCCGGCAGCGTAATCGTTGACCTGGCGGCACAAAACGGTGGTAACTGCGATCTGACCGTAGCAGATCAGATCACTGAAACACCAAACGGCGTGAAAATCATCGGTTACACCGATCTGCCAAGCCGTTTACCAACCCAGTCTTCTCAGCTTTATGGTACCAACCTGGTTAACCTGTTAAAGCTGCTGTGCAAAGAGAAGAACGGTGAGCTGGACATTAACTTTGAAGATGATGTGATTCGCGGTGTTACGGTAGTAAAAACCGGCGAAATCACCTGGCCTGCGCCACCAATCAAAGTTTCAGCTCAACCACAGAAGCCAAAAGTTGCCGATGTGATGGCAGCCAAAGCGGAAGCGGCACCTTCTTCGCCAGTGAAAAAATATGCCTTACTGGCGTTGGCTATCATCCTGTTTGGTTGGTTGGCCAGCGTTGCACCGGCCTCTTTCCTTTCCCACTTTACCGTTTTCGCACTGGCATGTGTGGTCGGTTATTACGTGGTGTGGAACGTAAGTCATGCGCTGCATACCCCGTTGATGTCCGTAACTAATGCGATATCGGGCATTATTGTGGTCGGGGCACTGTTGCAGATCGGTCACGGTGGATGGGTCACATTCTTCTCATTTATCGCGGTACTGATTGCCAGTATTAATATCTTTGGTGGATTCACCGTCACCCAGCGCATGCTGAAAATGTTCCGGAAGAACTAAGGAGTAACAAATATGTCTGGAGGATTAGTTACTGCCGCATATATTGTTGCCGCGGTTCTATTTATTTTCAGTCTTGCTGGTTTATCCAAGCATGAAACGTCAAAAATGGGTAACACCTTTGGCGTACTGGGGATGGCGATTGCTTTAATCGCAACGATTTTCGGGCCTTACTCAAGTAATGTGGGCTGGATTATCATGGCGATGATCATTGGTGGCGCTATTGGTATTTATCTCGCCAGAAAAGTGGAGATGACCGAAATGCCGGAGCTGGTTGCTATTCTGCACAGCTTCGTTGGTCTGGCAGCGGTATTAGTTGGTTTTAACAGCTATATCGTTGGCCCACATATGGAAGGCGTACCTGCACACGAACTGCAAGTGGTGTTAAACATTCACAATGTTGAAGTATTCCTTGGGATCTTCATCGGTGCGGTCACCTTTACTGGTTCGGTAGTAGCGTTTGGTAAACTTCGCGGCACTATTTCATCAAAACCAATGATGTTGCCTCACCGCCATAAGCTGAATCTGGCAGCGGTATTGGTTTCATTTGTACTGATGATTCTGTTCGTTAACAGCGATAGCACCGGATTTCAGGTGTTTGCATTACTGATAATGACACTGATTGCACTGGCATTTGGCTGGCATCTGGTGGCATCTATTGGCGGTGCAGATATGCCGGTGGTGGTTTCAATGCTGAACTCCTACTCAGGTTGGGCAGCAGCGGCAGCGGGCTTTATGTTAAGCAACGATCTGTTGATCGTAACCGGTGCGCTGGTTGGTTCTTCCGGTGCGATTCTGTCTTACATTATGTGTAAGGCGATGAACCGCTCATTTATCAGTGTTATTGCCGGTGGGTTTGGTACTGATGGTTCTTCAACTGGTGAAGATGAAGAAGTGGGCGAACACCGTGAAACCACGGCGGAAGAAGTGGCAGAACTGCTGAAGAACTCCAGCTCTGTCATTATCACCCCAGGGTACGGTATGGCGGTAGCACAGGCGCAATATCCGGTTGCGGATATTACCGCTAAGCTGCGCGAGCGTGGCATCAAAGTTCGCTTTGGTATTCACCCAGTTGCGGGTCGTTTACCAGGCCATATGAACGTGTTACTGGCAGAAGCAAAAGTACCTTATGACATCGTGCTGGAGATGGATGAAATCAACGAAGATTTCCCGGATACCGATACCGTATTAGTCATTGGTGCAAACGACACGGTTAACCCTGCAGCGATGGAAGACCCTCGTAGTCCAATCGCAGGTATGCCAGTACTTGAAGTGTGGAAAGCGCAGAACGTTATCGTATTTAAACGTTCTATGAATACTGGTTATGCTGGCGTTCAGAACCCTCTGTTCTTCAAAGAAAATACCCAAATGCTGTTTGGTGATGCTAAAGAGAGCGTAGATAAAATCCTGCGTGCTTTATAAGATTCATTAAAATAAGCAAAACAAAGGGCCGCAATCGCGGCCCTTTTTAATAACTCAAGCTCAACTAATCTTCATCATCATGATCGTCGTGCTCTGAAGTATCGTCTGGCTTCACAGCCAGAAGGTCGCATTTCAGATGTCCGATCACACGTTCTGCAGTATTACCAATAAAGGCTGCGGACAGTCCGGTTCTGCCGACGGTACCCAGCACCACAATACCGGCATGAATTTGTTCTGCCACGGCAGGGATAACGTCTTCCGGCATGCCTTTCTCTACGTGAGTCAGCTCTTCCGGTATACCAAACTCCTGGCGCAGTGCTTTCATGGCCACCAAAAACTGACCGCGAATCGCATTGTTGTAAACCGTAGGATCAAACTCCGGTAACTCAATAGCAATATTGATTGAGGTAGAAGGGTACGCACTGACCAGATGCACTTCGGTGCTGTCAGCAAAGGCTGCCAGTTCTAAAGATTCTCTTACCAGTTTACGGTTTAACTCATCGTGGAAGTCTTCTTCACTGGAAAGGTTGACGGAAACCAGCGCTCTACCATGTTCCGGCCACGGCTGATCTTTTACCATCCAAACGGCACAAGGGGCTTTACGTAACAGGTGCCAGTCCAGCGGGGTGAAGATCACCGATTCCAGCATATCGTGCTGATGAGCCGCTTTAAGCAGCAGGTCATGGTCGTGCTCAATAATTTCTTCAATGACCGCTTCATGATAGCGTTTATGCCAGACCACCTTAATTTCGATGTTAACACCCGATTCCAGATAGTAGTGGCTTAACTGGCGTATCCAGGCGACGCGCTGATCGATAGCGCTTTGACGCATCGCCATACGCTCATCCTGAGAAAGCAGGCTGGTTACTTCATAAGAGAAATCAAAAATAGGCAGAAATGCCTTAATTTTCCCGCCGTTACGGCGAACAAGATAGACGGCGCGCCGTAGAGCTGCTTGATCCTCTTCATCCGGATCGATTGCGACAAGAAGATTTTGATAATGTGCCATAAGCGCCTCCCGTTAAATACCTAAAGTATAGTTAAAGATAAACCATATAACGGGAACAGAACAGAAGAGGAACGGGACTCGGATCAAGATTTAGGTAAAATCTTGATCCGACGATGATTATTCGCTTTGATTTTGACCAGCCAGCTCGGCCAGGGTGTCGATATCCTGAATAGTAATATATTTACCTTTAACGCTCAGGATTTCGCTTTTTTGGAATCGACCCAATAAACGACTGATAGTTTCGACCGTCAGGCCTAAATAGTTACCAATATCACCACGGGTCATGGTCAGGCGAAACTCTCTTGGAGAGAAGCCGCGTTGTGCAAAACGACGGGAGAGGTTATAGATGAAAGCAGCCAGACGTTCTTCAGCATTTTTCTTCGACAGCAACAGGATCATGTCCTGATCGCCTTTAATCTCACCGCTCATTAAACGCATGATTTGCTGACGCAAGCTTGGCATTTTGCCAGACAGGTCATCCAACACTTCATAAGGAATTTCACATACCATCGAAGTTTCGAGAGCCTGAGCAAAGCTTGGGTGCATATGATTACCAATGGCATCAAAACCCACTAAGTCACCCGCCAGATGGAAACCGGTGATTTGTTCATCACCTTGTTCAGTGATGGTATAGCTTTTTATGGTACCGGAGCGAATAGCATACAGAGACTTAAGATCATCGCCTGCTTTAAACAGTGCCTGACCTTTCTGAATCGGCTTTTTACGCTCAATAATATTGTCGAGCTGATTCAGTTCATGCTCATTCAGCGTAAAAGGAATGCATAACGGGCTGATACAGCAATCCTGACAGTGGATTGCACATCCGCCTGATTGTATGCGCCGAATTGTTCGCTTTTCCGGAATCATAAAATTTAACTCTACTTTATTTGATATGTGTCAATTTTAACAGTTTTTCGCCTAATAGGTAAGGCTTGAACAAAAGTCGGTACAAGAGTTGTGAGCGTTACAACAAAAAACCAATAACATCATGATTCTAATGGTGATTAATTTTTGTTTTCACTCTATTAATAACCACTTTACTATTATGGATATATCGATTTGATGCTTTTTTAATCTCAAACCTAAAAATTTGGTTAAAAAAAAGAAATATACGGATATTTGACCTGATTTATCACCTTAACACGAAGATAAACACTAAATCAGGATGTTTAATTCGATAATAATTGATGATTATTTAACATTTTGGTCATTTTTTGACTGTTTTTTCTGATTATCACTCGTACAACTATAAGCCTAGTATAATTGACAGGTATTTTTTAGGCCAATTTAGTTACCCGCTGAGGTAAAGCTAAATCACCCATCTTTCTATTTATACCGTTACAGGCGGTAACACCCAGTCTGTTTTTGACCAAACATTGATGTATCGGGTCGTTCTAATGGTTTTTTGATAATCAGAGATATCTGTCTCTGCTTTTGCCATAGTTTGATAGAGATCAGGTTTATTATATTAATTAACTACGTATAATGAGAATAAATATCATTGTGAGAATGTATATCATAATTATGCGTATTATTCAGAAAGCTTTGTTGCTCTGCATTGGATGGCTGGCGCTCAGCGCTGTTGTTGTCGCGGATACCGATTATAAGCAGTTGACGGATGATATTCGCCAGCGCTTAGATAAAACTTCTCAACTCTACCAACAGCAGCAAATTGCTGATGCACGTACCGAAGTCCAGATGGCTTACTTTGAAGTATTTGAAAATCTGGAAGGGCCAATTCGCATCAATATCTCTGCACAAAAAAGTTATCAGATGGAAGCCGCTTTTGGCGAAATCAGAAAGATGATTGGCGACGGTAAACCGCAAAGCGAAGTTGATGAAAGAATTAACTGGCTGAAAGGGGAGTTGGATAGCGTACTGCCCGTTCTGGCGGATGGTCATCAACTGACGGCGGAACAGCAGCACGGTACTTATGATAATGATCAAATAGCCCCTTACTGGCAGCAGAGTTTTAAAACCATCGATGATTTGCTGGCAGAAGCTATCACGCTGTATCAACAAAATAATTATGCAGAAGCACGTCTTCGAGTTCAAAAAGCCCAATATGATGGGTTTAAAAACTCTGAGATGGAGATGTCTGTTCGCCAAAATCGCTCTTCGCAACAGGCCGGTGAAATTAATCGCCAGTTTAACGAGCTGATTAAAATCAGTGGTGAAGCCGATCAAATGAATGAAGTCAGCTATCGCATCACTGCTTTATTACAGGATCTTGAAGACCTTCTTCCCGGACTACCAACGACGCGTGATACACAGCAGGCTGTAGCTACCACCAACGGTGTTACTGAAGATGCAACTCCGGATGCCGACTGGCAGAAAGTGGTGACGGATATTGATAAGGCGGTTAATGCTGCGCTGGAACAATATCGAACGGGTGATGGCAAAGGGGCGATGATGGCTATCCAGGACGCCTACTTTGACCTGTTTGAAGCCAGCGGAATGGAGAATAAAATCGGCTCCCGCGATTCTGCGTTTAAAACCAAAATCGAAGGTTACTTCACTCGCATGGTGAGCCAGATTAAAGCAGGACAACCTGTTGAGGCGATACAGCAACAGTCTCAGGCATTACAGCAGGATTTAAAGACCGCAGTAGAAATGTTGGGTACCGGCGGTCAAACCAGCTGGAGTCTGTTGGTTTACAGCCTGTTGATCATTGTACGTGAAGGTTTGGAAGCGCTGCTGATTGTCGCCGCGATTGTGGCCTATCTGGTGAAGAATAATCACCACGACAAGCTACCGTTAATTCGCCAGTCAGTTTATGTCGCGCTGGTTGCCAGTGTAATAACGGCGGTGCTGTTCCAGTGGTTATTCTCTAACTCCGGTGCCAGCCGCGAGTTACTGGAAGGGATAACTATGCTGATCGCGGTAGTGATGTTGTTCTCCATGAGTTATTGGTTACTGTCTAAAGTGGAAGCTCGTCACTGGAAAGCCTACCTGGAAGGTAAGCTTTCCCAATCATTAAGTACCGGTTCGGTAGTGGGCCTTTGGTTGACCTGTTTCCTGGCGGTATACCGCGAAGGAGCTGAAACTGTTCTGTTCTATTTTGCCCTGATGGGGGACTCCACCTCTGTCAGCGGTCATCTTTCTATTCTGGCCGGCTTTGTTATTGGCTGTGTCATTTTACTGATTGCCTATCTGATCATGCGTTTTACTGTAGTGAAGTTACCGCTAAAACCGTTCTTCATGTTTACCGGTAGCTTTATGTATCTGATGGCATTTGTTTTCGCGGGCAAAGGTGTTCTGGAGTTGATCGAAGGAAAACTGTTTGAGCCTACGTTGTTGTCAGGTATGCCTGAAATATCCTGGCTGGGGATTTACCCCTATATCGAAACCCTGGCTCCACAGGCGGTATTAATTGTAGCCGCTCTGATTGCGCTTTGGGTGATGAAAAAAAATTCGTCTGCGACAGCGGCGAATGCATAACAGGAAGCTTTGATCGTTGCTTTGCGTATGTTCTTAATGTCGCGGTGAAGCGGCAATATCAATATTGATAATAAAGAGGATGGAAAAAAAGATGGCAATGAATAAAACATTAGTTACTGGTGCGCTGGTTGCGAGTCTGTTTACTGCGCCTGCCGCATTTGCTTTTAAAGAGTATCCAGCCGGTGAACCTGTCAAAATGAATGAAATGGAGATTGCTGCGGTTTATTTACAGCCGATCGACATGGAGCCTCGCGGTATGGGTATCCCAGCAGCTAAAGCCGATATTCATCTGGAAGCGGATATCCATTCAGTTGAAGGTAATAAGAATGGTTTTGGTGCCGGAGAGTGGATGCCATACCTGACCATCGCTTATACCCTGGTTAACACCGATACCGGTGAAAAACAGGAAGGTACCTTCATGCCAATGGTTGCTGGCGATGGCCCTCATTACGGTGCCAACATTAAAATGATGGGTGTAGGTAACTATAAAGTGACTTACCACATTGAACCACCATCAAAAGCGGGTTTACACCGCCATACCGATAGTGAAACGGGTGTTGGTCGTTGGTGGAAACCGTTTGATGTTAGCTTCGACTTTAAATATGTCGGTTTGAACTAAGTCCAGCCTCGCCGGGTGAGTGAATTAGCTTACCCGGCGGTTGTTTTAATATTTCTGTGTTGTTGGTTTTATGGGACGGTGATAGCTCATAAAACTAATAATAAATTCTGATTACATTGCCGCTCCGGTTCTGACAGTGAGCGGGGTACAAGTCGATGATGAGTTATTTTCTGGTTTCGGTATTACAATCATTTCTACCAACCGCCTTGCTATTGGGGCTTAGCTGGTCTTTACGCAAAACGCCTCGAGTTCGTCCATTAATCTGGTTAAGCCTGCTGGGATTTTTTGCCGGAACGGCAACCGGTATTAATCTTCCAACATCTCAGCAGTGGGTACTGTTTTTTACTGCATTACAACTGACGCTAATATTGTTGTTTTTGCTGAGCCAGCTGATATCGTCGTCAAAAGTGGGCTATTTCTGGCAGTTAGTTTTGTTGTTTGTTGCAGCACTACGTTGGGGACAGACGCCAAACCTTAGTGCGATTACGGCCACGAATGTTATCAACACGGATTTGTTGTTGAATATCAGTGCGGTGGTAGCGGGATTAATCCTGGTGGCATTTTCTGGTGCATTGATGACGTTTTGTATGCGTCAACTGCGTCATTTACGCTGGCCGCTGCTGATTGTTCTGTCATTATTGCTGTTAGCGCCGCTGTCTGGCGAACTGATGCTGGTTTTGATGAAGTTGCAGGTGGTTGAGTTAACCAAATCCTTACTCAGCTACGTAGCAAAAGTCACTAATGCTAATAATCTGAACAGTTATGTATGTGCCGGTGTGTTGTTGCTAAGCGGTGTTGTTTATTTAATCAATGTGGTACGGCCTCGTTCTATCGCCCGGGCAGAACCACGCCCTATTGAGCATCGTAAAGCGGTGGCTCATTATCAGGATTCTCGCCGCATTTTTGTTATCACAATACTATTGGCGTTATTGACCGCGGGAGCGCAACTGTATTGGGATAAAGTTGCCTCTCAGCCACCAAGACTTTCTGAAGCGCTACCGGTAACCCTGGCCAGTGATGGTTTAGTGCATATTCCCGTTGAACAGGTAAGGGACGGCAAGCTGCATCGTTTTGTCTGGGTAGCTGAAGATGGTAAAGCAGTGCGCTTCTTTGTCATAAATCGCTATCCGGATAAGTTACGCTTGGGAGTCGTATTTGATGCCTGCTTGCTGTGTGGCGATCAGGGATACGTAATGGAAGGTAATCAGGTTATTTGTGTTGCCTGTGATGTACGTATCTTTATCCCATCAATTGGTAAACCCGGTGGCTGTAATCCGGTGCCGATTGATGAATGGGAGATGACCGACACGGAATTGACCATCAGTAAAAAATCGCTGGAAAGTGGGCTGAATTACTTCTCGACCATCGTGACGCTGGAAGTGACCGATCCGGTTGATGGCAGCAAACTAACCAATACTAAAGCAGAACATCGTTATACCTTTGCCGGAAAAACCTACTTCTTCTCTACGGCGGCAAATTATGAAGCCTTCAGGGACAACCCTGAGAAGTTCGTGAAGGAGGACCAATAACCATGCTGTGGCTTATGTTACGACAGTCATGGTCGCGAAATATCCGTAAAAAGTTATTGGCGGTGATGACGATTTTTCTGGCGGCGGGGCTGGTGTCGGCCTTGCTGGCAGTCTCGATAGATATTGGTGACAAAATGGCGCGGGAGATGAAATCCTACGGCGCCAATATTCTGATTGAACCGGCAGGACAGGCGACTTTACCGTCTCTGTTTGGTGAAAAGAGTAACCCACTGGCCGGGCAGGATTTTCTCGATCAGGCCGAGCTGCCTAATATTAAAGATATCTTCTGGCGCAATAATATTATGGGTTTTGCGCCACTGTTGAGTAGTGAAGTGGAGGTTCAGGGGAAGACGATTCCTGTTTTAGGAACTTTCTTTGAGCAAAAAGTCGATGTGCCTGATGAAGAGAATTATCACACCGGTCAGAAGATTATCAGTACTTATTGGCAGGTTTCAGGCCAGTGGCCAGATGAGAGCGGTAAAAAACAAGAAGCTCTGTTAGGCCAGCAGTTAGCACAACAAACCGGCTGGAAGGTTGGTGACATTGTCACGTTAAAGGGTGCAAAAACTACACTGGATGTGACCATTAGTGGCATTCTGGCCAGCGGTGGCGATGAGGAACAGCAACTGGTATTACCGCTGGCTCAGGTTCAGGCGCTCTCAGGACTTCAGGGGAAAGTACAGGCCATTCGGGTATCGGCTTTGACGGTGCCTGAAAATGAGCTGTCACGAAAAGCCAGAGCCGATTTGGAATCGCTGGATGCGGAAGAGTATGACCTGTGGTATTGCACCGCCTATGTCTCTTCGATTGCGCATCAGTTGGAAGAGGCCATTTCTGGTTCCGGCGTGCGGCCCATCTGGCAGGTTGCTGCTTCCGAAGGGATTGTGATTGAAAAGATTCAACTGTTGCTGGCGGTTGTGACTCTGGCTGCATTACTGGCATCAGCAATGGGGATCGCTTCTCTGATGACCAGTAACATTATGGAACGTACCAAAGAGATTGGGTTAATGAAGGCGCTGGGCGCAAGACAGTGGCAAATCATGATGCTGTTCTATCTGGAGGCGGCCATGAGCGGTGTGATTGGTGGGCTGCTGGGGTGTATCGCCGGATGGGGACTGGCGAAAGGTATTGGTCTGATGCTGTTTGATGCGCCATTAAGCTTTGCCTGGATTGTTGTGCCTTGTGTTCTGGTACTGTCAGTACTGATTGCGCTGGCGGGTACCTGGTTCCCGGCGCGCCGTATCGCTCATCTGTATCCGGTGGAGGTACTGTATGGGCGCTAATCATTCTCAAAATATGTTCTGGCGTCTGGTATTACGTGCACTGAAGCTAAGAATGCAGCGGGTAGTTGTGATTTTTGCTGCTCTGGCGGTTGGGGCTGCGATCGTGACAGCAATGTCTGCGGTTTATTTCGATATTAATACCAAAATGAGCCAGGAATTACGCACTTTTGGCGCTAATTTCTATATTGGCCCCGGTCATGGAAATACCTTACCGTTAAACGATTATCAGCAAATTATCGAACAGGCTCCCAAGGGACTAATTGGCGCTGAAAGCCCTTATCTGTATGGTATGGTGCGTACCGAGCTGGAAAAAGTGGTGGTAATGGGCGTCAGATTTGAATCACTTAAACAAATTGTTCCTTACTGGCAGGTTACCGGTAGCTGGCTTAGCGTTAGCTTTGACGATCGCAAAGCGATGATTGGCTATAAGCTGGCGAATCGCCTTGAGCTGAAAGTCGGTGATTCTCTGGTGTTGGTTGATGGTGACCAAAAAAAATCACTGCAAATCAGAGGAATTGTTGAATCCGGCGATGCGACGGATAACGTGCTGATTATCAATCTGCCTTTAGCCCAAAGTTGGTTGAAACAACCAGGGGTGATCAGTCATGGTTTATTGAGCGTCAGTAACGAAGCGGGTCAGGTTGACGCCTTTGCTCAACAGTTGCAGCAGCATTATCCGGATTTGGAGATTCGACCTATTCGTAAGGTATCGGCCAGTGAAGGTCAGGTACTGGATAAGATTAAGGGATTAATGGGGCTAGTCTCTCTGGTAATTTTGGTATTGTCGACCCTGTGTGTAAACACCACGCTAATGGCGATCGTCAGCGAACGCTCGAAAGAGTTTGCGCTGCAAAAAGCGCTGGGGGCTAAAGGGCGGGATATTGTGCGTCAGATTATGGCAGAAACCATGATTATCGCCCTGTTTGCGATTATTGCTGGCGTTGTGATTGGCTATATTCTGGCGCAGATTCTGGGGCAAGCGGTGTTCTCTGCCTCCATCGACCTGCGGGCTCAGGTTATTCCATTAACCTTTATCCTGTCATTATTGGTTGCTTTGATTGCAGCCGTTTTACCGACTTATCGCGCCGTGAAGATTGAACCGGCTAAAGTTCTAAAAGGAGAATAACGGTGACGCAATCAGTTAGTCAGAACTCCTCACCCTGGGTGATTGAAACCCGCCATTTGTATAAGCGGTTTGGCCAGGTTGTTGCTCTGGATGATATTAACCTGCAGATTAAACGCGGGGAGTTTATCGCCATTATGGGTGCATCAGGTTCGGGCAAAACCACGCTGATGAATATTTTGACCTGCCTGGATACCGCCAGTGAAGGTCAGGTACTGCTTGATGGTACCGATGCTGCGGCGCTGGATGAAGAAGGTCGTCGGGCGTTCCGCTCGGATAAAATTGGTTTAGTATTTCAGCAGTTTCACCTGATACCGTTTCTTACTGCGCTGGAGAATGTGATGTTGGCTCAGCATTACCATAGCGTGGTTGATGAGAAGGCGGCGCGTAAAGTGCTGGAGCAGGTAGGGTTAGGGCATCGTTTTGACCATTTACCCAGCCAGCTTTCTGGTGGTGAACAACAGCGAGTATGTATTGCCCGGGCGTTAGTTAATGAACCGCCAGTGATTTTTGCCGATGAACCAACGGGAAATCTGGATGAACAGAATGAACAGTTAGTTTTAGGTTTACTGACGGATTTGCATAAGCAAGGGCGAACCATTGTGATGGTAACTCACAACCCTGAACTGGGGCGTTTTGCCGATCGTATTGTTCGGTTACAACATGGCAAATATCTGAGTGAAGAAGTGAATAATCGCGAGGTAGAAAATGCGGTTTAACATAGGTAAATCTGGCCTATTGCTGCTTATCAGTGCGGCATTATTGCTGTCAGGGTGCAAAGAAGAAAAAGCGAAGATTGGTACAGCTGCGCCTACGCTGGCGGCTTATGACTTATCTGGAAATAAAGCCTCTCTGGAGCAGTGGAAGGGTAAATATATTTATCTGAATTTTTGGGCTTCCAACTGCGGTGGTTGTCTGGCAGAAATGCCAACGCTGGAGAAATTAAGTCAGGAATATCGGGATAACATCGTGGTGGTTGGTATTAATACTGATAAAGAAGATGCCAATATTCAGGCGCTATTAACAGATATGAAGGTTTCATTCCCTAACGTGCGCGATCAACTGGCAATTACTCAGGAACGTTATCAGGTGATAGGCACCCCAACATCATTCTTAATTGACCCACAGGGAACCTTACAGGGCCAATATGTAGGGATGATGCATGAGCCTCAGCTAAAGGCGATTTTCCAGAAAGCTAAGGGATAATACCGTTGATGAAAACCGGTTATTTGGGGCTAATGTTGCTGTTGTCTGGCTGGATATGTCCGGCAATAACAGCACAATCAGAACAAAAATTTTATAACATGAACTGTGCTTCCTGCCATGGTAAGAAGGGCGAAAAAACGGCTCTGAACAAAGCTCGTCCATTAATCAGCCTGACGGAGCAGCAGATTATTGAAGCATTAACAGAGCGGCGAAATGGCGATGTGAAGGGGGCTGGAAATCAGGTGAAAAAACGTCTGACGGATGAGGATATTAAAAACCTGGCAAAGTTTATCCCGACGATGAAGTAATCTGCGGATATTGTTGTGAAATCACCTTTGTACGCGTCGGGCTTAGCCCGACGTTTGCTTTCTTTATATAGGTTAACGATTACCGAACACCCCGGGAATGATTTTTCTTGCTCCAACTAAAGGTTTCATCGCTGGGAACATATTTATCTTTCTTCTTTTCTGCCCGGGCTTTCTTCTCTTCTTTTTCCAACTCTTTCATTATTTGAGCAATAACGTCTTCTTTTGCTTTGTTGAGTTCACTATTGGTTAAAGAGCGGCCTAATTCCCTTTTTAATTGTGCCTGTTTCATTTTGATCTGCTGTAACTGGCTTTCAGTTAAATCTTTTAAGGTTAACTTCTTCATTATTACTCCTTCCCGATGGCAGATATTGTTCAGTGTAACGTGAAAATTAGATAGTGGGTATGTTGCCATACTTAATTATTTGTCTGCATTCAGTTTTTGGGTTAACCAAGGTACTAACTGTTTTTTGCGACTTAACATATTTTCAATGGTAATCGGTGACTGACTTATGGGATTGTTTTGGGAAAAGTAGAGGCAGCTTTGTGAGCTAAATAGCGAGGTTATCATCAAAACATAAAAATCTAGTCCTTCACTCTGTGCGCGCTTTTCCATCTCCTGTTGTAGTGCGGGTACCTGACTCTCAATGGCGTGGAAATCACTGACCTCGATTTGACCAAGAATGAGCTTATATTCGCCAATAAGGTAGTTTTTCTCATCTTTTTGCAGCAAACGTTCGACACTAAGTCCGCTTATATCAGTTTTGGCATCCAGCAGTTTAATGATAAAACTGTCCAAATTGACTTTAGCTATCTGGCTTAGTTTATGGGCCGTTTGTTTGTCTTGCTCGGTAGTCGTCGGTGATTGAAAGGCAACGGTATCGCTAAGTATAGCGCCGAGCAGTAGTAATGCATGTGACTGGCTTAATTGATAACCTGGGGTATGGGTAACAATATCGAAAACCAGAGTAGCACAACAGCCCACTCTTCTTATCCATGCATCAAGAGGTTCCGTGGTGATTAATGATCCCAGACGATGATGGTCAATTAAACCGATCACCTGGCTTTTATTCAGATTCTCCGGGCCTTGTTCTAAATCGCTGAAATCAACCAGCCAGACTGGTTGGTCTGCGATGTTATGCTCAAGTAATGACGGTGAAAGGTATTCTGCTTGTGACAGGATAAACTCAGTTTCTGGGTTTAGTTCTCCCAGGCGATAAGCCGTTGCGGATTGTCCGCTAAAGTTTAGCCAGTCGCTGACAACAATAGCGCAGCATATTGAGTCACTGTCCGGGTTTAGATGGCCGAATACTGAGATCATAAATCTACCTTATACTGAATATGAAAAGCGTTATATGGGGGCTTAATAATGAGACCCTTTGCAGGTATTACTATACCTTAAAACGTTCGTTGGTTATGTAAACGGCAGTTTTTGATATCTTTTGTTATGAATTCATTAAATTAATCAGGTGGTTAAGTGCTTATGACATCCTTGTCAAAGTCAAAGTATCATGAAGAAACTAGCCATGGATTGGATATGGTAAACAAATTTGAAGTAGTGGAGGGCGGCTACTTTGAACGTAGGATCATAAGTATTGAAGATAATAATGAAGCGCGAAACTTTCAACTTTCATTAGGCGAAACCCGTCTGGAGTCCGGGCATCATTTGGGCGCGCTTATTGGCAGAGGTAAGGCATCCTCAGAATATGTCTATCTGGGGCTTACCATTAAAGGTGGTGAATATACTCGATATAACGGTATACCTACCGGTATCGGCAATTTGCGTATTTATCCTGAAGGAGCAGAAATTCTTTATCAGTCGATGGGAGAGGCTGAATGGTTTACTTACGCAATTTCCAGAGAGAAATTACAGGAAGCATTAGATGAATATGATCGTGGAAAAATTAAACTGATACCTCATCAGATTATGACCTTTCCGCTGAAAACTGAAAACTACGAACAGTTAAAGACCCTGTTTCTGGATATAAAACAGATGGCTTACAAGCCTGGTGAGACAGCATTAAGTGAAGAAGTATCACGAATGCTGTCAATAGCGCTGCTGAACGGCTTTATTAACGCTATTTTTGCTTCTGAAGGTCAGGCTGACCCAATAAAACCCAACAGTTTAACTCTATTGCACGGGCAATTAATAATGGCAACTGAACAGCTGATGTTGTCAGGACAGGAAAACAATCTCAAATTAAGCGATCTGGCTAAAGCAACCGGCTATACCCTGAGAGCTTTAGAGTTTATTTTTAAAAATTCGGTGGGAATGTCGCCTAAAAACTGGTTTGTAAATATGCGAATGAATGGCGCATTGCGTGATCTAATGGAGGCTAAACCGAACACTACTGTATCGGATGTGGCTACCCGGTGGGGATTCCAACATTTAGCCCGTTTTTCTGCACAATACCGCGATATGTTTGGTGAATTACCCAGTAAAACATTAAGTAGGGTACGTGAACGTAATAAATGAAGCTTTACATTGGAATAGCTATCGGATGAGAAAATACAACCAGCTAATTAAATAAAAGTAAAGCATTGTACTCACCCTTTAATCGCTAAATTAGTACCTTTTGCTGATTATTTTTAGATGAAAATAATCAATTGAAATTATTTTAATTTTTATTATATATTGTGAAGTCAATTGAGCTTTTTTATTGATATATCAAGAATAATTATTTTCACGGTGGCCTCATTAATAGCATCTATACTGAGTGTTCCGGCAAAGAAGGTATTTAAGACCATTGGCTAGGGCAAGATAGCTTTATAAAAGAATAGGAAAGCAACTCACAGGTTCCAGCAATCTTCTCTTTTATGTAGAAATAGTGCTCTGTTTAACAAAACAATTGATTTGACGATTACATATTAGGGGTCAAGTATGTTGGCGATGAAGCATATCTCCGCAGCAGTAGTAATTGGTAGCCTTTTATTAGGTGGTTGTACCTCGAAGGTAGCAGACACTAAAGATTACTCTGGTTTTTTACCAGATTATTCAAAATTGCATAAAGCTGAAAGTGCGTCAGGGCAGGAAGTATTACGCTGGATGGATCCATCGTTTAAAGCTCAAAATTATCAGAACCTTTATTATGAACCAATTGTTTATTACCCGGCTCCAAAGCCTAACGCACAAGTTACGCAACAAACCCTGGATCAGGTATTAAATTATACTAACCAAAATATTAAATCTGCTTTTGGTCAACGTCTGAATCTGGTCAACTCACCAAAAACACCAAACACACTGATTTTCCGCGGTGCCATTACCGGTGTTGCAGCCTCTACCGAGGGTTTACAGTTTTATGAAGTTATTCCTGTAGCTTTAGTAATTGCTGGCACAATGGCAGCAACAGGAGAGCGGGATCAGGACACCACGTTGCTGTTTGAAGGCCAATTAATTGATGCCAGCACGGGTAAAACTGTATTTGAAGTCGTACGTAAAGGCTTTGGTAAGCAACTGAGCAATGATTCTCAAAAAGTAACGGCAGAAGATCTGAAGAAAATCGTTACCGATATGGCATCGGATATTCAGCGCTACAGAGAGTAAGTTTTTCTTTGTTATACAAAACGCCGCAAATAACTGCGGCGTTTTTTTTTGCTTACGAATCTGATATCGCTCCTGAACCGCTAAACCAGGTTGATCATAACCAGAAAGATTTTACCTATTACATTGATAATCAAAACCTTTAATTACTAATATCCCAGTGATTAATGTCGTAGTAATCATAAACACTCATTTTAACGAAAAAATGTATTGATTTTTCTGATGAAAATTGGTGTTTTATCTGTTATAAATTATATGAACAAAATGAATAATAACATTTTATTTACATGAGCATGGCAAAATTAAAACAATGAACTAGTCTTTATAGTAAGCAGTATCAAAAGCTTAAAGATAAACGTTTTGATACTAACCAGTTAACCTGTGTTCAGAGTAGATCAGCGAGGAGTTCACTATGAGAGTATTATTAACCGTAACGGGTACCATTTTGCTGATATTCTATTCAACGCTTTTTATTATCAGCATGCCCTAGTTTTTGAGTCTGGTAGTAACCAGTAAAGAAACCAAGTAAATCTCCACTTAACGCATCGGGTGGAGATTTTATTTCTGGTTTTGACCTTTCTTACCTTTCAACAACACATATCACTTCATCATTTTTTATAAAATTTCCGCTAAATTTTATAAATTTCCTTTTTAAATCAAATTAATACCTTGATATTCTGTATGAAACCAATCTACTGACACGCTTCTGTTGCCATTTCGCTTTATGGATAACGTCTCTGCTTAATCAGCGTTAAATTAGCTACCGTTACTGATGAGTATAAAAAAGCTATTGGTTAGCAATAACATTACTTTTAGCATGTAACACAGTAACAGGTTACTAATGAGGAGGTATTGTTTATGGTTGGTCTAATACAAGTTATTTTACAAGCAATAGTCGAATGGTCATCAAATTTTATGATCATATTCTCTTTATGTGCATTTATTATACTTTATATTTTTTGTGCTATAGGTTTGTTTGCCATTTTAAAAGATGGTTCAGAAACTGATAATTATGATGACTACTTTGATCGATAGGTGACTAATAAATATATTTGTTGCTTTGTTTTGAGTTTTTAAAACTATCTAATCGATATTGATATAATTCAATACCTGCAATTAATTATGTTGAGGTAATAAGTTGAATTTAGATTTACCACTGTTTATTAAACAATCAAATTGGTGGTTATTTATCAAGAAAAGAATGAAGAAAAGTTGAATTTAAAAAGAAGAGGTAATGAAAATGTACCTTTATTGTAAAAAAAGAAAAGCAGGGAATAGGTTTTATTCCCTCCTTTATGCCCCAGGTCATTACATTAATAGTGGTTTAGATAGAAAAACTACCTAGTTTAAACAGATCGAGAGAATTTTTTATCTCCAGTTTAAACATAATATTATAGCGATGAACACTAACGGTTTTACTGCTGATATTTAGCTTTTCTGCGATGTCTTTATTTGACATTCCCTGGGTAATGAACTGTAATATTTCGCGTTCACGATTGGTTAACATTGCTGTTTTATTGACTTTATCATTACACAGCTTATTCTTTGGAATGCACTGAAAGCCATTCATCACTAGCTTAGAGACTAAGGTAAGTGACTCGATATCATTAGTTTTATCGATGATTCCATCGATGGAGACATCTAATGAATTGATAATATTGGAGTTGGAATTTTCAGAAGTCAGTCCAATAATTTTAGTTGATGAATTTTCACCATGTATTTCTTTTACCAGCTTATCTTTATCATTATTGATCAGATCAATATTGATAAGGACTAACTGTATATCTTGATTTTTAATCATATCAACAACGCCCGTTGTTGAGTGAATAGCCCCTACGATATCCAGAAAATCAGTATTCTTTAAGATTTCACTGATAGCGAAACACACGAATTGATTATTATCGACAATTAATGTCTTTATTTTGCCTTTGTCCATTTTTAAGCGCCTATCGTTGTTTAATACTCGCATCCGTATTTAATGTGTTGAATGCAACGACCTCTATACCAGAAACAGATCACGGAAAATAGATTCATTAACCAGAGTTGTGAACTATTAATAGAGGTATTTGTATTACTAAATAAATAAAATCATCAGGGATTTTTAGATCTGCATAGTGCTCTGATAAAATCCCTTTATATTGGTATAATCACTTATGTTCCAGTTGCAATAATTTCCCGCTGCACTAATTATATAAATCCCTCATATATAATGGCTTCTTTAGAAGCTTCGCTCATTTTTAACATAAAATTCTAAAAATCACTATTCATTAAAATAAATAACCGACCAACTCGTTAAGAACGATTGAATATAATTCTTTGGAGCTATTTCTTTCTGACCCCAATTAAAAGTAATGGGTCATCAATCCCTTTCGGTGTAGAACGAATAGCAGGTTTAGCAATTTGTTCTTTTCTGATGTTTTCCTGAATTGTCGGAGCCGGCGTTTGGACTGGTTGCGATTCAGAGTATTTATATGGCTTTGTGATATAACCATCACTGTTATTACTGTTAATATTTGATGTCGGCATAGAAACTTGCGGACGCTCAATAGTTCGGGTCTGGATCGCTTGTGATGGTGCAATTGTCGGTTGGTTAACCACAGTGGTTCGTGCATTCTGTGACGCAGCTATTTCTGGCCTGTTAATCACAGTTGTTTGAACATTATTTGATGGTGCAATTTCTGGTCTGTTAACCACAATGGTTGGGACACTTCGCGACTCAGTTACCACAGGTCTGCTAATCTCAGTGGTTTGAATATTTTGTGGTGTAGCCATTTCCGGTTTATTGGTAACCGTGCTTTGAACGTTTGGTGAATAGACGATTTCTGGTCTGCTACTTACTGTCGATGTAACCGGGATCACCATTGGTTCTGGTATTATTTCTTCTGTTATTTGAGGCTCAGCCGCTTTCTGAGACTGTTTATTGCCGCCAAACAGGTTAGAAACCAAATTACCGCTGTCTTCTTCTTCAAATTTAACTTTGATATTAAACGCTTTATTTATCTCACCTAATTCAGAAAATACCCGAATAAGCAAAACCCGGAAGTTGAAATCCGCGTTCACTTTATTGCTCATGGTCTGGAAAAGTTCTTGTTCTGAGTTTAATAAATCTAAAACAGAACGACGGTTTACTTTGTATTGTTCATGGTAAAGCTCTTTCACCTCCTGTGAATGGAGAATACGTTGAGCATAAATGTTGGACTGATTTTCCTGACTAAGCGCTTCCTGATACATCTGTGAGACTTTAGTCGATAAATCCTCGATGGATTTTTCAATATTCCAGCGGGCACTTTCTACCCGTTGAGCAGCACCCTTGCTGCGATAGAGTGCGCCACCGCCATCGAAAATATTGCTGTTTACGTTTAACATCACTACCGTATCATTTTCTCCGGAAGTGCTTAACTTTCCTTGAGAAACCGAAACGCTCAGGGCAGGGAGCCAGCTTTTACTGGTGTAAGCATACTCTGCAGCCGCCGCATCTCGGTTAGCTCTGATAGCCTCAACTCGCGGCGAAGCAGAAATACGTTCTTTCATTTTTACGGCAAGTTTAGCTTTTAATGCGCTAACGTCTGGAATACTCAGTCCGGAAGGGCGTTTACCCACCAGAATATAGTAATCTTCCTGTGCGGCTTTTAGCTGAGCTTCATAGTTAGCCAGCTCCGCATCTAATCCCTTGATCCGTACTTCAACCTGTTCAACATCACCGCGGCTATCCACACCACCACTGGCTCTGGCCTCTGCCAGACCAAGAATGTTGCGGTGCTCAATAGTATTCTTTTTATTGATGTCAATTAGCTGTTCATATTTCAGAATATTCAAGTAGGTCTCAGAAACTTTTGATGACAGCACTTCGGCTTCATCATGAGCGGTGTATACCTCTGAAGATTTATTATGTTCAGCATAGTCAACCTGATCGCCAACCCGGCCAAAGTCGAACAGGGTTTGATCAACTTTAACCGAATAGGTATTGCTGCCATCACTGTCTCTTTTGTTGCTGCGCATAACCTCATTACCCACATTAAGGGAGACGTTAGGCAACCATCCGCTTCGGGCTTCGCCAATGGTGCTGTCTGCGGAGGCAATTTTTCCCGTATGGTATTTGATCGTTGGTGAACGATTGACTGCCATTTGCAGCGTTTCATTTAATGTTTCGGCGCTTGTTTCTGCTGACAGCGTGGAGAAGTAGCTGACAACCAGCGCGATCATGATTTTGTTATATCGAATCACTTATCTTTCCCTCAGCGCTTCTTTGGCTTTATTCAATGGTTTAATCAGATAATCGAGCACTGATTTTTTCCCTGTTTTGATATCAACCGTAGCCAACATTCCCGGGACAATTTCATGAGTCTTGCCGTCAGGCGTTTCCAGTGCAGAACGTTCAGTACGAACAAAAACTTTGTAGTAGTACTGCTCACGGCGTACCTGATCCTGAATGGTATCCGGAGAGATTCGTTCTACTGTTGCATCCATGGTTCCGTATATTGATGATTCATAGGCACTAACTTTGACAATGGCCTTTTGATTCGGGTGAATGAATGCAATATCCCTTGGATTTATTTTTACTTCGATAACCAGTTGGTCTTCAGATGGAACCACTTCCATCAGTTTTCCGCCTGGTTCCAGTACGCCACCAACGGTCGTCACCTGTACGTCTTTAACGATGCCTTTCACCGGTGAATTGATCACCGTACTGGTTAACTGATCTTTTCTTTGCAGCAGTTGAAAGTAGATGGAGTCCAGTTCATTTTTCTTTTTAACCAGTTCTTCTTTAGCCTGTTCAAAGTAATGATTGCGAGCTTCAGTGATTTTATTTTTCAGCTCGTTTTCTTCTCTTCTTAAGCGCAGTTCTTCAACCTGACTTACGGCTCCCTTTACCACTAGCGGACGAATCAGGTTCAGCTCATTAACCGTCAGTTTTAAGCTGCGCTGCAGGCCAGATATGTTTTCATCCAAACCTCTACGACGGGTGATGAGCAGGGACATTTCATGGTCAATTAATACTTTGTTATCTGCTAACAGCTCTTCATCTGACATATCCTTATAGGCGATACCACCGCTGAACTCGCGTAGTAACAACAAGAAGTCTGGTTTGCTGTTGTCATCTTTTATTTCTGTGGTTAAACGAGCGATGCTCACCGCCAATCCTTTAACTTTCGCACCAATTTCGTCATATCCCGCCTGAAAGCGAGTGGCGTCCAGAACGGCTAATTGTTGACCTGCATTTACTAAATCGCCTTCACGCACCATTAATTCGCGAATAACACCGCCATCTCTGGCTTGAATTATCTGTGAACGGTTCCAGGTAATAACCGTTCCCTGACCACTGGTAACTTCATCCAGTTCTGCATAGTTGGCCCATAAAAGTAGGGCAAAGCAGGTTAATAAAATCATCCAGATGATATAGGTGTGCTTTTGCACCGGATCGCCATGCATGCTGATGGTTTTTTTCTTCTTACTAAACAAACTCATTTTCATCATCCTGACTAATTAGTTGCTTGCAGCTTTTGCAATACTTGATCTCTTGGTCCATCAAGGATGATATTCCCCTGATTCATGACAATAACTCGGTCAACCAGTCTTAAAGGAGCCTGGCGGTGGGTAACCACCACAAAAGTTTTGTCTTTAATATGATCTCGTAGTGAAGCAACCACATGGTTTTCCAACTTCTCATCCATATTGGCTGTTGGTTCATCAAGGAACAGGACAGGGGAGTTACGCAGCAGGGTTCTGGCCAGCAATAACGTTTGCTTTTGACCACCCGATAAGCCCCGACCGCCTTCGGCAATGGATAAATCCAGTCCTTTCCCGGTTTTTAACAGGCTGGCAGCACCGGCAATATTCAAGACATCAACAATTTGTTCTATGGAGGTTTGAGGCTTACCCATAATTAAATTGTCTCTGATGGTGCCGTGAAACAGCTGGGCACCCTGAGGTAAATAGGCGATGTCGCGGCGAATATCGTTATTAGAGATATCCTTCATTACCAGGCCATCAAGCAGCAATTCACCTTCTGTCGCTTCAGCGATACCTGAAATAAGGCGTAGCAGGGATGATTTTCCGGCGCCGATAGAACCCAGAATGGCGACTTTTTCTCCCGGTTTAATCTCCAGTCTGTCAACATCCAATACCATTGGAGCATCTGCGCTAAAGCGATATTTGACGTTTTTTAAACTGAAGTTGCCTTTGATTTCATCGGTATGCAGCGTTTCACTAAATGGCTTTTGATCCAGTGGCTTTTTCAGGAACTCATCTAAACCCGTTTTTGCCATTTTGGCGTGTTGCCAACGAGTTAATACTGATGCCAGCTGTCCTAACGGTGCCACAGTTCTGCTGGATAAAATGGAGCAGGCAATCAAAGTACCCGTTGTGATATCGTTATTAATTACCAGATAAACACCCAGCGCGATTACGCTGATATACACTAACTGTTGGATAAACTGGCACCAGTTAGTAATCAGGCTTGACCAGTGTCTCTGTTCTAAAGAGATTTGAGCCGTGGTGGTGTTACATTCATTCCAGGTGCGCAGGAAACGATCTTCAGCCTGCATGATTTTAATGTCTTCCAGACCTTCAACCGTTTCCACCAGCATGGCGTTACGGATAGCACTTTCACGAATACCTTTCTGGGATAAACGGGACAGTGGCCACTGAGCAATCAAACCAGGAATAACGACCAATGGAATTGCCAGCAATGGTGCAAATGCCAGAGGACCGCCAATAAATGCAATCACAGCAATAAAGATCAGAATAAATGGCATATCCACCATAGCGACGACCGTTGTTGACGTCAGCAATTCACGGATATGTTCGATTTCTCGCAGTTGAGCAACAAAGGCACCGGTGGAGTTTGGTCGGGCATCATTTTTCATTCTCAATGCCCGGGAGAAAAACATGCCGGACATAAACAGGTCGGTTTTCTTACCGATAGCATCGGCCAAATGGCTTCGGGCAAGACGTAAACCCATGTCCATCAGCAGAGCAACCATTACCCCAATAAACAGAACCCATAATGTTGAATAGGACTGTGCGGGAATAACCCGGTCATAAATCTGCATGGAAAACAGGGCGCTGGAGAGGGCAAGAATGTTACCAAATAAAGCACCCAGAGCAATTTGTCCATAAAACTTGGTGTCTTTAGCGATTAATTGAAATAACCAATTTCCTTTATAAGGCTTAAGGAATTCATCAACACGTTTGTCTTCTATTCTTTCTTTTGGATAAATTAACCAAAGTGCGCCTTCTCTCATTAATTCCAGCTGCTCTAAATTAACCTGAGTTTTCACATCTGGAGAGATAGGGAATGATAATGTGGCATGAGTTTCATTAATATCATATACCACAACGGCCTGGTTATTTTGTAATGGCACTAATACCGGAAACAATAGTGCAGGAATTTTCTCTAATTTTTCATTAACTTCTTTGCACTGTAACCCAATGTAATTTATCAGGTTATGCATTACCTCATCACGTTCACCACCATTCTGAACGATGTGTTTTAAATTATTTGTGCTGACATTAATGCCTAACTCTTTGGCAACAATTGTCACGCATTCATTCCATGGAGAGAAATCCATAACCAATCCTTTGAATTAATATTCATATAACGGCTAACTTATTAATTAATTACTATTAACTAATAATAATTAATTAATAAGGGGCGAAAGAACTCGCCCCTGAGAGAGGTATTAAATTACAGAGATAGTATTTTGTACCCAAACCTGAGCGTCTTCGTCTTTATCGTAGACATACAGGTTATATTGCACACCAGACTTGTTAGCGGTTGCAACGTTAGTCCAGCTGGTTAAATCCAGATCAACTTTGTCGTTTGCATCACCTTTAACAAACAGGTGCTTGTCATCGTTCAGCTTAATCAGATCTTCATACTTAACATCTAAGGTCAGTGCAGAAGTATTGTTCAGATCGATTTGATCGATGTTGTGCAGTTTGCTCAGCGTTGTTGAATCAATGGTAGTGGCTGATTTATCTTCAAACACAACAGTGTCAAAACCATTGCCGCCGTCGATAGATTTAAAGCCATTAGACATGACCAGAATGCGGTCATCACCGTCGTTAGCAACAACGTTAGTAACGCCATTACGGCCATCAATAACGTCATCACCATTAGTACCAACGGCAGATTCTAAAGTACCTTTGATGTAGTGACCTGGGTTGGAAACATCACCACCGGTATCACCCACACCACGTACTGAACCGTCATCGTTATAAGTACGGCTGTACAGGTTGCCGCCAGTCTCAGAAACTTCAGACCAGGTAACAGCGAAGCCACCACCCGCCAGAGCAACAACAGAAGGCAGAGAACAGATACCCGGATCGTCAACGCCTTTATCAACGATGATTTCGTCGGTAACAGCATGACCACTCATATCGAACACACGAGATACAACGTGAGATTCACCCTGAGTTGTCACAGACGCCCAGCTAACAACGTAGTTACCATTTTCCAGAACGGTAATGTCGTTTGCACCCGTTAAGGATCCAGCAAGTACGCCTTGAGCACCATCAGTCGTAGTGTTAACTACGGTTGGGTGTGCATCAACAGCAACCAGTTTGCCACCCAGCAGTTGGAAACGTTGAACTAATACGTCACCCATATCACTGCCGGTTACACGAACCCAGGATACCGCGAAGGTGCCATCAGGTAAGGTGATGATCTTAGGTGAAACGTCAGCAGAACCTCTTGGAGCATCAGTATTCAGCGTTGCACCATCAAGTAAGATTTTGCCAGTGTTGAAATCTACAACAGAGATTTTCAGGTCAACCGGGTTTTTCAGTAATTGATCGATAGACCAGTCTTTGCAAGCTTGCTGCCAGATTACGGCATATTGACCGCCGCCCAGATCGGCACCAACTAAACCTTCGCTGTCGCTGGTAGGATCATTACCAAAGATCCAGTTAACGGCTTTATCGAAAATACCATTGCTGGTAGTGATATAGCCGTTTTCAGTGAAGAAGCCACCCAGAGAGAAATCATGTGGAGCTTCAGCATTTTCACTGACTTTAACCAGATTGCCATTGGCATCTTGCGCGTAACGAACGCTGTACAGGTTTGCACCAGCTTCGAAAGCATTCAGGTCGAACCAGGTCAGAATGGTGTCAACGAAACCTTCAATTGGTTGAACGGCCAGATTCAGAACGCCTTCAACGATCCAGTCGATAACTGAACCAACAATAGGAATACCTTTTAATCCTAATGCGTCCATGAACTCTTTGACAAAACCAGAAACGTCAGCGTTCTCAACCATGTTTTCCAGATCTAATGGCTCAATGAAACGGGTACCGGTAAATACAATGCTACCGTCTTCCATTTGAACAATAGATGAGCTCAACAGGCCCTGACCAAACAGCACAGAGTAGATACGATCGGTCAGACCGTTTACAAACAGATCAACTAACGCTTTAAAATCGGTATCTGGCAGGATGTTCAGGAAATCGATGGTCTTCAGCGCATTGGTCATGAAGTCGGCAATCGGATTCACAATACCTGACAGGGTATTGGTGATCAGATTGGCTAAACCGTCTGGCAGTAAACCAGCCAGCAGACCATTCATGCCACCAATATCACCAGAAGCGGCAACAACTTGTGGACCTGAAGTAATTTCTGCGCCATCAGCAGAGAAACGTTGGAATACAACATCATTACCGGTATAGCTTGAAGGATTTTCGTTTCTGGAATACAGAACGGTAATCGCACCATCAACCGGAGAAACTGCAACGTCAAAGTTACTTAAGTAAGCTTTAGCGCTGTCGCGGCTGTAACCATCAGCGACATTCTTCTCGCCCAGAGTCAGTTCAGACACCATGCTGCCACTGGCATCAAAAATCTTGACTTTAATGTCATAGAATTTAGAACCAGCTGCTTCAGCTTGTGGGTAAGCTACCAGATAGCCACCGTTTGGCAGAGCACGGGTAATTGAAATTGGCGCATCAATACTGTCATCAACTTCAATCTCACGGATATCAGCAACAATAACTGACATGTCATAAGGTTTTTGTTCAAAAGTGATATTGGCAGTATTTTCTTTGCTTGGGCCACTTACCGGAGTATTGATAACGGTTTCAACGCCAAAAGAATGACTACCAACAGGTAAATCAGTTGCTTTAATGCTCCAGTTACCATCGGTACCAACAGTAGTTGTACCGATAATGGTATCACCATCCATAACCTGAACCACTGCGCCTGGGGTACCCAGACCGTGCAGAGTAGGAGAGGTGATTTCTGTCGTCGTAGACAGATCCATTGCATTGGTACCATCGCTCATACCTAATACAGTCGCTTTGGTTGCTACTGGAATAGTGATTTGAGAAACGTTATTTAAATCATCAGCCAGGCTGATTACGCTGGTACCCGGAACGAGAGTTGCGCCGTTCTCCAGGGTAAATTTGTAGTTGCCGTTGTCGTCTGCTTTGACGGTGTATTCAGCAGTACCGTCACCATCCAGATCCAGTTTAACGACAGCGCCTGCTTCAGTTTTACCGGTGATAACCGCTAAATCCTGAGAAACAGTCATTGAGATAAAGTCAGGTGCAGTTGCATCAATAACAGTGCTAACCGCAATCTTTTCACCTTTGCTATCTAATACCCAAACGCTAACGGTTGCGCCATCAGGAATAGATGTTGGGGTAGGGAAAGACCAGTTGCCATCAGCATCAGTGGTTGCTGTATAGTCGTAAGTACCATCGTTATTGATATCAATATAGACGGTTGCGTTTTTAGCATCACTGGTACCGGTCAGGCTTGAACCATTAGAACGGTTCAGCGTGATCAGCGTTGGGTCAGTCACTTCACTTGGGTTAGGATCTGGCGTAGGATTTGGATTGACACCGCTAGAGCTATGTCCATTATCGTCATCGTTTGCCAGGGCTATCAAACCAGCGATACCGGCAGCACCTAAGCCCAGCGCAACAAACAGACCGGTGTTGTCATCATCACCTGCAGCGGCAGCTTCTTCGCCACGCATTTCATAATAATCCCAACCAGAGATAACTTCTTTTAACTGCTCAGGAGTATAAGCAATAACTTCGCTGCCATCTGCGTAGAGTCTGTCATCACCAAGAACGATTTGCTTTTCAGGTAAACCTGATTCAGCTGTATTATCAATGGTTAATGAGCTCATACCCTGATCGGCTGAACCGAAGAAGTTATCTACATTGATCACTTTACCATCAGCAGTGTTCACAACTAACTGTGAACCAGAACGTGACATGTGGGTGATAGCGCCATCATTGGCTTCCACGAAAAGGCGAGTACCCGGTGTTGCACTGATTTGTGTTGAACCAGTCAGAGAGACTTCTTCAACGGCTTGACCTGCTTTTTGTACGTATAGTTTCATATCCATAACCTATATTTGAGGTGTAAAAATTAGCGTTTAAAAATAAAAAAGATATCGGCTACAAAAAAAGCTAATTTTTTTCCATTAAATCGTAATTAACTATAATTCTTTAAGTGCGTAATTAAGAGGTCTTTCAATTCAGAAAAACTTACCCTCCCAATTTAGACTTAGGTGCCTATTAGACGCCGGGTAAATTTATCAAAAAAATCTTGTAATGCAAATTATAAGAAAAGATAAAATAGTGTTTTTACTATAAAATAAGTCTTTATTTATACTTAATTAGATATTACTTATTTAGTTAGGGTTTTTTATAAATTTTAATTGCAAATGTATTTATAATATATCTGAAATTTATTTAAGTTATTGTTCCATTGCTTGCGTTTTTATAAATATCATTGTATTCATGATGTTATGTCATTATCTTGAGGTGAGCGTTTGTTTAATAATGCGTTGCTATTCTAAATTACCTTGGTTTGAACTGTATTATCTTAACGTTATTGAGCTCAATGGGTATTGAGATCAAATTTTATATGAGAATTTAAGCTTAGTATGCTTTAAGTGATGAGTGTCATTTATTTTTAAACTTAGCGTATATTGCATTGGATAGGAATATTGTTATATTCTTGTCTCGGTAACACCTAAAAGCCATTATTATTATCAAATTTGAGAATGAATCCTAGTCTTATGGGTGGTTTGTTTATTGCCCCTGAATATATTCTTGTTTTATATAATGTGCTTTAAACGGTGGCTTAAGATTTTTAAGTGAAATATTCAATATATTTATAGCGAAGGTCTATTAAATTTTGGGAATGACTTATTTTATTAAGACTAACACCAATTACTGATGTGTAAATTGACGAGGCGATAAGCAAATTCGTCAATCTAATCATGTCAGATTAATTAAGAATCTATCGTTAGTGAATTTAGTTAACGTAATAATTATTAAGGATAAAATGGCTTATGGGGCTATTTCGCCAGGAGGCGCTTCAGGCAGAAAAGCAAAAGTGGCTTGGCAGCGTTATGTTAAGTACTCCTTTAACATTGAGATTTTTTACTGCTTTTGTTTGCGCCATTACTGTATTTATCGTGCTTTTTTGCATTTTGTTTTCTTATACGCGAAAGCAGACCGTAACGGGACAATTAGTACCCGATCGTGGAGTGATCAAAGTTTATAGCCCGCAATACGGCGTGGTAACAGACAAAAAAGTGAAAGAAGGGGAGCTGGTCAAAAAGGGTGATGTGCTCTATGTGATTTCCAGTGAAAGAGAATCGCAAAACAGCAGCGGTACTCAGCAGGTGATCAGTACTCAGATTCAGTCCAGACTGGACTCGCTGAATGAAGATTTAGCTAAGAACCAAACCCAATTTACCGCAGAGAAATCTTTACTGCAGAATTATATTCGGCAGTTAAACGATCAGGTTAATGCCTTAGACAAGCAGATTGTTAATCAGCGCAAAATTATGCAGTTGGTGCAACGCCGTCAGCAGCAATATCAGGAGATTTATAAGAAAGAATATATCTCTCTGGAGCAATTCGAGCGGGTGAAAGAAGAGCTATTGCAGCAGCAAAGCGCTCTGAGCAGCTATGAGCGTGAGAAGATTAATGCTCAAAAAGAGCTGGCGGGAAGACAATCTGAGTTAGATGGATTACTGCTGAAGTTTGATAAACAGCAGGCACAGATCGATCGGAATATTTCAACCACCCGACAAGAATTAGCTGAAAGTGAAGCCAAACGTGAAATCACTATTCAGGCACCACAGGCCGGTACCATAACCGCGGCCGTTGCTCAAACCGGGCAATTTGTGGACAACAGTAAGCCAATGGTCAGCATTGTTCCGGAGAACTCACTTTTAATGGTTCATCTTTATGCACCAAGTAACGCCGTGGGTTTTATTCAGGAAGGTGCTGAAGTTTGGTTACGTTACCAATCATATCCATATCAAAAATTTGGTCAGTATCGCGGTGAAGTGGTGTCCATTTCTAAGGCAGCTTTACTGCAGCATGAATTACAAAGCACGACGAACGTTGGCAATGAAGCCTCGTTATACCAAATCGTCGTTAAGCCGGATAAGCAATTGATTAGCGTTTATGGAAAAGATAAAGCGCTACAGCCGGGTATGGAACTGGAAGCGGATATCACACTGGATAAAAGAAGGCTCTACGAATGGGTATTGGAACCCTTGTTGAGTATCACCAAGAAAGCGACTGACTAAGGGTTAAGGCAACAAGGGAATAATAGGGATGAGTTTCGTTAAAAAAATTAATTTTGGACTAATCAGCCAGCGCTTACCCGTACTGATCCAGACGGAATCGGCAGAGTGTGGCCTTGCCTGTTTAGCCATGATCGCAGGCTATTATAATTACAATATTGACCTGGCGACGTTACGCGGTAAATACAGTATTTCTCAAAAGGGGGCTAATCTCAGTCAACTGCTGAATATTTCAAAGCAGATGAATTTGAACAGCCGCTCTTTGCGGTTAGAAATGGAAGATTTACCAAAGCTTAAATTACCCTGCATATTGCACTGGGAATTTTCTCACTTTGTAGTACTCAAAGCGATTAAAGGGAATAAGTGTATTATTCACGACCCCGCTTTTGGTGTACGCCAACTGGCATTTTCAGAAGTTTCTAAGTCATTTACGGGTGTTGCCGTTGAGCTTTGGCCAGATGACGGGTTTAAGCCACAGGAAGTCAGACGTAAGGTTCGTTTTCGCGATCTGATTGGCAAAATCACCGGTCTTAAAAGCAGCTTTATTCAAGTGTTGTTGTTGGCCCTAGGAATAGAGTTGTTCAGTATTATCTCACCGCTATTCACTCAATGGACAATTGACTATGTCATTGTGTCTAACGATCGAAATCTGTTAGTCACATTGATTGTTGGTTTTGGCGTTATGATGCTGGTTCAACAGCTTACCTCTGCCGTACGGGCATGGGTGATGATGTATATCTCTACATCGATCAGCGTACAGTGGCGTGATAGTGTGTTCCGCCATCTTTTACGGTTACCTATCAGCTACTTTGAGAAACGTCACTTGGGGGATATTGTCTCCCGTTTTGGCGCAGTGGATTCCATTCAGTCAACGCTCTCGTCATCATTCTTTGTTGCCATTCTTGACGGCATGATGACTATCGTCACATTGATCATGATGTATATCTACAGTCCTTATCTGGCGACCATCTGTCTTATCACCATGTTGTTATACGTTATTGGTCGGATCCTTTGGTACCGTCCATTACGCATGGCAACAGAAGAGCAAATCATCCATGGTGCAAAACAACAGAGCCATTTCCTGGAAACCATTCGTGGCGTAAGAACCATTAAGTTGTTTCAACGCCAGAATGAGCGGATGTCAGACTGGATGGCGCTGTTGATTAGCCAAATTAACTCAGGCGTCAGAGTACAGAAACTGCAAATCTATTATCAGCAACTCAATGGCTTATTGTTTGGTATTGAGAACCTGTTGGTATTAGGAATAGGTGCAACCATGGTGATGGATCAGACTTTCACCGTGGGGGTTCTGATGGCATTTACCTCTTATAAGGGGCAGTTTAGTAGCCGTATAAGCAGCCTGGTAGATAAGTTCTTTGAATTAAAAATGTTGAGTATTCAAACCGAACGTTTGGCCGATATTGTGCTGACTGAACCGGAAGATGCAATAGAGCAGAAACAGTATGCCCAACAAACTCAACCACCGCGTATTGAGTTCGATAATGTGAGTTTCCGCTATTCAGAACACGAGCCTTATGTGATTAAGGATATCTCTTTCGTTATTGAGCCGGGCGAGTGTGTGGCGCTGGCAGGGGGTTCCGGTTGTGGTAAGACGACGTTAAGTCAGTTGTTGTGTGGCAGCTTAGTTCCGGTAGCCGGTGATATTCTGATCGATGGTGTTAGCCTGAAGCAACTGACGGTCGCCAACCTGCGCCGCTTCAGCGCAACTGTACTGCAAGATGACGTGCTGTTTGCCGGCTCCATCATGGATAACATCACTTTCTTTGACCACAACGTTAGCCATGAGAGAGCAATTAAGTGCGCCATGATGGCGGCTATTCACCACGATATTGAACAAATGCCAATGCAATATAACACCCTGGTCGGTGATATGGGGGTTGCGCTTTCGGGCGGGCAAAAACAGCGGATTCTGTTAGCCAGAGCGCTGTATAAACAGCCGCAATTATTGATATTGGATGAGGCAACCAGCCATTTAGATGTGCAGTTAGAACAGCATGTAAACACTGCCGTTAGTCAATTGGCGATTACACGTCTGGTGATCGCTCATCGACCTCAAACATTGGCGATGGTTGACCGCATTATCGTTATTGAAAATGGAACAGTAGGACATGATTTGACACCGGCACAGCTTTTCGGGTCGGCAGAAGCGTCAACTGAGTCTGCTGCGCAACAAGGAAGCTAAAATGAAGAAGATTATTCTTGCCAGTCTGGTTTATTCAGCCATCTTTCCATCGGCTTCATTTGCGGCAAGCCGCGATGATGTTATGAATCTTATTGATGAACTAAGTACGTCCGGACAGCAAAAAAGTAGCTCATCGTCGGTAAAAGTAGCACCACAGGTCAGTACAAAAGGGCCGTTGCCGGTTAAATCGGTATCAACAGCAGCGACGTCGCCAATCGCAGCTCAACCCGTGGTAACAAAACCTGTTGCGGTTTCCAGTTCCACAGGCTCTACACCGGTGAAAACGACCAACGTTTCCAGAACGGTGGGATACGCTCCGGCAAAAAACATGCCGATGAAAGGTGCAGTAAGCTCTGCTGCACCCGCCTCTACCAGTTCAATACCTGGCTCGTTACCCGGCATTGATGAGTATCTGGTGAGGGGAACCTCATCGTCCTCATCTTCTGCATCGTTACAACCGGCGACCGTCGCACCCGTTCCGGTATCGATGGAACCAGTAGCTCCGGTAACGACACAGCCAGAGCCTCAAAAGATAACTGCCCAGTCGGTTGATGCACCTGTGATTGCCGATATATCCAGTAAAAAGACCTTGAATGACAACGCTTGCCTGGGGACTGGTCAGGGGAAGGGAAATTTAAGTTTTTACGACGTTGTGGTCATGGCGATGTGTAATGACCCTAAAGCGAAGGCAACATGGTTAAATCTGCAACACTATCAGATAGCCAAAGACAGTAGCTATTCGGGCTATATGCCAACGGTAGATTTAAATAGCAGCTTTGGTCATCGGGAGTTAACTCAAACGGTTGATAAGAAAGACTACAAAACAAAAACCGAGTCCTGGTCGAATACGCTGGAACTTAGCTGGCTGTTGTTTGATTTCGGCCAGCGAGAAGCGACTGTTGATAAAGCCAAAAGTGAGCTAATGGCGGTTGAGTTTTTATCTATGTCTGACCTGCAGGATGTCGTGCTGGATGCCGCCCAAAAATACTTTGCGGTTATCGCCTCCGAAGCCTATCTGGAAGCAGCCAGAGATATTGAAGTTATCGCTTATAAAAGCTTACAGGTTACTCAGGGCAAAAGAGAAGCGGGTGTTGGTGAATTAGCGGATGAGCTTCAGGCCAAAAACGCCGCCTTATCCGCCACGAATTACCGAATTAAGGCTGAAGGTGAAGTGCGCAATAGTATGGGGGCTCTGGCCTCTGTGTTGGGTAAAGATATAACTAAAGATATTAGCTTTCAGAAGGGATTATCGGTACCTTCTCAAAACTCATTAAATAATATCAATCAGTTAATTGAGAAAGCCTTAAACCAACATCCACAACTTCTGGCGGCTAAAGAGCAAATCACCGTATCGGAAAAAGAGCTGAGCGTAGCCCAAAGAGGTTTTTTACCATCAGTGTATTTAACCTCTCGTTGGGGTAACGATCGTCCTAAATATGGCCCTGGTTATGACAGTGATGAGTTGTATATGGGGGTTAATGTCAAAGTGCCTTTGTTCAGTGGATTCAGCCAATATAACGCCGTGCGTTCGGCACAAAATCGACTGGAACAAACGCAAAACCAGTTTATTCAAACTAAGCAAAATATTGCCTTACAGGTATGGCAAACCTATCAGCGCTTATCTACGGCTCAAAATAATTTGAAAAATATGCGCGATCTGGTGGCGTCTTCCAGTCGAGCTTATGAAATTGCTCGTGGTCGTTATCAGTCCGGTGTTGGCAGTATTTTGGAACTGTTAAATACGCAAAATGACTTATCGGAAGCGCAGATTAATAACGTAAATACCATGGTGGACTGGCATTTAGCCCGGCTTTCGCTGGCTTCCAGTCTGGGGCAGCTAAATGTATCAACCATAAAGAGCAGTACCTTGAATTAATGCAGGGAGTTTGGATATAGGGAGGTATCAAAATGAAAGTCGCAGCCATTATGTGCCATCACTGTGGTAGACGAAATTGTGTTCGCCGACATGGCAAAGCACGTTCAGGATTACAGCGTTACTACTGCTCCGGATGTGGGCGAACATTTCAAAGTAGCTATATTTATCAGGGCAATGAAGGGAATATTCTACGCCAGATTGAAGCACTGAACGAAAAGGGGAAAAGCCAGATGGAGATTTGCCGAAGTCTGGGTATTACCGCGATGGTGCTCGATCGCTACTTATATTTAATCTCAATAGAAAATAATAGTCGTTAATTATTCCTACCAACATCTTCCTGTTTTGGATGATCCCGTCTGATGGCGGGATCATCATCTAAACTTAATAGCAGATAAACTCTCCGCAATAACTAAGATCCCCATGCGCGGAAATTCAAATCTAATGTACAATGCCGCACGCTGTAGCGACGGCTATCAATACCGCCATGTTTGCTACCTGTTAGATACGATTAACCACTATATAATTCAGTGATATATGAGACTTTCAGACAATCAAATAGAACTACTCAGTCCGGCAAGAGATGTTGAAATTGCCCGTGAAGCTATTTTGCATGGCGCTGATGCCATTTATATTGGCGGCCCCAGCTTTGGCGCTCGTCATAATGCCGGAAACAGTCTGAAAGATATTGCTGAGCTGGTTGTTTTTGCTCATCGATATTATGCCAAAGTATTTGTTACCCTAAATACTATCTTACATGATGATGAGTTGGAGCCAGCAAGGCAGCTGATTTATCAACTATATGATGTCGGGGTTGATGCGTTAATCGTTCAGGATATGGGCATTTTGCAGTTAGATATTCCACCTATCGATCTGCATGCCAGTACTCAAACCGATATCAGAACCCTTGAAAAAGCGAAGTTCCTGTCGGATGTGGGTTTATCCCAACTGGTGCTGGCAAGAGAGCTGAATCTGGAGCAGATTCGGCAAATTAAACATAACGTTAGTGCAGCGATTGAGTTTTTTATTCATGGTGCATTATGCGTCGCTTTTTCAGGTCAGTGCTACATTTCCCATGCTCAAACCGGTCGTAGTGCTAATCGGGGCGATTGTTCACAAGCCTGCCGCTTGCCCTATACCTTAAAGGACGATAAGGGCGGCGTTGTGGCTTATGACAAACACTTGCTCTCAATGAAAGACAACAATCAGTCTGCAAATTTGTCTGCATTAATCGATGCCGGTGTGCGCTCGTTTAAAATAGAAGGGCGTTATAAAGATATGGGATATGTGAAAAATATCACAGCCTATTATCGCCAACAGCTTGATCAGATCCTGCTTCAACGACCAGACCTGTCAGCGGCCTCCAGCGGTAGAACCGAGCATCACTTTATTCCTAATCCGGAAAAGACATTCCATCGGGGAAGCACCGACTACTTTGTGAATCAGCGGCAGATGGATATTGGCGCATTTGATTCGCCAAAATATATCGGTTTACCGATTGGTGAAGTGCTTAAAGTTGGTGGGAGCTATCTGGATGTGAGCGTGACTGAACCGCTGACCAATGGTGATGGCCTGAACGTACTCATTAAGCGAGAAATTGTCGGTTTTCGCGCCAGTAAAGTAGAGAAAACGGCAGAACTTCGCTATCGGGTTTATCCAAATGAAATGCTGCCAGAATTTAGTAAGTTAAGGCCAAATCATCCTCTAAACCGTAATCTTGATCATCTATGGCAGCAGTCGTTACTGAAGTCATCCAGTGAACGTAAGGTGAACGTTGAACTACACTTAACTCAGTCGGGTTCTGAATTAATGTTGATAGCGACCAGTGAAGAGGGTATTTGCGTTACAACGTCACTCTCTGGTGATTTTGAAGCTGCTAATCAGGCGGAGAAGTCGTTACAAAGTTTGAAGGATGGATTATCCAAACTGGGGCAAACTATCTATCGCGCAATCTCCGTCACTGTTGATTTACCGGTGGTGTATTTTATTCCCAGTGCTCAGCTAAATCAGCTGCGGCGGGATGTGATTGATGCACTAACGGAAGCCCGACTGCAAAATTATCAGCGTGCTGAGCGCTTACCGGTCTCTGATCCTGCGCCAGTCTATCCTGAAACTCATTTAAGCTTCCTTGCTAATGTTTATAACCATAAAGCCAGGGAGTTTTATCAACAATTTGGTGTCGAACTTATTGATGCCGCTTATGAAGCCCATCAGGAAAAGTCAGACGTGCCGGTAATGATTACCAAACACTGTCTGCGTTTTGCCTTTAATTTATGTCCTAAACAGGCCAAAGGTGTGCAGGGTGTTAAGGGGCGGGCAACGCCAATGCAACTGGTACACAATGATGAAGTGCTGACGTTAACCTTTGACTGTAAGCCATGCGAAATGCGGGTATGGGGCAAGATTAAACCGCATGTTTTAAAAGCACCATTGGCAGGGAGCATTTTGGCTTCTATTTCTGTCGATGAACTAAAAAAGACCATCAAGCCAAAGCTGTAACATTAACTATTATCTCTAACTGACATGTCGTGACGTTTGGAGTATTGCTGTATGTATCGATTTTCAAAAATATTGCTTTTAATTTGTTCACTGGCTGTGATCGGCATAACGGTACCTTCAGTATATGCAGCACCTAAATCCCTACCTGCTGCGAGCAGTAATACCAAACCTTCGGCAAATAAACCGCAAGATCAAACACCGGCAAATAAGCCACAGGACCAGGATTCAGAACAGGAAGAGAAGAAAGACGTCAGTACAGCAGAACTTGAAAGTTTACAGCAGCGGCTTAGTGATATTAAGCAACAGGTTTCTGCCGTTACCAAGGATAAAGAGTTCAGCTTACTGAATACTCAGGCGTTGGAAGTTTCTCATAAAGCGGATGAATACATCAGTATTCTGACACCGGTATTAACCCAAATACTGGCGCAACTGGACGTTATTGGTCCGGCACCGGCTCCCGGTGCCCTGGATGAAACGCCTGAAGTAACTAAACAACGCGCCGCGTTAAATGCGGATAAAGCCGCAACTGAGAAAAAGTTAGAACACTCTCAAACCTTAAAAACCAATGCCAGCAACCTGTCAAAGCAAATCATAGAGTTACGACGAAACGCGCTGAAAACGCAATTGGCATTAAATTCAGGAAGTATTTTAGGGCCGCGTTTTTGGGCACCAGTCTTTAATCCACAGCCCGATGACCGAACTAAAATTGCCAGCTTTAGCCAGCAGTTGTCTGACAATATCGCACAAGCCTAGCAACCAGACAGACTGTTTGGTTCGATCGTTTTTATGGCTCTGGCTATTGGGGTTTGGCTTTATGCCCGTAAATATCTGGAAAAAGCGCTGGTATGGTTAAGCATTTGGGGCTTTCCTGATGGGCGCTTGCGCCGCACCTTTTTAGCCTTTGCTACGGTTATCGTGACGGTTATTACGCTTTATGGTGGCGCCAATTTGCTCTATATGGTCTTTGCCCGTAATAACGCGCTACCTCCACTGGTAGATAACTTCGCCAATGGACTATTAGGATTAACCATTTTCTCCGGGATAATTGCCGGATTGGGCAGGGCGTTGCTGTCTATTCAACGACCATCATGGCGGCTGATACCGATGCCGGATATGATTGCTGTGGCCCTTAAGCCTTATCCCACCGGGATTGCTATGTTGCTGATGTTCTTTGGCACTCTGGAACAATTCAATAATACTATTGGTAGCAGCGTATCGGCCGCTATCTTTAGTAACGGTATTGCCGCGTTGTTAATTGCGTTACTGGTATGGCGTGCAACGCGTCGGACTAATCGTATTCGCCGGGAGATGGTGGCGTTAGGTGAACCGCTGGAACCTCGAACGTCGTTGGGTAGTTTGATTCATTTAGTCGTTAGCGCCGTTTCTGTCTCTATCGTACTGGCATTACTGATTGGTTATATTCCACTGGCGCGTTTTTTAACCTATGAACTGGTGTGGGTTGGCATTGTTTTCTCCTGCCTTTATCTAACCACCAAGTTAATGGGGGACCTGTGTGAAAGCCTGTTCTCAGTTAATCACGCCAGTGGTAAATGGATTAAACAGGCGCTAAACCTGGATAATCGTTATCTGGAGCAGGCAACCATTCTGTTTTCCGCCATAGGAAATACCATTCTGGTTATGTTGGCGGCGATCGCGCTATTTAATGGTACTTATGGCGCCACCACGCCAATGACCATTGTTGATAAAGCCATCGATATTTTGGGAAGCGATAGCTTCGGTAAAATCAATATCGTTCCGGCAAACGTCATGAGCGCACTGATCAGCGCAGTGGTCGGCTTGTACATTCTGCGTACCGCTCGCCGCTGGCTCGGCACAAAATTCCTGCCGAAAACAGCGATGGACACCGGGATGCGCATGTCGTTAGTCACGCTGTTTAGCAATATTGGCTATGTGCTGCTGATACTGATTACCTTGTCATTACTGGGAATTGAATGGAATAAACTGGCCTGGATCGTCAGTGCGCTGTCGGTGGGGATCGGTTTTGGTCTGCAAGAGATCGTTAAGAACTTTATCTCAGGCTTAATTTTGCTGACGGAACGTCCGGTAAAAGTAGGGGATTTAGTCAGTATTAGTGGGGTTGAGGGAGATATTCGTCGTATTAACGTCAGGGCCACTGAAATTCAGCTTAGTGATAAATCAACGGTGATTGTACCTAACTCCCAGCTGATCTCTCAAAACGTGCGTAACGTAACCATGGGCAATGCTCAGGGTGTGGCAACCATTCCATTGATTTTTCCACTGGATATCGATCCTGAACAGGTTCGGGGAATTTTGCTGGAAGCATATGTCGCACATGAAGCTATTCAGGATACACCGGCGCCTTCTGTCTCTTTTAGCCAGTTAACGCCGGATGGTATTACGCTAAGCGTGACGGGTTATGTCAGTAGCCCACGCGTTGTCAGTCGAACCAAAAGCGATCTGTTATTTGATATTCTGAAGCGGTTACGGGCGGCAAACGTTAAGCTTTCCAGTCCTCAGAGTTTAGTGGTACAAAACCTACCACCGGAGATTGCTGCGGCCTATACCGATAACAGTAAAAAAGAAGACGAATAATTAATAAAAATTTTTCCGCTAAACGCCCGATTAAGGGCGTTAACGGAAAGGGCCATTATCAGATTTCGACTTACGCTTTTCCCGCTGTCATCACCGCCGTTTTTACGGCATCAGGGATTACGCTACCGTGATTTTTTCCGGGGAACATAATAAAGCTTACATTGCCTCCCTGTTGCTTCATCTCTGTCGCCAGTGCGCGTGCTTTAGTGACTTGTTGGCGTTTGGCCTGTCTTTTCGCACGTTCTGCATTCTGAGGTTTATTCGCCTCTGCCGGATTAGGTTTCTCCTCATACTCACCAACAGTAACCGTGATGGATTCCGGCCATTGGATTAGCAATGGAGAACGTGCAGGAATCACGACCCCATTTCCCCACCAGAGCGAAGGGCTGGCTGCAACATAGTGCTGAAATTGCTGAGGGTGATTAAACAGCGTGTAGAGCGTAAATAACCCACCAAATGAATGACCGACTAATGTCTGTTTCTGTTGATTAACCGCATAGTGTTGATTCACCCAGGGCTTTAATTGTTGGCTAATAAACTGGTTGAATGTTTCAGCGTGTCCTCCCTGAGCAAACTCTTCCCCTTCAGCCGGTGGCGTATAGTCACGGGTGCGCGGTATGGTGTTATAACTGACATCGGTAGGGTAACCAATAGCAATAATTAATGGGGCCGGACCATTGTCAGGATGGTAACTGTTTACCGCCAGTGGAAACTGACCGTTGCCATCCAGCATATATAACACCGGATAACCGGAAGCCGGTGGTGGCGTATTGGGGACGGCAATATAGATTCGATAGCTGCGTTGATCATCGGCATTCATATCATATTGCTGAATTTGGAAATGCTGATAGGCAGCATTATCGATGGGGGGAATCGCCTGTTGCGGTTTAGCACTAAGGCAGGCGGAAAACAGCAGCATGGAGAACAGCGTAATTATTTTAGACATGGAGATACCATCGCTTATGCATTACCGGACGGGGCCAGAATACTGACCCCGCCGTTGTAACATCAGAATTTTACGTTAATACCGGCCCAATAGCGGCGGCCATCTTCAACCACCCAGTTCCCGCCGTTAGTGTTGATATCATCACCGGTTTCATCAGTAATGTTCAGCACCGCCAGATTCAACTGAGTATTTTTATTGATTTGATAACTACCCCCCACATCAACGGTGGTGAAACCATCACGATAGCGAGGACCGGTATAGCTGTTACGCTGTGCCGCCCATACTTGTTTACCGGTATAGGTTACGCGGATATAGGTTTCCAAATCGTCATTAACCGTCCAGGTTAACTTAGCATTAGCGCTGTGTTTAGGGGTTTGCGCCAGCGGTTGTCCTTTCAGTGATTCACCAGAGGTGAAGAATTCATCGTCACTTTTACGTTTGGAGTCCAGATAGGTATAGTTCAAACCCAGAGTCCAGTCGGTCACCAGCGGGATAGTGGTCGCGGCCTCGACGCCCTTAATATTCGCTTTACCAACGTTGTCATAAGTGTACAGGTTTAAACCGGTAATCGGGTCTTTGCCACCCGTACTGTAACTGGTGAGCTTATTTTTAAAATCGGTATTAAACAGCGTTAGGGCTGCATTGAAGCCAGACTCATGATCGTAAGCAATACCGATCTCCTGGTTTACGCTGGTTTCTGGCTTAAGGTCAGGATTACCGTACATAATGCCGGCGCCACCTTGAGTTGCGGTACCATATCCGGGGCTGATTTCACGTAAGGTTGGCGCGCGGAAAGCTTTTGCCACACCACCTTTTAACGTAATTTCATCCGTCAGGTGATAGACCAGATAACCGCGAGGGTTCCAGTAATCACCGTAGGTTTCATGGTCGTCTAAACGCACGCCGCCGGTAAAGGTTAAATCATCAAGCAGGGCGATCTCATCTTCAATAAATACCGATTTCTGCCAGGCGGTAACATTGGTTTTCTCGGCGGTTGTTCTGCCGGTGGTTGAGTCATCGTTTAACTCAGAATACTGATATTGACCGCCAATGGTGACCATATTCGATGGCAGTGGAAGGGTCAATTTAGCATCTACCACAGTATTGGTGATTTCAGGCTTTCTGTCGCTATAGCCGCCGCTCTAGGCGCCGGTTGTACTGTTCAACGTATGGGTTTCGGTACTGCGTTTAGTTTTTTCCTGATAAACGCTAATGTCAGAAAACCCAAAATCCCATTGTCCGGTATGGGTCAATGCCCAGTGATTACGCTCATTATTGATATTGGTTTTAGGATTGGGTTGTTTAAGTGAGCCGCGAACGGTATAGGCTTCAATGGATTTCCCTGGCGTTGACTCGCGTTTTTGTATCGCACGTCCACCTTCTAAAATGATTTGTTGGCTATCAGTAGGAGTAAAGCTCAGCTTGGCAGTAACGCCCTTATTATCGTTTTCGTTGTATCCTTCAATAATATCATCTTCTGGCCGGTAGTTACCGTAGCCATATAGCTGGAATCCAACACGATTCTCAATTAACGGACCAGACAGGTAGAAGTTCCCCGCATAAATATTACCAGAGTCGGAGTTTTCCTGTAGGGTGGCATCCATACTTACGGCACCGTTCCAGTCGCTGCCGGCTTTGCGAGTGATAATGTTGATGACTCCCCCCATAGCATCAGAACCATACAGCGCAGACATCGGGCCGCGAATTACCTCAATACGCTCAATGGCTTCCATGGGTGGAATAAAGCCTGATTCAAAGCCGCCGTTACCATTAGGACGTGACTCACGGCTATTTTGGCGTTTACCGTCAACCAGAATTAGGGTGTAGTCACCGGGTAAGCCTCGGATAGAGATATCCTGACTATTGGTGCCACTGCCGGTTATGCTGACGCCTTCAACATCTTTTACCGCATCAGCCAGATTATGAAAGGGCTTTTTCTCCAGCTGTTCGCGTGTAACTACGCTGATACTGGCTGGTGCATTGCGCAGTACCTGTTGAAACCCTGATGCGGTGACAACCATGGTTTCTTCACTTTCGGCCGCCATAGCGGGAAGAGTAAAGCTACTGATAATAGCCAGACAGAGTGTATTTAACGATCTGGTTTTCATTGTGTATCCCTGAGTATGATAATAAAAACAAAAGACTGTGCTCCGAGACCGGATGCCGAATCTTTAATATTGGTTTTAAATGCCAGGCAAAAGGCGTTGCATATGCTACTACATGATAATACTAATGATAATAATTATTATTAATGATGATGTGTATAAGAAAAGAAATTGATTTTTGAAATTAGTCATAACCAAGAGAAGTGGGTTTGTAAAAGGAAGTTTATAGTGACACTGTCACATTATTGGTGGTTATTTATTAAAAACGGAGAAACAGTAAGCCGCCTGATGGCGGCTTAGTAAACGGGTTTAACCTAAAGCGACTTTAATACCTAAACCAATCAACACTACGCCAAGTACTTTATCTACCACACTTTGAACTTTCGCCAGCCCGCGACGAACCGGGGCACTTTGAATCAGAACCACCAACAGTGGCCACCAGATAGCTGCCAAAATCCAGATAATAAAGGCGTACCACAATTTTTCACCGGTGCTGGAATCAAGGCTTAATACCTGGGTAAAAACTGAAAGGAAGAACAGCGTGGCTTTAGGATTGAGCAAATTACACAGATATCCCTGAATAAAAGCATTTTTATAGCTGGTTTGTTGGTGACTCAGGTTAGTGATATCCATTTTACTGCCGCCACGAGATAGCAGTGCCTGAATACCAATCCAGATGAGATAAAGTGCACCAGCATACTTTAACAGGTTAAACAGCCATGGCGTTGCGGTAATGACAACGGCTAAACCCGCGACACAATACGACATATGGGTGGCGACACCAAGAATAACCCCGAGTGCCGTTACCATCGCAACCGAACGGCGATAACGGGCAGCATTCTTAATCACCAGAAAAAAATCGGGTCCCGGCGAGAGCATGCCGAGAGTCGCGATAGTGGCAACAAAAAGAGAGGTTTCCAGCATTAAAACTCCAGTATATATCCATGATTACAGGTGTTATGCCCTGATAATGTCAGAGCTTAATAAAAATACAAAGTAGTTAATGGCTATGTTTGAATATTTAGTCATTAATACATCGTTAAGCACGTTCATAAAGCGCGTGGATCTTCATAGTTACAACATCGTTATCAACGCATTTTGTCATTTAACAATTTGCACATCACCAGTATACTTAAATTAATTATTTGATTTAATGCGATATAAATAATGCTCAGCATTAAACAGTTCGCCCTCCAGATAGAAATAATATTCAAAGATGAAAAAGAGCTATTTTTTTACTGTAACGTTTAAACAATACGACCAAAATGCTCTCGGAATAAATCAGGAATTTCGTATATTGGCGGGCAATCAGGTTTTTTATGGGGAAAACCGAGCTTTTCGCCACGGCGAGTTATTAACAAAATTAGAGCAGGGAGATGAGGTTTGTATTGGTGCCAGTCAATTGAGTGATGGTAGCTACTATCTTCACTGGTTGTATTCTGCAGATAAGGGGGTAATGGAGCCTAAAAAACATCAATATGACTCTGTCACTCCATCACCAGTATCTTTGATAAAAAAGTTGGGCCTGATAGCAGCTCTTGGGACATTGGTGACTCTGACTGCGTTTTATTTCTGGGCATTATTGCTGGTTCTGGTTCCTGTATTAGTGGCGGGATATTTTTTTATTAAATATGCCAGTAATAGCCTTATTGCAGAAGATAAGTTTAATCAAGAACTCCAGAAAGGTCTCAATGCTGTTATGCAGGGAGACCGGTCATCGTGTTTGTCGGACGACAGTTTAATACCGCCACGACCACAGGAAGAGGCTGATAGGATAGATGACCTGAACGAAACATATAATAATTCTTTGGTACTGATTAGGGAAAAGGTCAATTCTGTTACCCGTCATCATCATATGTTGAAGATAAAATATGGTTACATGCATATTAATGAGGCTACTTTTCAGTGTCAGAATCAAAACTATAATATGTCCTATTACATTACAGATCCTCTTTTAGGGCCTAAATTTAATACTCATGAGCATCCGGTATTTTTAACCAAAAATGATAGCGTCACCCTGATATATAATAGGGAAAACAATAAGGTATGTGGCCTTTTCAATGAAATTGATGGTTCTGCTTATCTGAATAAAAATCGAATGTATATGTCACCTAAAGACTTTAAAGGAGCCTATTACTTTTTGTTTTTTATTTTCCTTTTTATGTTGTTTATTGTCAGTAGTATTAACATATTTGAATGGTGGGGGGCAGACGCATTACCAGACCGCTGGGACTGGATTGAGTATATAGAAGTAATGACTTTTTTTGGATTATTCTCAATATCCTTTTTTTGTGTATTGATGCTGATTCTTGAGATAACCAATTTGATTTTTTATCGTCGTTCCAGTCAGGGGCGTAACACGCAAATTACACGAAGCATGCTCTATTTATTACGACAACGTCAGGGAAGATCTAAAGTCATACAGGAACATATTGAATGTTTTCGTCGGTAAAAATACGAATAGCGACTCTGGTGATGCTGTTATCAGCAACGCTATTGCTAACCTATGGCATAGAATTCACCGGTTTTGCTGCTAAATGGCAATGGCAATCACATCATCTGGATGGGGAAACCTCTCAGGATATGGCTGATTATCAAATAAGCAGTTATTCTGATGGCGTTCTTATTACTGCCAGGGGTAGTGTTCTTAGTAAAGAGAGTAAACGTTATTATCAGGGCACTAGCTATGTAGCTAATATTTTACAAATTGACCTGTTCGCAAATGGCTCTCCTCCATTACTGGATGCACTGATTCCCGAACGAGCACAAAAAATACAAGACGTGCTGAACTACCGCCTCAATCTACCTTTGGAACCTTATGATTACAGGAAAAATAATAAAAGTGATTTATTTCCAATAACCCATGTTATGGCGGAGAAGAACGATAAACTCTATTTTAGTGCCCGTTTTGCCGGTGGCGTTACTGCTCAGGGCTGCGATGCTTCAGGTCATTGCTACATTATTACCGATGTGATGTATAAAGATAATCCGATTGTTTACTACTCTGATAATGGTGGACATGACTGGCAATGGTGGACATGACTGGCAATGGTTAAAGCTATGGCAATTGCCAAAGCGTGAGCGAATATCAGGTATGGAATTTATTAAGTTCTACAGTGGTAGTCACTATTTATTGTCATGGGGCGGACGGGTATACCAGACTCAGGATCTGGGAAAAAGCTGGTCACAGGTCGCCGATAGCTGGGAATTAGCATCAAAATACCAGGTTATTCTGAATAACAGAACCTCTCAAAATTATGAAGTCTCGCCAAATTATGAACGTCGTCAGTGGTTAGTGAATCAACAGGATCAAATAATTACGTGGTTACGAGTGACGGACAAAGAGGATTCAAGCCTTAAAAGAATATTATTTATCAGTATCAATATTCTGAATGGACAAGAAAATCAGACTCTCTGGGATGGCGGCATGACAATCATGGATATACAGCCGTCTCCTGATCGTGAAATCTATTTTGTGATGATAGAAGATACCCGACAAAATACACGGTCGCTCTATTCACTAAATCGATTGAATAATAATTTAATATACGATCCTATTCTGGAAACGGGGACGGAGCGTTTAGGGAAGCTTTATGTTGGCGAGCGGACATTTATCCTTGAGAGGAATCAGAGGGATCGCGAATATATAACATTTTCCAGCAATAACAGTATCAAGTGGCAGTCAATGGAGAAATTATCCGGGGAGAATATTATATTGGATGCACGGCATAATCGCCTGTTTCGTTTTCCTGAAACATATCAAATACCCGATCAGAAAAAGAGTGCAGGTCTTAACTATCAAGTCGTAGATCTGAAATAAAAATATTTGATTTGAGATAGTTATATAGAGAACCGGTTTATTTGCCCTGTAGCATACAAATAAAGACGATACAGGGGAACAAATAGTCGTTGTTCCCCTTATGTATTAATTAGTTAATCTTTTTAATTTGCTTCACATCAAGCTCAATGGAGTTCCAGTCTTTATCAATCTCTCCCTGTAGTTCTACAGTATCCGCAGGAGAGATAGTCAGACCATTCCAGCGTTTATGGTCAATATCAACATTAATGGTGCCGGTTTTATCACGGAAAACATACAACTCTTTACCAATTTGCTGCTCGATATTTCCCTGCAGGGTAACCCAGGTATCATCACTCATGGTTAAGGCTTTCTCAACCGTCATGGTGCCTGCATTCGGGCCTGAAAATCCGCCACCTTGCTGAGCGGGTGCGGTAGTCGTTGCTCCGGGCCCGCTGAATCCACCATTTGAAGCGCTATTTTGAGCAAAGACAGGCGCACTGGCTAATGTGGCAACCAAAGCTAACATCGTTAATTTTTTCATGTTTTATTCCCTCAATGACAGGTGATCTACTCTTTTCATCGATGATTAAATCACTAAGTTCTTAACAGGATCTTAATAGAATGAAAATAAAAAATATTTTTGCAGAACCGGATTTCGGCAATAGCCATGCCGGAGTTTATCCTGTAAAAATGGGCCGTTAATCAACGGGAGGACATTATGCGCATCTTGCTAATTGAAGATGATAGGCTGATTGGTGACGGAGTCAAATCCGGACTTACTAAACTCGGATTCAGCGTGGACTGGTTTTCTGAAGGGAAAAGCGGTCAACGTGCAATTGATGCCGCACCTTATGATGCCGTTGTTCTCGATCTCTCTTTGCCGGGTATTGACGGTATGGATATTTTGCGTGACTGGCGTAAAAGCGGTCATGATGTACCGGTACTCATTTTAACGGCCCGTGATGCATTAGAGCAGCGTATTGATGGGCTGCAACAGGGAGCTGATGACTATTTGTGCAAGCCTTTTGCCCTGACGGAAGTAGCGGCACGATTGCAGGCTTTGATTCGTCGGCGTCATGGACAGCTTACGCCAACGCTCTCTTACGGACATGTGGTGTATGAGCCCGCAACCATGAGCGTAACCAGCCACGGAGAGCCGGTGATCCTGAAACCCAGAGAGTTGGCAATTCTGGAGCTGTTTTTACATAACATCGGCCGGGTTCTGCCACGTTCACTGATTGAAGAAAAACTGTATAACTGGGATGAAGAGGTCTCCAGCAATGCGGTTGAAGTCCATATTCACCATTTGCGACGTAAACTGGGTAACGACTTTATCCGTACGGTACATGGGGTGGGATATACACTGGGGGACAATAAGTGAAAACACTGAGTTTGCGACTGCGTCTGATCCTTCTGTTTATTCTGCTGGTGGTAGTGACCTGGTCGATAGCCAGCTTTCTGACGTGGCGACAAACCAGCAAAAATATCGATGAAATATTTGATACTCAGCAAATGATCTTTGCCAAGCGACTTTCCGTATTGCAACCCGAAACCATTGGTAATATTTCGCAGCAGTTACCTAAAACTAAAAAGCTATTACGCCATAATCGAGGCGCTCAGGATGATGATGCTTTAGCTTTTGCCATATTTACTCCCGATGGGAAAATGGTGCTACATGATGGTGATAATGGCAGTAATTTTATCTTCAACTATCATCAGGATGGCTTTGCAAATAGCGCCATTAATGAGGATGACGATCTGTGGCGGATTGTCTGGTTAAAAACGGCGGATAATCGCTATATTGTCGCCGTCGGTCAGGAGTTGGATTATCGCGATGACATGCTGGAAGATCTGCTAATTTCACAGCTCAAACCCTGGTTAATAGCGCTACCATTGATGGCATTATTGATGGTCTGGCTAATTACGCGGGAATTAAAACCGTTACGTCATATCGCTAACCAGCTTAATCGACGTCAGCCCGATGATGAATCGCCGCTCATCACTACCCGGCTTCCCGGTGAAATTCAGCCAATCGTTGAGGCGCTCAATAGACTATTTACCCGTATCGGTACAATGCTGGTGCGGGAGCGTCGTTTTACCTCTGATGCTGCCCATGAACTGCGTAGTCCTTTAGCCGCTCTCAGAGTGCAGACCGAAGTGGTGCAAATATCCGGTGATGATGAAGGGATGCGTCAGCATGCACTGGCGAACCTAACGGATGGCATTGATAGATCTACACGAGTGGTGGATCAGTTACTGATGCTTTCACGACTGGATTCATTTTCACAGTTAGATGATGTGCAGCAAGTTGAGTGGCCGAAGTTGCTACAGAGCGCTATTGCTGATATCTACCCTAAAGCGCAGGCGGAAAATATGGATATCCGTTTAGATATTCATCAGGAGCCCGCACCCATTAAGGGGCAACTGCTGTTGTTATCCGTTCTGTTGCGTAATTTGTTGGATAATGCCATTCGTTACGGTCGGCAAGGTAGCACCATCATGGTGACGTTAGACCAACATAGCGTTAGCGTGGAGGATCAAGGTCCCGGCGTTAGTGATGAATATTTGCAACGTATTGGTGAACGCTTCTTTCGACCGCCTGGTCAGGAAAAAACCGGTAGCGGGTTAGGGTTGTCTATAGTGCAGCGTATTGCACATTTGCATGGATTAGACGTCAAATTCAGTAATCGTGAGCAGGGTGGATTTAAGGTGGTAATTAGCTGGCATTAACCGGTTAATTTATATTATTTTATTGGCGTAACAATTAATTAAACAGGAGCTCCGGCATGAGGATTCTGCTGGTTGAAGATGATGAGTTAATCGGTGATGGAATTCAGGTTGGTCTGACTGAGTTTGGTTTCACTATTGACTGGTTTAATGATGGTTTACAGGGGCAAAATGCTATTCATGCTGCGCCTTATGATGCAGTAATCCTTGATTTGAGCCTGCCCCATATTGATGGGTTGGACATTCTCAAATATTGGCGTCAGAAAAAAATAGATACACCGGTACTGATTTTAACTGCCCGTGATGCAATAAAAGAGCGGGTGAGTGGATTACAGTTCGGTGCGGACGACTATTTGTGTAAACCGTTTGCTCTGGAAGAGGTTGCAGCCCGCCTTCAGGCGTTAGTCCGTCGTCGCCATGGGCAGCTAAGCTCAGTGATTCAATATAAAGATATCGTATTAGATACTGCCAACTATGTGGTGACTAAAGCGGGTGAACCCGTGGTACTCACCTCCAGAGAATTAAAGCTGTTAGAACTGTTTTTACTCAGCCAGAATAGGGTGTTAAGCAAAGCGTTAATACAAGAAAAGTTATATTCATGGAGTGATGACGTTAGTAGTAATACGGTAGAAGTCCATATTCACAATTTACGACATAAATTACAAATAGAATATCATTACACTTTAGCCGGGCAACTTTTCTCATAAATGACTATCTCTGAAAATTAAGAATTTGCGAGTAGTTTGTAGTTAATCAGCTAATCCTTAATCAATTATTAAGTGATTAAGGATAGACGTTATGAGGAAAAAGATTGCGGTTGTAGTTATCGCCTGATGAAATTTTACTTGTTGAAATTATTAAATTTATTTGATTTCATTAAATTATCTTTATTATTGAAATATTTTGATACTATATTTAAAGCAAGACTGTTAATACAAAGCAGAGGCAATAAATGGAATCTGGTATTGAAGAACGTGAACTGACCAATTTAAAAAGAAGAAAATATAATCTTCTGATTAAACAGGCCATGAAATTATTTGAAAAGGGCGCTTTTCCAACCGTGACGGAATTAGCTACAGAAGCTCAGGTATCCCGGGCAACGGCTTATCGTTATTTTCCTACTCAAAGCGATCTGATTTCTGCCGTAGTGGATGAAAGCCTTAAACCCATTATTTTATGGCAGCCAGAACAAACCAGTGTTGAAGAGCGGGTTAATGAATTACTGAGTTTTGCTTATCCGCAAATGTTTAAACATGAAGGTGCACTGCGAGCGGCATTGTTGTTGTCTTTGCAGCAGTGGGCAGAAGAGCGGGCATCACAGTTTAAATCAGAAACGGATGATACCGTTGATGTATCAACTAAACGGGAGAAGCTGGTCAGAGGCCATCGTAAACAGATTCTTAAACAGGTTACCGCACCGCTTAATGATGAATTGTCGGTGGAATTGGTAGAAAAAGTAAACCACGCTTTGTCGATTATCTATGGCTCGGAAGTCTTCATGGTATTAAAAGATATCTGGCAATTGGAAAATGATGATGTTCAGGCCGTAACACAATGGATAGCCAAAGCGATACTGAATCAAGCCAGAGCAGATGCAGAGCAGGAAAAGTAACTAAAGATAGACAACGGCATAGCATTAATAAAGATTAACCAGCAGGAAAGCCAACAGCCGTTAATATCGCCCATGTGTGGATGGGCGATAGTAGTTGTCAGGATAGGCTTTTATGCTGCCCACTCTAAATGTTCAAGTAGGATATTAATACCTATACCAATCAGGATAATTCCGCCAATAATTTCGGCTCGTTTACCGAGAATGGGGCCAATAAAGCGACCTACCATCATTCCCAGCGTTGCCATAATCATGGTTGCCAGACCAATTGCCATTGCGGTGTGAATAATATTAACCTGCAACAGGGCAAGGCCAACGCCAACGGCCATGGCATCCAGACTGGTAGCAAATGCCGTAGTGACAAGAATCAGGAAAGAGTGGCGGCGCAATTTTGGCGCATCAGCTTCAGGTTGCTTAGAACCTTCAACAATCATGCGGCAACCTAATATAAACAGTAAGGTAAACGCCACCCAGTGATCCCACTCGGCAACATATTGGCCAGCGACCAGCCCAATTCCCCAGCCAATTAATGGTGTAATTGCTTCAATACAGCCGAAAATGAGTCCTGTGCGGAATGCTTCCCTGAAACGGGGTTTATGCAGAATAGCGCCTTTACCTACAGAAGCCGCAAACGCATCCATAGACATACCAAAAGCAAGAATAAGTGTAGCAGAAAGGTTCACTGTTTAGTTTCTCCGGCCGGGGCTCCTCATATACATATTGGGCACCTCCCAACCTACAGTGTGCGCAATATGTCTATGGTCTCGCCTACCTGACGGTTGCCTGCACCACGCTGAACTAGATTGTTCATGCGAGTATGTTGATACAGGCGCTTTTGTTGTGTTAACAAAAACCGGCTACTCCCCAATGACGGCAGGCAGTTTAACACTCGTTGTCAGGATAGCCAAGAATAAATAACTCAATGATATCAAAGAGTAAATTAAATGATTCTTATTATCATCTGGCAATGATGTGATTATATCGGCTAGCTGTATGAAATAAAAACAGTTAACTTTCTACACATTAAGATCCTGCTGGCGATAGACTAAAATAAATCATAGTCATAATGTGAAACAGACCAATCAGGTAGGATAAATTTATGAAACAACAGGCTATAAAAAAGGTAGCTTTAATTACCGGAGCATCCCGGGGAATTGGTGCGGCTATCGCAGAACGTTTGGCGTCTGATGGTTTTTCTGTGGTTATCAACTATGCAGGTAATCAGGTCATGGCGGATGAGCTGGTTCATCAACTGCAATTAGAAGGGGCTCAGGCCATAGCCATTCAGGCTGATATTAGTGATGCTAATGCGGTTAAACGGCTATTTGATGAAGCGGAAACGGCTTTTGGTGGCATCGACATTCTGGTTAATAACGCTGGGGTGATGGCTCTGTCACCGGTTGAAGAGATGAGTGATGCTGATGTTGATCGCCTGTTGGATATTAATCTGAAAGGAACATTTTACACCTCTAGGGAAGCGGCAAAGCGATTAAAACACGGCGGCAGAATCATCAATTTTTCCTCATCGGTGGTTGCCTTACTTCAGCCGGGTTATGGTATGTATGCGGCAACGAAAGCGGGAGTAGAGGCATTAACCAGCGTAATGGCTAAAGAGATGCGTGGCCGTAACATTACCGTGAATAGCATTGCTCCGGGACCAACGGCAACTGAATTATTCCTGAATGGTAAATCCCCGGAGTTGGTTGAGAAGCTGGCTCATCTGGCGCCGTTAGAGCGTTTAGGGCAGCCAGAAGATATCGCTTCAGCAGTATCGTTTTTAGCTGGTCCCGATGGGACTTGGGTCAATGGACAGACGCTACGGGTAAATGGCGGGATTATTTAGTGATTAAATAAGCACAGCAGTATCTTTTACCAGGATACTGCTGGATTTCAATTGATTCACTGTTAGTGCATTATGCCGCTTTAATTTTTAGCAAACACAGGGTTGCTGCCAGACACATGGCGGCGGCTATATAGAATACGGTGTGAAAACTCCATAGCTCGGCTACGGTACCAGCCAGCGAACCGGCAACAATCCAGCCAACCCGCACAGTATTGGTAAACAAAGTTGTGGCGGCACCAGCCTGACCAGGCATCAGATCCTGAAAATAGAGCATGCCAATCCCCGCTAAGATACCGATAAAAATGGCATTCAGTAGCTGTAGAGCCAGCAATATCCAGGGGAAGTAAAGAAGAATAACCCAATATAGAATAGTAAACCGGCAATAATGGCGTAGTGCATGAGTTTACGTTTACCCAATCGCTGGGCGTAATAACCTGCGATCAACATAACCGGGATTTCTAAACCGGCGGCCGTTCCCATCATTACTCCGGCCAGCTTTTCAGGCAATTGTAATTCACTAATCAGATACAGTGGCATATTGATGATATACATGCCGTTACAGGTCCACATCAGAGAACTAACAATAAATAGCAACAGCACCGATTGTCGATTCTGGCGTGGGGCTTGAATCGGGGTATTACTTGCCTGTTTCGCCTTGGGCATAGAAGGTAAGGCATACCAAACCACGACAGAACAGAGTACAAATGCGATAGCTGCAGAGAAATACATGGTTTTAAAACCAAATCCCAGAGCCAATGCAAAAGCTAATGGTGGGCCAATCACCCAGGCCAGTGATATCTGGGCGCGTAAAATGGAGCTAAACATTACCGCTTCACGTCCGGTTTTATCCGCATGTTCTCTGGCCAGAGCAAATAGCTGCGGCGTTGCCGTTGAGCCAAAGGTGGATAACACCACACCAACCGTTAGCAGCAGAAAATAGTTGCGGTTAAAAGCATATAAAATGCAGCCTAATGCGCCAAACAAACAGCAGCGAATAATCAGCATTTTTCGGTCGCCCGACTTATCCGAGTAACTGGCGATCATCTGGCTGATAATAATGCCAATAATAGCGCTACCGGTATAAAACAGGCCGACCAGAACGGGGCGAGTTTGTACCTCTGTGGTTAAAAACAGACTCAGGGTTGGCGTCTGTAATGCACCGGCAATGCCGGTTAAAAAGGCAATAAACAGAAAAGCCAGCGACGTGATATCCGTCATTTGTTTTAAAGAGGCAGGGAGTGATCGCATAGAGTGAATCGTTTCAAATAATGAACTGCGCGGATAATACGCCGTTTAAATTGAAATAAAAAGGCGTTTTAATTCTATAACTTAGTGATAACAAAAATATTAATGTTTATTGGCGATCAAATAATTGGTTAATCAATAACCTGAGTTGACTATTTCATTAAGATTATTCTTTGACCAAATGTGCGGTATTCATCAGATGTGAACAGAAGGGATTAAATAAGCTATCGCCGAATATTATCGGCGATAGCAATAGAATAACTACAGGTTTAGCGGCACCTTTAAGTGCGATGCAATAATAACCACGATCATACCAACAATCATCGGTACTGATGTACGCTTAACCACTTCGAACGGTGATATTTTTGCCATCCCTGAAGTAGCAACTACCACGCCCGACACCGGAGACATACTACGACCGATATTTGATGCCTGTAGCATAGGAATAACCAGATAGGCTGGGTTGATGCCCATCTGATCTGCCAGCTTAGGAATAAATTCCACGAAGGCATAAAACGGCGCATTACCGGAACCCGTTGCCATAGCGGCCAACATAGTGATAACCACCAGAACCAGCATCATGATCAGAGCGCCGCCGCCAGAAGATTCAGCCAACTGAATCAGACCCGCAATAAACCCGATAGAGCTTAAACCCTGAGCAAAGATCCCTGCAGCAACCAACAGCATAACCACAGTAACAAAGGCATCGCCCATCGCCTGATAGGCGGAGTCTAAACCGGCAAACATCTTCTTGGCACTGAAGGTGCGTAAAAACTCAATAATTGCCGTTAACACCATGCAGATAATAATGATGGTAATGATGTTCAGGTTAGGAATTACGTGGGCAACACCTTGTTCATTAGTGAACGGCAGGCTGATTTTGCCTGAGAAGATTAATACACCGATAATCGGCAGAAATGGCAAAATAGCGTAAGCCACTGGCGCATGGGTTTTAATTTGTGAGACATCCAGCCTTTCGCTGACGACATTCTCTTTTTTATCCAGATAGCGCTGCCAAAAGAAATGAGTAATGGCGATAGCAATAATAGCAATGATGGAAATAGGCAACGTAGTATGGAAAGCAAATTCAATTAGCTTATCACCACCCATTTTGGAGGCTTCAGCCGCCACAATCACATCACCGGAAGTTGGAGATAAGATAATCGCAGCAGGAGATGCACAAATTGCGGTTGCTGCACCCCGACTGATTCCCACATTCACCATTAGTGGAAACAGGGTGGCCATTAATAATACGCCCAGTCCGGTAGCAGATGATACCGCCAGAGACATCAAACAAGCGACGAAATAGGCGGCGATCATCAATATATATGGGGAGTTAATATACTTGAGTGGATGGGAGGCCAGCTTGACCACCATATCATTTGCGCCAATATGCGTCATATAGGCAGCAAATCCACACAGAATCATAATCATCATGCCCAGATCGGCTGCCCGGTTACTTAACAACGTTTTCATAAATTCAAAAACGTCAGTTAGCAGGAATCCGGTGGATGCCTTTTCTGCCAGAATCGGACGACCCAACGAAATGCTAATTAATAGCAGTAACAGACCGCCGATCAGTAGTACTCCGGTAGCAGAATACCCCTTGATAATGTAGTAACCCACCGCAATGGCGACAATCGCGCCAATCAGTAGGTTTACCGTATATGGAACATCCATCATATTTTTCTCCAAGATGAGACACATAAAATAGCAGCACAATAAACGCGTCGAGTACAAAAAAATGATGTGTACTATACAGATTTAACAAATGTGGTGCATCGATTGGATGAATAATGTGATCAGTGTCTTGAAGTTCATGGTAATGAACCAGTTAAAACTGTATGGCTAGCATCATCTACTGGTTTTTTTGATTATATTAGTGTCGGTTACTATATCGCTATTATATCAACAGTTTTTTCATTATCTGAGATGCATAGTATTCTTCGTAGCGCGAGGTCCAATATTGGATAGTGAACTGATATCAGGCAGGGGACATTAAGCACTATTATTCTTTGCAACGCCTCTGTGGTTATGAGTCAAGTATCCAATATTGAGCAATTGACTTTTATATCAGCACGACTATCCGAGATCACCGCTCAGAAGCCGTATTCAAGGGATGTCCAAAATAGGACAGTGAAATCGTAGTCAATGAGTGTTTTATCGAGTTATTATTTTTGCAACATGTTTGGGCTGATATTTCAAGTGTCAAATATAGGACAGGTAGAGTTCAATTTTCGGTACTTTAGAACGTCATTACCTAACGTAATACCCAATATATTTTGTCAGGTATAGTTTGGCTGGATATTTACGAACTATAGGGTGTTGTTCTTATATACAATATAAATCGGGATATTTCATTATCATCTAATGATGAAATGCTCGAGTGGAAGAATAGTATTTAATCGAGGATGTTATAAATGAAACAACAAGTTATTCGTACATTGATCGTTGATAGTAATCAGTTCGTTTGTTTCGCGATTAGCGAATTACTAAAAGATGCGGATTGTCTTGAAGTAATAACCGTAACCAATACTACGGATAATATTGCTGAACGAGTAAGTAGTTTAAATATTGATCTGGTTTTAATTAGTATTGATCTGATAAATTCAGGCAGAGATAAACTGGTAGAAGGGATTCGTAGCATTAGCCCGGAAACTAAAATTATTGCTTTAGTATCAGAAACATCTGGTATGAATATTCTGAATGCTATGAAGTACTCTATTGATGGAATTATTGATAAGACACATGATATTAAATCATTAATCTTAGTCTCTCAATTGGTCATTGATGGATTCCAATGCATTCCTAAATATAACCTTTATGATGATGACGTTAAAAGAATTGATTCATTATTTAAACGAGAATACGAAATATTTCAATACATATCTCAGGGTATGAGCAATAAAGACATTGGCGACAAAATTAATATTAGTGTGAAAACCGTGAGTGTTCATCGCTATAATATTATGTATAAACTCAATATTAAAAATTCAATGGACCTGTATAAACTTTGTGGTTTACCAGGATAATCATTATGAAACCTGAATTAGGTTTAATTTTCCTGTGAGGGTAGTTAAAGTTACCCTCACAGAGAAAATCGTTATATTACTGTATAAAACTTCTTAGTTGGTCAAATACACCTAAATCTTCACTGTATTTGACCTGTTGTACGTCTTCCAGTTTTTCTACCTGACTGACCATCTGGGACAGACGTTGATCTTTTTGGACTAAAAGCCAGATCCGGCTCTGTGTATCGCCTTTTAATGGCATACAGAGAATGCCTTCTACGTTAAATGCCCGGCGGGCAAACAAGCCACAAATATGTGACATAACACCCGGATGGTTGCGAACAATTAGCTCTAAAGCGATTTGATGTTGTTGAGACTGTTCTGTAGACATAATTAAGCTCCAACCATTTCGATGTTAGCGGCACCCGGTGGCACCATCGGGAAAACTTTCTGATTAATATCGATTAACGCGTGAATCAAGCAAGGGCCTGGGCGGCGAATGGCTTCTGCCAGTGCGGCTTCCGGGTCTTGTTCGGTATTCAGATCGCAAGTATCCATGCCAAAACCAGCGGCAATTTTAATAAAGTCGGTACGGTAAGGGTAAGCCGCAGCAAAAATGCGCTCCTGATAAAACAGCGTTTGCTGTTGGTGAACCAGACCTAGTGCCTGATTATTCATCAGAATAATTTTCACATCCAGATTATGCTCAACTGCCGTTGCCATTTCCTGAATATTCATCATCAGGCTGCCATCTCCGGAGAAGCATAAAACTTTACGATTGCGATCCGCCAGCGCGGCGCCAATGGCAGCTGGTAAGCCAAAACCCATGGTGCCTAACCCACCTGATGTTAACCACTGACGATGGCGACACAGTGGATAGGCCTGAGCAACCCACATTTGATGCTGTCCTACATCGGTAGTAATAACCGCCTCACAATCAACGGCACGGGCGGCGGCCAGCACCAACCCATAATGGCTTAATGGGTTATCCGCATCTGGCATTTGAACCGGATATTGCTGGCGGAACTGGTTAACTGTTTCAATCCATTCGCTACGAGGTTGTGCCGTAATTTGAGGTAATAGCTGCTCTAAAACCTGACCTACATCCGCATGAATAGCAATTTGTGGTTGGCGAATCTTACTCAGTTCAGCGCGGTCGATATCCACATGAATGATTTTGGCATTCGGACAGAATTGTTCTGCTTTACCAATAGCGCGATCGTCAAAGCGTGCGCCCATAACAATCAACAGATCGGATTCTTGTAAAATCAGGTTGGTGCTACGATTGGCATGCATTCCCAGCATCCCCAACGATAATGGATGCTCAGCGGGCAGGGTTCCCAGCGCCATTAAGGTCATGGTAGTTGGCAGATTAGCGCGCTCTGCCAGCGCTATCGCCAGTTTATGGGCGTCAGCACAAATAATTCCGCCCCCCAGATACAGCACCGGTCGCTTTGCCTGATTAATCATGTCAGCGGCCTGAGCCACTAAGGCTGTATCAAACATTGGCGGTTGATCGGGTACCGGAATTGGCGGTAGTTCACTCAGTTCGATAGTGGCGGTTTGAACGTCTTTAGGAATATCAATCCATACCGGGCCGGGGCGACCAGATTCAGCAATACGAAATGCATCGCACATAATCTTAGGTAATTCACTAATATTCCGTACCAGATAGTTATGTTTAGTGATAGGAATCGAAATACCGTAGGTATCTACTTCCTGAAAGGCATCGGTACCAATCATGCTGGAAGCAACCTGACCGGTAATACAGACTAAGGGAACTGAATCTAATTTGGCATCGGCAATCGCCGTTACCAGATTGGTAGCGCCAGGGCCGCTGGATGAGATACAAACGGCAGCTTTACCGGTAGAGCGAGCCATTCCCTGAGCAATAAAGCCAGCACCTTGTTCATGACGTGCCAGCACATGATGAATAATCGTACTTTGCCCCAGTGCATCATACAGTGGTAACGCTGCACCTCCAGGAATGCCTGCGACCGTCTTGATCCCTTGACGTTCCAGTAAATAAACAATTAACTCAGCACCCGTAAAACGGGTCCGTTGATGTGGCATACCCGAAGTGGCCATAATTTTTTCCTTTACGTTAGGCCGGGCACTCGGGGCAGGGAGTCTATAAAGCAGAAACCCCGCCCGGTTTGCGCCGGCGGGGTTTCGAAATCGTTACGTTGATTAGGACCCGTTACGGCGCACTGCCGACGACCACCACCACACGCACGACGACCACCGCGGCAGGTTGCGCGGTAAGGAGGAGAGTCGAAGTGAATTGAGATGGCATCACAGGGTTTACCTTTTCAATATATAAAATGTCAGTACCGTTAATAAAAGCACAGTGGTGAAACATGCACAACCCGGTTTGATTAATTTTTTTGTTTAGACATAAAAAATGAGAGGTTTATCACTGTATAACCGGGAGCATCGTCATGCTCCCTGAGCTGTCTTCAGGCCCTCATTATGCGTAGTCTAATTTTATTTTCTGGTAAGGTTATTTTTCATACAAACTAATTTCGGGTATCGATAGTTCAATAAGTTAACCAGCTCACAACAGATTATCCATTTCTCCGATATAATTAAAAAGATGATCCAGGTATACAAAAATAGGAGCGTGCAACATGTACAAATCTATTTTAGTACCCGTAGATATCATGGAAGACGAATTAACCCGCAAAGCATTGGAATACGCGGTGCATTTGGCGAAACAGTCAGACGCTAAAATCCGACTGCTTCATGTATTTCCCATGTCAACAACCATCATCAATTCTTACGAGTTAGGCTATATGGAGCTGCAAGATAAAGCAGCGGTTAAAGCCAAGAAAAAACTGGAAGAAATTGCAGCCACTATCGACTTGCCTAAAGATCGCGTTTCTTATTCAATGAGTTTTGGATCTGTCAGAGATGAGATTGTCGAGGTTACCGGGCAGATTGGCGCTGACTTAATTGTTATTGGCTCCAAACGACCTAATATAAAAACACACTTATTAGGATCTAATGCTTCCAGCATTGTTCGCTACGCAACCACATCGGTGCTTATTGTAAGGTAAGCCTGATGGTTCACCATTCTGTGATGGGCCGTCGGATGATGGCTCATCACATATAACTTTTCATTTGAATGGTGATTAAACCAAGAAAATTGAAATTTAAGAATATTCCGCCCGTGATGGCATTGTGCTTATCTTGATAATGTGCCCGGTCGGAAAACAATTTGTACTTAACATTGGAGTGCATCAGGCAGCTAAAGCTGCTACGACCCCCACGCTAGTCCCTCCCGATGATTGGTTATATTGAGTTCTTTTATCCGTTTGATTCAATTTGTATTGTTACTTTTCTCACTGACTTCTGTTGTTCTGGTGATTATCAAATATTGATGACTGTATATTTATACAGTATATTGGTAATAAATGATAACGCCCGGAGAGCAACATGAAAGAGAGTGTACTTCACAAGCTGACCATTCTGGCGGAGTCAGCAAAATACGATGTCTCCTGTTCGTCCAGTGGAACCATACGACGTAACAAAGCAGGGATGACAGGCAGTACCAGCGGTTGGGGAATTTGTCATAGTTTTACTGAAGACGGTCGCTGTGTATCGTTACTGAAAATATTGCTGACTAATTTCTGTCTGTTTGATTGTGCTTATTGTGTTAATCGCCGCAGTAACGATATTGAACGGGTCGCCTTTACGCCTGGTGAGCTTGCGGAACTGACGATTGAATTTTATCGACGCAACTATATTGAAGGGTTGTTTCTTAGCTCAGGAGTGATAAAAAGTCCCGATCACACCATGGAGAAAATGCTGCGGGTCGTGAAAGATTTACGCACAATTCACCACTTCAATGGCTATATCCATATGAAAACAATTCCGGGAGCCAGTCAGGAACTGGTTCATCAGGCAGGATTGTATGCCGATCGATTGAGTGTGAATCTGGAAATCCCGCTGGAACAGGATCTGAAACTGCTGGCACCAGAGAAAGATCATCAGAGTGTGTATAAGCCTATGCACTACATTCAACAAGGCATGGTGCAAAGCCTCGAAGAGCGGCGTAAATTTCGTTCAGCTCCCCGTTTTGCGCCAGCAGGACAAAGTACTCAAATCATTGTTGGTGCAGCTAAAGATAATGATAAAGATATTCTGCACCTCTCATCCGCGTTGTATCAGCGTCAAAGTATGAAACGCGTTTATTACTCCGGATATATCCCGGTAAATACCTATGATAAACGCTTACCGGTAGTGAAAGATTCCAGCCTGAAACGGGAGAATCGACTGTATCAGGCGGACTGGCTAATGCGTTTCTATCAGTTTAATGCCAACGAGATCCTTGATGATAAAAGTCCTTATCTTGATTTAGATATGGACCCTAAGCTGGCCTGGGCTATTCGCCATCCGGAACGCTTTCCGGTTGATGTCAATACGGCAGATTACGCCACGATATTGCGCATTCCTGGTGTTGGTGTGAAATCGGCAAAAATGATTATGGTGGCCCGAAAACATGGGCGACTGAACCTGAATGGCTTAAAGAAAATCGGCGTAGTGCTAAAACGAGCTCAGTACTTTATTACCAATAATGAACTGCCACATTACACCATTCATGAAGCGACGCCGGAGTATGTCAAACGTGTGTTACGGGATACACCGTCATTGCCATCACCCGCAGAGCAACAGCTCTCATTCGGTTTTACCGATTAGGGGATGTGATGTCTATTTTCTATTATGACAAAACGTTTGATGGCCTGTTAAGCGTAGTATTTGATGCTTACAAGATTAAGCATTTTCCTCAGGCGCTATTGGCAGAAGGTGACATTGAGCCGATGTTTATGGAAAGGGTTCACACAACGGTTACTGACTCAGGTAAGTCTGACCGGGTATGGACTGCTCTGCGCAAAAAGTTATCCAAACAGGCACTGAATCATATTCATCACGTCTGGCAATCAGAATTGCCAGAGGCAGACTATTTGATATTTCGCTATATTCGCAAAGTGATCGATTCATCCCATTCCGTTGAAACACACTTTGCTGATGAAGATGTGATGGCGATGCTAAAACTGGCCAAAAAGGTGAGTAAAGACACCATGTATCTGATCGAGTTTGTCCGTTTTCAGAAAACCACACAGAACATTTTTTTTGCTCCAGTGGCGCCGGACTACAATACGCTACCATTAGCCTTACGCCATTTTATTGATCGCTTTGCCGATCAGCATTGGGCGCTGTATGACATTCGCCGTGGATATGGTTTTTATTATGATTTGCAACGAGTTGAACAAATAACCTTACCGGATGAAAATGCTCTGATTGATGGAAAAATTAACCCTACGTTGTTAGCAGAAGATGAGCAGCAATTCCAGACGCTGTGGCGAAACTATTTTAAAGCAATAACCATCAGAGAAAGAATTAATAAGCGACAGCAACGCCAACATATGCCCGCTCGCTTTTGGCATTTACTACCGGAAATGCAAAATTAACGTTATGGTATAGCCCTGCAAATAGACAACATGTTGGGTGATGCGTTTGAATATAGGGTTTATTGGTGCCGGGAAGGTGGGGTTTACCTTAGGCAGATATTTTGCCAGCCGGGGCATTAACGTTGTTGGCTATTACAGTCGTAATCCGGATGATGCCAGCGCTGCGGCAAGCTTCACCGACAGTCAATTTTTCAGTCAGCTTTCATCTTTAGTTCAGGCTTGCGACACGCTGTTTTTAACCGTACCGGACACGGCAATTACAACACTTTGGCAAGAGCTGAAACAGTATCCCATCGCGGGAAAAAATATCTGTCACTGTAGTGGAGCACTATCATCAACCGTATTTGATGATAGTGAACAATATGGTGTCTGTGGATATTCCATTCATCCCATCTATGCCATTCATGACCGGTTTCATTCCGTTGAATCGTTACCCTCTGTCTATTTTACCGTTGAAGGTAGCCAAACTAATCTGATAAAAATAACCACACTTATCGAGTCGCTGGGTAATTCAGTAAGAACCATGAGCGCAGAAAACAAAGCGTTGTATCACGCTGCTTCTGTTATGGTTAGCAATTTAGTGATTGGTTTGACTAAAATAGGTTCCGATATTTTTCAGCAGTGTGGATTTGATCGGGAGTTTTCAGATAAGGCCTGGAATGCTCTATTTCTTGGCAACGCTGAAAATGTCTGTTCATCCGGCATGGTTAACGCATTAACCGGACCTCTGGAAAGAGGCGATGCGATGACTATTCGCCATCATCTTGAGGCATTAGATGAGCCGGATCGTGCTATTTATATTGGCTTGTCGCAGGTATTACTGAGGCTAGCTAAACAAAAGAATCCAGAACGGGATTACTCATTCATTGAAGCGGAGTTAAAAAAGTGAAAAACACCGTTGTGACATTACAACAGCAAAAAATCAGTCGCGACAAAATCACCATGTTAACGGCCTATGATTTCTCAACCGCTAAACTGATGGATGATTCGGGTATCAATGCGCTATTGGTAGGTGACTCTCTGGGCATGGTTATGCTGGGCTATGAAGATACTCTGGCAGTGACGATGGAAGATATGATTCATCACAGTAAAGCAGTTGCCAGAGCGGCTAAGCGTGCGCTAGTTGTAACCGATATGCCATTTATGTCCTATCAGATTTCGGTACAGGATGCGCTGTACAACGCAGGCCGGCTGGTAAAAGAAGGTCAGGCTCAGGCGGTTAAGCTGGAAGGGGGCGAGGAAGTTTGCCCACAGATTAAAGCCATTACTCAAGCCGCTATTCCAGTGATGGGGCATTTAGGATTAACGCCACAATCGGTTAATGCATTTGGTGGATTTAAAGTGCAGGGGCGCGATGAAGAGGCTGCGCGCAGAATTATCCATTCAGCACTGGCTGTTGAACAAGCGGGTGCATTCGCAGTGGTATTAGAGTGTGTTCCTGCCGCATTGGCGGTTTTGATTTCAGAATGTCTGACAATACCAACCATTGGTATTGGTGCCGGAGCCGGATGTGATGGTCAGGTGCTGGTTTATCAGGATATGTTGGGATTATATGGCGGAATAACGCCGAAGTTTGCCAAACAGTTCAATAATGTTGGTGAACAGATGAAAACGGGTTTTGAAAGTTATATTCGGGAAACTAAATCAGGCAGTTTCCCGGCAGAAGAGCATATTTTCCGTATCGATGATGCCATTATGGCAAAACTCCAGCGAGAGTTTTCCCGCGCATAACGCCTATCAACAGGAGAGACACTTTGGTTCAGATAGTCAAAACCATTCAGCAAGTAAGGGAAACGGTTAAGGCCTGGAAAAAGGCCGGACTACAGGTTGGTCTGGTACCTACCATGGGATATCTACACGAAGGCCACCAAAGTCTGATGGCTCAGGCAAAAGCAGAAAATGACAGAGTCGTAACCTCAATCTTTGTTAATCCAATGCAGTTTGGGCCAACGGAAGATTTAGCCAGCTATCCACGAGATCTTGATAAAGATAGTTTGCTTTGCCAACAAGTTGGCGTGGACTTGATTTTCCATCCGGAAGCTGAAGAAATGTATTCAGCAAATTTTTGCAGTTTTGTTGATATGACGGGCCTGACCGAAGAACTGTGCGGACGCAGTCGTCCAATCCATTTTCGTGGCGTGTGTACGGTGGTGAGCAAGCTGTTTAATATTGTGCAGCCTGACCGCGCCTATTTTGGACAAAAAGATGCTCAGCAACTGGCGGTAATTCGCCAAATGGTCAACGATCTGAATATTAATGTTCAGGTAGTTGGTTGTCCAATTATTCGTGAGCATGATGGTTTAGCGAAAAGTTCACGTAATAGCTATTTAGATGCTGAACAGCGACAGGCTGCGCTTTGCCTGTATCGGGCGATTCAATTGGGTCGTAAGTTAATGCAGCAGGGCGAAAAGCAGTGTGCGGTGATTATCTCCCAAATGGAGAACTGCATTTTGCAGGAGCCGATGGCGAAAATTGACTATATATCGATTGTTGATGCCAGTAAGTTGACGCCGGTTGAGCGCATTGATGCTCCAGTGCTGTGTGCCATGGCGATTTACATTGGTAAAACGCGTTTAATTGATAACTTTGTGTTTGATCTTTAATTAAGAGGCGGTCATGGAATTAACCATGTTAAAAAGCAAGATCCATCGGGCAACGGTAATTCAGGCTGAACTGGACTATATCGGCAGCATTACTGTAGATCAGGATCTGTTAGATGCCTCCGGTATTCTGGAATATGAAAAGGTTCAGATTGTGAATATCAATAATGGTAGCCGATTTGAAACCTATACTATTTCAGGTAAAAGAGGCAGCGGTTTGATTTGTCTTAACGGTGCGGCAGCTCGTCATGTACAAGTGGGTGATAAGGTTATCATCATGTGTTATGCCCAGCTCACGCCGGAAGAGGCGAAGACACATCAGCCTAAAGTGGTATTTGTTGATGATGATAATGGTGTTATCCGAATTTCCCGCTATGAAAAGCATGGTCGTTTAGAAGACCTGGCTTAATCCCTTTGCGTTGTGGCCTGAGCCTGTTCAGGCCACAATTTGTCAGCCTTTGTTTTATTAATCACTCAGTTATTATCGATGTGGTTTGATCCGTCTATTATCTTAATATAGTATACCCCCCTATACTATATAGAGGGCTGCATCATGCCAAAATTGGACGCTGATAAAAAACGAATCCTTACCCGGGTACGTAAAATTAAAGGGCAGGTAGAAGCACTGGAAAAGGCGCTGGAGTCCGGTAAAGAGTGCCAGTTGCTGCTACAACAAATCGCTTCATTTCGCGGTGCGGCCAATGGATTAATGAATGATATTTTAGAAACCCATTTACGCGATGAGCTGCGGGATTTACTACCTCCGGGCGAGCCGCAATCCGCAAAAGTTGATGAACTTGCTGGTCTTATTCATTCCTATCTGAAGTAACTATTTCTACCTGACTGGTCTGATGTGACCAGTTGCAAATAAATGTTGATGGAGAAACCCTATGAAATCTCGTGCTGCCGTGGCTTTTGAAGCCGGAAAACCGTTACAGATCGTTGAAATTGACGTTGCTCCACCAAAGAAAGGCGAAGTATTAGTGCGTATCACCCATACCGGCGTGTGTCATACGGATGCTTTTACGCTATCCGGTGACGATCCGGAAGGGGTTTTCCCTGCGGTATTAGGCCATGAAGGTGGCGGTATTGTGGTTGAAGTTGGTGACGGTGTCACTTCATTAAAGCCCGGAGACCATGTTATTCCACTCTACACCGCAGAATGTGGTGAATGTAAGTTCTGCAAATCAGGTAAAACCAATCTGTGTCAGGCAGTTCGAGCGACTCAGTGCAAAGGCCTAATGCCTGATGGAACGACCCGATTCTCTTACAACGGTCAGCCTATCTATCACTATATGGGCACCAGTACGTTTAGTGAATACACGGTAGTAGCAGAAATCTCACTGGCAAAAATTAATCCGCAAGCACCACTGGAGAAGGTTTGTTTACTGGGGTGTGGTGTCACCACCGGCATTGGCGCAGTTCACAACACCGCCAAAGTAAAAGCAGGAGACACCGTAGCTATCTTTGGTTTAGGTGGTATTGGTCTGGCTGCGATTCAAGGGGCAGTACAGGCCAAAGCGGGTCGTATTATTGCCATTGATATTAACCAGGACAAATTTAAACTAGCTAAAGAGATGGGCGCGACAGACTGCATCAATCCTAAAGATTACGATAAACCCATTCAGGATGTCATCGTTGAGATGACCGATGGTGGTGTGGATTACAGTTTCGAATGTATTGGTAATGTTGATGTGATGCGCTCAGCGCTGGAGTGTTGCCATAAAGGTTGGGGTGAAAGCGTCATTATCGGCGTAGCTGGTGCCGGTCAGGAGATCCGTACACGGCCATTCCAACTGGTTACCGGACGCGTATGGCGCGGTTCTGCTTTTGGCGGTGTAAAAGGGCGCAGCCAATTACCGGGTATGGTAGAACAGGCAATGAAAGGTGATATTCAACTGGATCCGTTTATTACCCATACCTTACCGCTGGAGGAGATTAATCAGGCGTTTGATCTGATGCATGAAGGTAAATCTATTCGTACCGTCATTCACTTTGGCGATAAGTAGTGATTAGCCGATGGAGCGCGCTTATCGCCGCGCTCTGTTTCAGTATCGCTAAATTTACCAAAGGAGTCTTTTAGATGCAGAATGAATTAGAGCTTATTGAACAACATAAGGTGTTTGATGGTAGCCAGCGACGTTATCGCCACTATTCATCCACACTGGGTTGTGCCATGACTTTCAGCCTGTTTGTTCCCAATCAATCGCGTTGGCCAGCGCCTCCACTGTTATGGTGGCTGTCAGGATTAACCTGCAACGATGAAAATTTCACGACTAAAGCCGGAGCACAGCGTATTGCGGCCCGATTGGGGATGGCGATAGTGATGCCGGATACCAGTCCCAGAGGGGAAGCCGTGGCAGATGTAGGCCAGTGGGATTTAGGTCAGGGAGCAGGGTTCTATCTGAATGCCACTCAGCAGCCCTGGGCTGAGCATTACCGGATGTATGACTATATCTGTGATGAGCTTTCTCAACTGTTAAGTAATAAGCTAGGTTTTAACGGGGCTCAAGCCATATCTGGTCACTCCATGGGGGGGCATGGCGCATTGATGATAGCGTTACGTAATTCGCAACGTTTCTGTTCCGTTTCGGCGTTTTCTCCTATCGTTAACCCAATGGACGTTCCCTGGGGACAAAATGCATTTCAGACTTATTTAGGCGAGGATCGCCAAAGCTGGCAGCAATGGGATAGCTGTGAACTGTTAAAAAACTATCAGGGAAAACCCATTCCTATGTTAGTGGATCAAGGGGATAACGACAGCTTCCTTGGTGAGCAACTTCAGCCGGAACGTTTAGTTCAGGTTGCTGCCGACAGAAACTACCCGTTAACCCTGCGTATGCAACAAGGTTATGACCACAGCTACTATTTTATCGCCAGCTTTATTGAGCAACATCTTGAGTTTCATATGAAACATTTGCAACAGGCATAGTAGTGACGTTGTAACTGAAATATTATCCGGCGCTCATCACGGTGCCGGATAACTTCCCTTATCCTTCTGTAAAATACCCCGTCATACTGCTACGATAACGCTACTCAGCCCCCAGACTCCTTCATCAGGTCACTATGCGTTACAGCCAAATTATTTTCGATTATGAATGTTTACCCGATAATGCCGTCTTGCTCCTGCAACAGTTAAAACAACAAAACTACCAGGTGGGATTACGCTGTTCTGAAAATGTTCAACTGCCACCGGCTTTGTCTCAATACGCTGAAGTTATAGGTTTTGACATCCAAACAGGTGATTTAACCGATGACTTATCGCAGACCGTTAAAGATAAAACTAAGACATTATGGATTGGTGCATCCGGTGAAAGTGCCTGTCTGGCGTCAGAATCGGGGATAGATTTTGCTTTAGCTTTATGGCGCTGTCGTTCAGTAAAGCATATTTATGCTAATTACTATCTCAATTTACCTGATGATATCTTTATGGTTTTGAAACAGAAACCCACTGAATCAGATGAGATGCGCTGGCTAAAGTGGGCAGTTGAGTTGCAGTTTATTGGTCAGACGGGATGTTATTACTCGCAGGACGTTTACGATCTGGAGCGTTTTGAACGAATTCGCCAGCTATCGGCGGAGATAGTCAGCCAATATAGCGGCCTGCCGATGGCCCATGTCAATAATGTATTCTGCAATGAAACCGGTTTTCAAACCCCCAAGTTGGACTGTCGGGCGGCAATATTTGATCAGGGAAAAATATTACTGGTCAAAGAGAATAGCGGTTATTGGTCTTTGCCGGGGGGATGGGTGGATGTGAATCAGTCTATCCGGGCTAATACGGTAAAAGAGGTGAAAGAAGAGGCGGGATTAGATGTTATCGCCACCCGATTAATTGCGCTACAGGATCGCAATCTTCATAACACGCCGATTTATGCCTATGGTATCTGTAAAGTTTTTGTTCAGTGCGAAGTCGTTGGCGGCTATTTTGTTGCTAACAGCGAAACCATAGAAAGCGGTTGGTTTAGTCAGGAGCAGCTTCCTGAACTGTCAGAAGATAAAACCACGGCACAGCAAATTGCACTCTGTTTTGAAGCGTATCACACTGAAAACTGGCAGCCGGTATTTGACTGATTGGCGAGGGGAAATCGTACCCGATCTCCCCTGAACAGCATTTCTGATAATTAAACTAAATATTTCTCGATGGCAAACGCTACACCATCTTGCTGATTGGTGCGGGTAACAAACTGGGCATGCTGCTTAATTTCATCAGAAGCATTCCCCATGGCAATCCCAATGCCAGCAAACTTGATCATCGGAAGATCGTTATGGTGATCGCCAATGCACATCACTTCTGATTGCTGAATATTTAACTGTTGGGATAGAAATTTAACCGCAGCCCCTTTGTCGACATCCTTATGCAGCACTTCCAGAAAGAAAGGGGGAGCTTTTTACCAGCGTATATTTGTCATGGTAGCTGGGCGGGATGTTTTCTATTGCGGCATCGAGAATCTTTGGATCGTCAATAAACATCATTTTAGGAAACATCAGGTCAGCTTTCATTTCGTCAATCGGGCAGTAGATTAACGGAACGTGACTGAGGAAGGCTTCCCGTACGGTATAAGTGCTGATATCCCGGTTTGGTGTATACAGGGCATCGTAAGTCAGGGCATGAAAGTGAATATTCAGATGCAAGGACAGGGCGCTGACATGATTATAATCTTCAATGGTTAACAGGGTTTGCTTAATCACTTCACCGCTGCCCGCGTGTTGCACTAATCCACCATTATAAGAAATACAGTAACAGCCCGATTTATTCAGCCCTAATTCCTCTATATATCCCCGCATACCGCTATAAGGACGTCCTGAAGCTAAAACAATATGAACCCCTTGGGACTGCGCCTGATTCACTGCCAGTTTTACAGCGGGAGAGATGGTCTTATCATCCTGAAGTAGCGTGTCATCCAGATCGATGGCGATTAATTTTACGGTCATGACGTTCCCTTACACAGTAGGCTGAAAGATTAGCGAAAGAGACAGATTGCTAATGAATATTGTTACTTAATAATCCGATTACCCTGTTCATCAATTATCTGTTCGCCATCCTCTTTAGTGAAAGCACCTGATTGGCGATCCGGTAATATCTCCAGCACCACTTCAGAAGGGCGACAAAGTTTAGTTCCCAGTTCAGTAACCACGATTGGACGGTTAATCAGAATGGGGTATTGCAGCATAAAATCAATAATTTGGCTATCGCTCCAGTGCGCTTGCGCCAGATTTAATGTTTCATAAGGTTCGACATTTTTACGCAACAGCTCTCGGGGAGACATTTGCAGATCTTCGATGATATTAAGTAACTCGCTGCGGCTGGGAGGATTTTCCAGATAGAGAATAATCGTTGGCTCAACGCCACTATTACGGATTAATGCCAGAGTATTCCGCGAGGTTCCGCAAGCAGGATTATGATAAATAGTGATTTTTCGCATCGTGTTATACCAAAAGTGAGAGGCGGATGGCCAAAGCAATTAACGTTATCAACAGAACGGGAAACGTCATAATGATACCAACCCGGAAATAATAACCCCAGGTAATGGTGAGATTTTTTTGTGCTAACACATGTAGCCAAAGCAGGGTCGCCAGACTGCCAATTGGTGTAATTTTGGGGCCAAGATCGCAACCGATAACATTGGCATAAATCATCGCCTGTTTTATTACACCTGTTGCAGAGCTGCCTTCAATTGAAAGTGCGCCGACTAACACGGTAGGCATATTATTCATTATTGCTGACATTAACGCGGTTAAAAAACCAGTACCTAGTGTAGCAGCCCATAATCCCTGTTCGGCTAACAGGTCTAAAATTTGAGAAAGATAATAGGTAAGCCCTGCGTTACGTAAGCCATAAATCACTAAATACATGCCCAGTGAGAAGATGACTATCTGCCATGGTGCCCCGCGGATCACCTTACCGGTATCAATGATTCGGCTTCGTCGTGCAATAACCCAAAGTGTAATAGCTCCTACTGCGGCGACCAGACTAACGGGAACGCCTAAGTGATTTAAGCCAAAAAATCCAATCAACAGCAGGGCCAGAATTAACCATCCGGCTTTAAAGGTTTTTCGGTCCCGTATCGCCTGTTCAGGTAATTTTAATCGTTTCATGTCATAACTGGCGGGAATCGACCGGGCAAAAAAACAGTGAAGCATGATTAATGTAGCCAGAATAGCCACAATATTAACCGGAACCATGATGGCCGCATAATGGCTGAAGCTAATATTGAAGTAGTCAGCTGATACGATATTAACCAGATTTGATACCACCAGAGGTAAACTGGCGGTATCGGCAATAAATCCTGCCGCCATGACAAATGCTAATGTAGCGGCCCGGCTGAACCCTAATGCCAGAAGCATGGCAATGACAATTGGCGTTAGGATTAAGGCGGCACCATCGTTAGCGAACAGTGCAGCCACTGCGGCCCCCAACAAAACGATATAGGTAAAAAGCCGCTTACCTTTACCATTTCCCCAACGGGCAACATGTAATGCCGCCCATTCAAAAAAGCCTGACTCATCCAGCAATAGACTAATAATAATCACTGCGATAAAGGCTGCAGTAGCATTCCAGACAATGTTCCAGACAACAGGAATATCGTTCAGATGAACCACACCGGTAGCCAAAGCCAGAAGGGCACCAAGAGAGGCACTCCAGCCAATACCTAATCCTCTTGGTTGCCAGATAACCAGAGTGATGGTGAGAAGAAAAATGCTAAGCGCTAACCACATAAAATCTCCATGAATATTATTGGTGTTTTAATTTTTAACATATACGTATAAACGAATATGTGTGAATAAAAAATTTATCGACAGCGGGTCTGTTTACTCTCTGTTAATACTGAATAACGAACGGCTTTTATTTGATTAAGCTCACTGCTAAAGGCTTGCTCAATAATATTACCTGCCCACAGCGGTATATTGGGTGAAAGGCGATAGTGAATCCATTTACCTTCACGACGATCGAGCAGAATACCTGTTTCCCTGAGCATGGCTAAATGCCGGGATATCTTAGGTTGAGGTAGCTTAAGGATTTCACATAATTCGCAAACGCAGAGCTCATGGGAATCTTTCAATAGTAATACGATGGTCAGACGCGTCTCGTCTGACAACGTTTTAAACAGTTGAAGTGGTGTTAATGATCCCATAATGAATCCTGATTAGCTGAAAGTCAGGCATTATCATACGACGATAAATGGTAGAGTCAAAATAAATATATCTGTTTTTTCATATGTGTTTGTTTAATGAAACACATCGCAATCTTTAGATTGGAATATGAAAAAAATTCCTCTTGTCGGAAAACGTAAAAAGGGATATCTTAACTACGACAAAATTAGTCGTAGTTAATCTTCAGCATTCATTTTCAATTAAGCATATGGAACACAAATGAAAATATTACATATTGATGCGAGCTCAAAATTCCACCAGTGGTCTAACTCACGCGCTCTGGGTCGCTATTTTCTTCAGCAATTAAAGAGCAATGGTGTTGAGTTTGAAATTGATTATCTCGATGTCACTGAAGACGTTCAGCCTCACGTTTCCGCAGAGTTTGTGCAGGCAACCTATACGCCGAAAGAAGAGCGGACTGAGAGAATGCACGAGGTATTAGCTTCATCTGATGCCATGTGTCAGCGAGTTATGGATGCTGATGTGCTGGTATGTGCAATGCCAATGTACAACTGGACCATTCCATCAACGTTTAAGACCTTTATCGACGCTATTACCCGTACTAACGTGACCTATGATTTACTGCCGGATGGTTCTACCGTTGGTAAACTGGGTGATAAAAAGGTGCTATTTATTACCACTCGCGGTGCTGATTTACGCCAGGGTTCACCTTATAGCCATATGGATGCCATGACGCCGGTACTTAAAGCAGCTTTTGCCTTCATTGGCGTAGAAGCGCCGCAGTTTGTTGATGCTCAACCGCTGCAATTTACCGTTGCGGAGGCTCGTGAAGCCGCATTAGTTCGTGCTCATAATGATCTGGACCAACTGGCCGTGCAATGGGCTACCACGATGGCTAAGTGCAACCAGCCGGAAATGGCGGTATAAGCAGGACACCCAAAGCGTTCTGCGGTAGACTTTAGCGCAGCAATAACACTTTTAATTATTCAGGGGGGAGTCATGGCGTTTGTCAGTTCGGGGGTTGAGTATGCACTGCATTGTTTGCTGTATATTAGCCAGCGTGACGGAATCAAAGAAGCAAACGTGCGTGATTTAGCTGAATTACAGGGGGTTCCCGTCGACTTTTTGGCTAAGATTTTTACTAAGTTAAAAAAGTCCGGCATTGTGAACTCAACAGAAGGGGCCAGAGGCGGTTTTCATCTGGCTCGTTCACCTGAATCTATCTCGGTCAAGGATGTGGTCGAAGCCGTTGATGGCAATAAAGGGTTATTTGAGTGCAAAGAGATACGTGAACGCTGTGCGGTATTTGAACAACCCGCACCTCAGTGGGCAACTGAAGGAGTATGTTCAATTCACCGCATTATGTTAGAAGCAGAGCAGGCCATGCGGCAAGTTTTCTCTCAGCACACGCTGGCAACGCTCTCTGCGGCTACCAATAAAAAGGCACCGGCTGAATTTAATCAGCAAATATTACAGTGGTTTGAATCCCGACCTTCAAATCATCGCGTTTCATCTGAATGACTCCTGTCCTTTTCTGATTTTGAATTTTTAAAATCGCTGCGCTGTGGGAAATTTGCCACAGCGCTTATTTATCAAAAACTTCCACTGATAAATAAGTTATTCTATTATTATCTCAACCCACTAGTTTAGTGACTGTCTCCATTTACCCTTAAAGGAGCTCTCTTGAATCAGCAACCATTTAGTACCCGTCTTACTGCTTCTGAAGCCATTGATAAGCTGGAACAACAATATGAATCCGCCTTGAGTGCGCTGCGTAGCGCCATTGGTGCCTTTATTGAACAGGGAACCTTGCCGGACCAGAAAGCCAGAGAGAAGGGGTTATTTTCCTATCCTCAATTGCGGGTTTGTTGGGATGGTAAATTTCAGGAACATTTACGTACCCGTGCTTACGGGCGCTTTGCTCATCCGGGGCAATACACCACGACGATTACCCGTCCGGATCTGTTTCGCCGCTACCTGACAGAGCAGTTAGGATTGCTGGAACATGATTATGGCGCTATTTTTGAAGTGACACCGTCACAGCAAGAGATACCTTATCCATTTGTGATCGACGGTTCCGACCTGATGCTGGATCGCACCATGACAGCAGGGATAGTGCAGCACTTTCCCACTACCGACCTGGCTAAAATTGGTGATGATATTACTGATGGTCTGGCGAGTGCCGGAGATACTTTCCCGTTATCTCACTTTGATGCGCTACGTACCGACTTCTCTTTAGCACGACTTAAACACTATACCGGAACGCCGGTTGAACATGTTCAACCTTATGTTCTGTTTACCAACTATAGCCGTTATGTGGATGAATTCATCAGTTGGGCTTGCAAACAGATTCTTGATCCAACCAGCCCTTATCAGGCGTTGTCCTGTGCAGGTGGCAGCTTTATAACGGCGGAAAACGCCGATCCGGAGAGAACCGCATCAGATCTGGCCTGGAAAAAGCACCAAATGCCGGCTTACCATCTCATTTCTGCCTCAGGACAGGGAATCACACTGGTTAATATTGGCGTAGGGCCTTCTAATGCCAAGACCATTTGCGATCATTTAGCGGTACTGCGTCCACACGCCTGGTTAATGATTGGCCACTGTGGTGGATTGCGCGAAAGCCAGCGCATTGGCGATTATGTTTTGGCCCATGCCTATCTACGAGATGACCACGTTCTGGATGCGGTGTTACCACCGGATATTCCTATCCCCAGCATTGCTGAAGTCCAGCGCGCCTTATATGACGCCACTAAAGTGGTGAGTGGAATGCCGGGAGAAGAGGTAAAACTGCGGTTGAGAACCGGTACCGTTGTTACTACCGATGACCGCAACTGGGAACTGCGTTTCTCGGTATCTGCCAGACGCTTTAACCTGAGCCGTGCGGTTGCGGTGGATATGGAAAGCGCTACTATTGCCGCTCAGGGTTATCGTTTTCGGGTACCTTATGGCACGCTGTTATGTGTTTCTGATAAGCCGCTGCACGGGGAAATTAAACTGCCGGGACAGGCAAACCATTTCTACGAAGGGGCAATATCAGAACATCTGCAAATCGGTATTCGAGCCATAGATTTACTGCGGGCAGAAGGTGATAAGCTCCATTCTCGCAAACTACGTACCTTTAACGAACCGCCATTCCGTTAAAGCGGCGGTAAAAAAGTCAGGAGGTTAGAATGTTCTCTTATCTTATGTTGGGCACTAACCATCTCCCTACGGCGATCGCGTTTTACGATCCCCTGATGGAGATTCTGGGTCATCCTCGAGGTGGCAGCAATGATGAAGGGGCGTCATGGGGTACATTCAGTGACAACCACAGCGTTGGTTTATGCGTCGGTCGTCCGTTTAATCAGGAAAAAGCCACAATCGGTAACGGCGTAATGGCCGCGTTTAATGCGCCAGATACCCACACCATCGATCGTTTATATGCTGTTGCTGTTGCCAATGGCGGTACCAGTGAAGGTGCTCCCGGCTTTCGTCCTCAATATGGTGAAGGATTTTACAGCGCATATGTGCGCGATCCTGACGGTAATAAGCTGGCGTTTGTCTATTACGTAAAAAACTAATGATAAGCTTCTGTCAAATACGGCAGAAATGGAGGAGAGAGAGATATGGCGCAAAATGGATTTCCTGAAGGTTTCTTATGGGGTGGCGCCGTTGCGGCTCATCAGGTTGAAGGCGGGTGGAATAAGGGTGGAAAGGGCGTGAGTATCGCGGACGTTCTGTCCAAAGGTTCCCATGGCGTTGACCGTGTAATGACTGATGGTGTACTGCCCGAATACGTTTACCCTAATCATCTGGGCGTCGATTTCTATTCACGCTATAAAGACGATATCGCTCTGTTTGCCGAAATGGGATTCAAATGTTTTCGAACATCCATTGCCTGGACCCGGATATTCCCTAATGGTGATGAGCAAACGCCTAATGAGGCCGGATTGCAGTTTTATGACCATCTGTTTGACGAACTATTGAAACACCAGATTGAACCGGTCATTACCCTCTCTCATTTTGAAATGCCTTACCATTTGGTGAAAGAATACGGTGGCTGGCATAACCGAAAAGTGGTTGATTTCTTTGTTCGCTTTAGTGAAGTGGTGATGGAACGCTATAAAAGTAAAGTGAAATACTGGATCACCTTCAATGAAATTAACAATCAACGGAACTGGAAATACCCGCTCTTTGGCTACTGTAATTCGGGAGTGATATTTACCGATTATGATAATCCGGAACAGTCGATGTATCAGGTACTTCATCACCAATTCATTGCCAGCGCTCAGGTGGTTTATCGTGGGCATCAAATAAATCCGGATTTCAAAATTGGCAGCATGATTCATATGATGCCGTTGTATCCGGCAACCTGTCGTCCGGAGGATTTGGTTTTTGCTCAGGAAGCGATGAGGCAGAAATACTTATTCAGCGATGTTCAGATGCGTGGAACTTACCCGGCCTATATCCTAAAAGAATGGGCGCGTAACAATATTACGATTACCACCCAACCCGGTGATGATGAGATCCTGCGCAATGGCTGTGCTGACTATCTTGCCATCAGTTATTACATGTCTAATATTGTCTCGCCGGAGTACACCAAGTCTGAAAATGCGTTAACTTTTTTTGAAGGCAGTAAATTAAATCCTTATTTGCAGGCTTCTGAATGGGGATGGCAAATTGACCCGGTCGGCCTGCGCTATAGCCTTTCAGAACTGTATGAACGCTATCAGAAACCGCTGTTTATTGTGGAGAATGGTTTTGGTGCCATTGATGTACAAGAGACAGACGGCAGCGTTAATGATGATTATCGAATTGAATATTTAAAAGCGCATATCGTTGAGATGGAGAAGGCGGTGGCTATTGATGGGGTAGATTTATTAGGTTATACCCCGTGGGGTTGCATTGACTGTGTCTCATTTACTACCGGTGAATATGCCAAGCGTTATGGATTCATCTATGTTGATATCAATGACGACGGTAGCGGTACGCTGGCCCGATCTAAAAAGAAAAGTTTTGACTGGTACAAAAACGTAATCGCCTCCAACGGTGCTCAACGTTAATTCAAGGCTGAACTCAACTATTATCTATAAAGGTAATAGTTGAGCCTCTGGTTAGCTCTCTGTAGTAAATGATTGATGAATTTAATTCATAGGCTCTTGCGTATTTCACCCTCTGGTAGCATAAGCTAAACCATTGTAATGTTAGATAATGGTTTGGTGAAAATGGGTAGCACCATCGTCCAGAGAGGCCCTGATGAAACGAGGAGTAAGCAAAATGTTATTGAGTTTATTGGTACTCCTTGGGCTGTTGGCTGCCGGGAGTTATGCCTATATGCAGCAGCCAAAGTTTGGTCAACGGCCTGTAGGCGCAGACTTAGTACGGATCAGCCAGTCACCAAATTATGTCAATGGCGCGTTTCAGAATCAGTTGCCAATACCGCCAAGTGATAATGAAGAGAACATGGTAACCATCCTGATCAAATATCTGTTCACTAAAAAAGAGCGAGCAGTGCCATCGGTAGCGATACCTTCAGCCAAAACCAACCTGCTAACATTAGATGCAAGTCAGGATGTGGTTATCTGGCTGGGACATTCATCCTATTATCTGCAACTGGCGGGTAAACGCATTCTTATCGACCCGGTATTTAGCGTCAATGCTTCCCCGGTTCCATTCACCAATCAGGCTTTCGCCGGTACCAGTTTGTACAGCGTAGAGGAGATGCCAGATATTGATTATTTACTGCTCTCCCACGATCATTGGGATCATCTTGATTACCCAACCATTATTGCCTTGAAAGATAAAGTTAAACGGGTGATTACCGGTTTAGGGGTAGGCAGTAGCTTTAAACGCTGGGGGTATAATCCGCATCTCATCTATGAAGGTGACTGGAATCAGTCTTTGCAATTGGATGAGAATTTAACTGTCCATATTTTACCCGCCCGCCATTTCTCCGGTCGTGGGTTTATCCGTAATTCAACCCTATGGGTATCCTTTGCTTTAATTACCGACGGGCAAAAACTATTTTTTAGTGGTGATAGTGGCTATGGTCCTCATTTTGCTGAAATAGGACAGCAGTTTAATGGCTTCGATTTAGCTATTTTAGATAGCGGGCAATATGACGATGGATGGCGCTATGTTCATATGATGCCGGAAGACTCTGCACAAGCGGCGGAAGACCTTCGGGCCAGCGCGCTGTTACCCGCCCATACGGGAAAATTCTCTCTGGCTTATCACGCCTGGGACGATCCGTTTATTCGCGCGTTTAAAGCCAGCGTAAACAGGAGTTATCGTTTGCTGACGCCGATGATCGGTGAACCAATCCGGCTTGATGATAGAACTCAAATTTTTCACCGTTGGTGGGAAAAGATCGCTAATTAATAGCATTATTTCAAAACGATCTTTATCCCTTAGCGATTGAAGATATAGAGATCGTTTTTCCTTTCTCCTTTACTCAATCTTTTCACTTACTTTACCTTAAGCGGCATTGAGCATACTGGCCATTACCCGTACTGTTAAATAGCCCAACAGGTGGCGGCAGAGGGAGATAAAAAGTGAAAGCAGGATTGAGAAATTCAATGATTGGCGCCGTTTGTTTATCGATGGTAGGGTGCGCAAATATGGATTCTGATGATGTCACATCTGCCGGGCTTATTATTGGGCTGGTTAGTATTGCTGCGGCAGTATTGTTAATGGACAGCGACAGTGATGATGACAGACATCATCATCGAGATAAACCAAGAGACAGAGAGAATTCTTATCAGGGGCATCATAAGTGTCGCGATGGGCGTTCTTGTTATAAGCCAAGATAGCAGGGGATAGATAACTTACTGCCCGGCCTCCCGACAGCCATTGTCCGGTGCAGGGCGAAGACCAAAGTATTCCAGTATCCCTGTCCCTGCTCTTTTAGTGTAAAAGCAGCCCGTTTCATCATTACATTCGCCGGTATAAATGGCTAAACGCCAGCGAACTTCCGGGCTTTCATAACAATATCGTCCGGTACCAATTCTGGCATAACAGATAACGTAAAAGATCATGGCGAAAAGCACAACTAACAGGATCGCAATGATAAAATTTCTTTTTCTGACCATAAAATGTTCCGGTGATAGTGACGTTAACTTACTCTTTTTCTAATAATTTGCCGTACCGCTCAATAAAATCTATCAACATTTGCGCTCTGGTATCAAGGTAATACAGCGTTGGGCCATTAGTGACGATTTTCCAGGGGGCCTTATCGAATTCACACTTATCATTATTACTATCGTAATAACGTTTAGCGGCGTTGATTTTCATGGCATAGGCACTGGCCTGTTGCGCATTCTCAAAACTCAATACATATAAATGGAAATCAGGGTAAACATTACCAATAGGCGCTTTTATTGGAAAAGTACGACTAAAGTAGAAACTGCGTACACCGGAACCAGTGAAACGATAATCTTCTTTGGTTTCGCAACGATAAAAAGCGAAGGCGTCAGAAGAAGAGCGTTGTTCTGTGGTGAACTTATCTTTCTCTAACTGTTGAAACAAACGTTGTAAGGATGGGGGATTATCTCCCTGATGGGTTAACACAATCTGATGCTGGCGTGATGAAAAGAGGGTAAGCCAGATAATCACCGCAATAGTAGCAGTGAGTATCAGAGCAATAACTCTTCTCGGTTTTTTGATCGCATCCATGGCCACTATTCCTTTATATCCCCGGATGAATAAAAATCTTCAGTCGCTGTTGGTCAATTTTACCCGCAGCCACCGTTTATCCTACTGCGTTGCAAATAGTCCTTTGGCGCTTTTTACACTAATTTTTTGATACTTAGCATAGGCCTGTGCCACCGCTTCGCGCGTTTGTTCCGGAGACTGCTTTTTAATCCAGGAATCGACCAACGCATTCAGAATATAGGCTTCCGGCGCCATAAAGTTGGTAGTCATCATTGCCGGGCGAATACCTGCTCGTTCAAACTGAGGCAGAAAGTAGGGTTTACTTTTACAGGCAAATACGGCGGCTTGCCTTTGCGCATTAAGATTTTTGGTTTTTTCATCACTGATTTCTGGCACGGTTAAATTGAGTCGGGCAATTGAAAAATCCATCAGTCCATTGTGACCAATATAAACCACCAGATCGGCACCACCGCCGGTATCGATAGATTTCTGTTGGATATCCAGACTGCCTTTTTTAGCACCACCAATGTATTGATAAAAATCATCAATGGTTTGACCGATATATTGACCATCGTAAGCATCAGCGACCAGATAAACATCATCGGTTTTATGTTTAAAAACGATACGTTCCAGTATGTTTTTTTGCGGGTTGACTGAAGAGGTGACAAGCTGCCAGTTCGGCTGTTTCTTAATGAAGGTTTTCACACCATAAGCCGCTCCCCAATACAGATTGTTCACCGGATCTTGCCCATTGCCAATTTTTTCTGGCACCGGGACAATTCCCTGATATTTGTTATCACACAGGGCAACCACAACATGAACAACACGTGTCTTGGCTAACAGAGGCAAGCTATTGGTGAATAAAAACGCGCCTAACAGCAGGTAGATCAATTTCTTCAGCATATTCGTCACTCTTCCGATGATTTATTGGCGAACAAAACCGGGTCATGTTGATGTGCTCAACAGCCATTCCATAGCAAAAAGAGGTTGTGATAATACGTGAATATTTGCCGGGGTTATTATTGGTTTTGTATCACGTATCCCAACCCGTGTATTATATAGCAGTACAATAGCAGGATGTTATTGGAATCAGGTAAAGGAACACCTTATGATCGTAGAGACGCCAAAAACCAGAAAATTCCCCCGCACATTTTGGCTAAGACTTTTTGCCATTTTCTCTATTTTACTGGGGTTATTGTTCTCGGTATTTGTCTTTACTAACCTTTGGCGAGATTCAAATTCCAGTGATTTTAGCCGTAACAGCAAGTCGCTTGGCGGGCGTTATTACAGCTATCAGCAAAAAGTTTATGTCAATATTCCATTTCAGGGGTATTACCTGCTACCTGGTGTAAATAGTCGTGATTTTCAGGTCTATTCTTCCCGATATCTGGCGCCATTAGCCAAAGATAATCAGTCAGTATTCTGTGGTACCCATATCATTCAAGGGTTGCAGCCTGAACGGGTAATTTATACCTCTCAGGGATATATCAGCGATGGTCACAATACCTATTTTTGTAGCGAAGAACGTAAAAACCCCGACTATTACTGGTGGCACGAAATAGTACGTGATAAAGCTTATGACAACCCTGATCGCCCGAGGCGTCGGGATTTTATTTTAAGCCCGGTAGATAATGTCGTTTATGGCAACCTGAAAACCTGGGGGCAGAATTATCTCTCCGATGGCCAACATCTGTTTTATGAAGGTGTCATGATTTCAAAAGCCGACGGTAGCAGTATTCAATCTGTACCGTATGGGCAAGGGCATTTAAAAGACAGAATACATGACCGTTATTTAGCGGATAATACTCGTGTTTATTATCAGGGGCAGCCTTTGTCCGATGCAAACCCTGTGACTTTTAGTGCATTTTCTCCGGACAGCGATCAGTGGCGGACAGATTATGGTTGGGATGCCAAAATCAACACCTACTATTTTGGCGCAACGCCTTTTCCAGCGGTGATTGATGGAAAAAATACCCGTGGGCTAAATCTCTTTGTCGCCGATCGCGATCGGGCAAACCATGAGCTATTTATCAACGATAATGGCGTTTTTTATTGGGATTATCAGGGGAAAAAATTTAAATATGCGGGACCAAACCCTTTTGGTAACGATAAATCACAACTACTTTCAGAACAAAAGGCTCCGGGAGTATGGGTTACGGATAAAAATACCATTGTTTTAATCTCGTATGAGGTTTGGGGGAAAAGAAGCCGGGGATTGGTAAGCAAAAATACCGTACTTTCTGTTTTATCTGGCGTGTCATTATCTGACTGGCAACCGGTTGATACTTTCGAGCGCAACGGAAGGGCACTCGGCACCGTATGGTTGGCTAAAGGTAACCATTATTTTTCATCATCCAGTGGCCAAAATATTAGTATGGACGAATCACTCTATTTAATTACTGATTACCCGGCATTCAAACAACAATTACAGCAAGATCAACGGATAACCAGAAAACTGAAGGAGCAATATTTACGTAGTGTACGTGATATGCCAGAGGTTAATAATATCGATCACGCCAAATCATCTTATTCATTTTGGAATTAAAATAATAAATTACTTATATTATATAAGATAATACTTATTTATTCAGATGGGTCACTATTTTTGTTTGATTTAACTTCAATCGTCATCGTGTTTTTATTTTTAATTAACAGTAATTTAATTTCATCAATTGAAATATCTTGAAATAATTTGGTAATAATTAAATTATTGAACTACTCTTTATTTTGTAGATGGTTTTCATTTCAGAATGAATAGCATTTCAACCATATTTACCTGACGCCTGAATAATAACTATCTATTATTATATGTTTTATTATTGAATTTTTATTTTCTAAATAAGGAAAATTAATATGGCTATGCAAAAAATTGGCAAAATGAATCTTAAAAATTCTGGTGGTTTTGTTGCCCGCATTCAATATAGTTATATGGATGATAGTGGCGAGAAACATCTTACAAAACAAAGTAATGATATCACTCTGGGAAGATCAAAAACCATTGCGCCTGATGAGCTTGGTGTTCCTGATGGCTCAATGGTATATATGCATGCATTTGTTGTTTGGGGAACGGATAATGAAGCTCGCAGGGCATTCATATTTGAAAAAGGAAATACAACCACGGCGAATTATAATATTAGCGGAACAACGTTAAATAATGATCTCGGTCTAATTGATGTATCATAGTAACCATCTGTTTTAATGAGTTGTTCATATCTATTCTAAAGTTAATTATGTTAGGTAAATATGGATGCAGTGATAGAGATATCATCTGGAGGATAAGTAATGGGGCTTCAATTTTTAGATAAAAGATATATTGGTGCCATCATAATAGATGCGTGGCAAAATAACCTTAATACCGAAATAGATCCTGCTGATGGGCAATGGTTTACTAATGGACCGGGTAATAATGGCGGATTATATGGATATTTAGTCGATAAGATCGCGACTAAATTAGTTTTTGATCAAAGCCAAAAAGTATTTGAAGTACATCAAAAAGCTGCCGTTACCGGAATTGCGGATAACCGAAATGGTCTTACTCCCAACATGACCGTGTCATTAAAAATACGGTTCCTGTAAGCATTCCTGTCGGTCATGTAATGAAAGTGCTTCTGATGTGTAATGAGCAACAGTTAGAAGTACCTTATTTTGCAGATATCTACCTGAGTGGAAACTCAACCACCAATTTTCGTTCTCCGGTGAATGGAAAGAAAAACTGGTCAATAGATGCAGGAACGCTTTGCGAATGGATTAATCAATATCAGTCCAGTAGTGACGCGAACCTGATATTTTGCCGGGATCCGGATGATTCAACCCGAGGTTTGATCCGAGTAAAAGGGATGCTGACGGCAACACAAACGGTAAACTTTCATGTTGCTACTGAAGACATTACCAAAAGTTTTGATGGTTATATTGCGGAAGGAATAGCACAAGCCGTCGCAGTATAGTTGGTATTGAACTGCAGGCCAGAACCGATCAACCACAGGCCTGCAGTTTAATGATCCCCAGTGAGCTATTCAGCCAGTTCACGCATCACTTTTATTAAGTCCGATTTTCCCTCAAAGCCAATGCCCGGCAGTTCAGGCATGACAATATGCCCATCCTCAACGATCACTGAATCAGGAAATCCGCCGTAGGGTTGAAACAGGTCAGGGTAGCTCTCATTGCCACCAAGTCCCAGGCCGGCGGCAATATTTAATGACATTTGATGCCCGCCGTGTGGAACGCAGCGGGTTGGCGACCAGCCAAACTGCTCCAATACATCCAGAGTGCGCAGATATTCCACTAAACCATAGGAGAGGGCGCAGTCAAATTGCAGATAGTCACGATCCGGGCGCATGCCGCCATATCGTAAAAGATTACGGGCATCCTGATGTGAGAAAAGGTTTTCACCGGTTGCCATTGGGCTGGGATAGAACTCTGACAGCGCTGCCTGCAATGCATAATCAAGGGGATCGCCCACTTCTTCGTACCAGAATAGCGGATAATCACGCAGCATTTTGGCGTAAGCAATGCCGGTTTCCAGATCAAAACGTCCGTTAGCATCGACGGCAAGTCGTGCTTCGTTACCAATCTCATCTAGCACCGCTTCAATACGGCGGCGATCTTCTTCCAGTGGCGCACCACCGATCTTCATTTTAACCACGTTATAACCGCGATTGAGATAGCTACGCATTTCTTGTCGCAGAGCGGTCAGATCTTTACCCGGATAGTAATAGCCTCCAGCGGCATAGACAAAAACGCGAGGATTCGCTTCAACGCCTTTCATCTCTGCCAGCATACGAAATAATGGTTTGCCGGCAATCTTTGCCGTAGCATCCCAAATTGCCATATCCAGCGTTCCCACGGCAACGGAACGCTCACCGTGACCGCCGGGTTTTTCATTGTTCATCATCACATTCCATATGCGATGAGGATCGAAGTTATCGCCACGTTGATTAAGCAGACTGCCTGGATCCGCCTGTAAGATCCGTTCGCGAAAACGCTCGCGAATAAGGCCACCCTGACCATAGCGACCATTAGAGTTAAAGCCATATCCAACTACCCGCTGACCATCAATAACCACATCCGTGACCACAGCAACCAGGCTGGTTGTCATTTTACTGAAATCGATATAAGCATTTCTGATAGGGGACGCAATGGGCTTGGTGATTTCAACAACGTCAATTATGCGCATTCTTTTCTCCTTATTTTGCGGCTGAAAAGGTGGCTAGACAGGATGGCATCGTATGCCACACTGTATTAATGAATTGTATTTAAAACAGTTATTACCGTCACAGCCACTATTTGATTGAAAAGCAATCTGGTATAGCTACATACTAAGGGGATAAATCATCTTCATCTAATGCCTGTAAGGATGGCTGTAATGCAAAATCGGCATCACCTAGAATTAACATGGCTTGAAGACTGTGTAGCACTGGCAGAAACCCTTAATTTCTCTAAAGCAGCAGCGTTACGTTATGTGACGCAACCCGCATTTAGTCGACGGATCCAGTCTCTTGAAGAATGGGTAGGCACCGCATTGTTTGAACGTAACAGACGAGGCGTTGACCTGACGCGAGCCGGAGAGGTGTTTTGTGGTCAGGCACCCGAGCTAATCAGAACACTTTATGCAGTAAGAACTGAAGCGCTGGATGTGGCCGGGCAAGAACAGCCCGATGTGGTTTTTTCTGCGACTCACGCACTATCTTTTTCCTTTTTTCCTGAACTATTAAGGCGCAATGACAAGATTGTGCGATTTGGATCTTTCCGACTGCTATCTGATACGTTGAAATCCTGTGAGAGATTGATTTTACAGGGAGGCTGTCAATTTTTGCTCTGCCATTATCATCCTCATATGCATATTAATCTCGAGCCGGAAAAGTTCTTTAGTATCAGTTTAGGGTTGGACAGGCTCATTCCTTACAGCGCGGTTTCTGCTGATTCAACAAAACCGTTATGGGCGCTGAATGGCAGGAAAAAATTTCGTTATCTGTCATTTAGCGGCGAGTCAGGCTTAGGGCGTATTATTTCAAACACCGCATCCATTAACCGGGTTAAGCGAGGGATGGAAGTGGCCTTTACCTCCGATTTGGCAGCAACGCTGCTGGCGATGGTCAGAGCAGGAGATGGTGTAGCCTGGCTGCCGCAGTCTTTGGCTGAACCGGAGGTAAAAAACGGAACCATTATCGCGGTCGCTGATAAAGATTCAGATCTGTGTATCCCGGTGGAAATTCGTTTATATCGACCGGCAACCAAAATGTCTAAAGCAGTTGAAGAGCTATGGCGTATTTTTGTTGAAGCCCAACAGTAGAATGATTAACCCCATTTTTGCAGTATTTGAATTTGCAATTAGCAGTGGATGACTGGTTCCTGTAGAAGATAATCTTTATAATGATCAGGTTTTTTCATTCATATAAACGGATTTAGAGGAATTTATGAAAATATATTGGGCTGTTGATAACGTTCCGGAGTTAAAGGGATTAGATAAGCAAGAACAAAAGCGCTTATTCAAAGAGTGCAATAAAGAAGGGCGTAAGCGTATTGGCTCTGCGTTCTGGATTCGTCTTGTTATTGCCATTGTTCTATCCGTTGTCGTTGCACTCTTCCTGCCTTTAGGTGGCCTTATTGGTGGTGCAATGATCGGGGTATTTGTTGCGTTCTTGTTCATTGTTTTAGTACAAAGCCCAACCATTGAAGCAGGGCGCGTCTGGCTGCAAGAACAGGGTTATCCGAAAGAATAAAAGTATTGTATTGAGATAAGAAAGCCAGTGAGAAAAACACTGGCTTTTTTGTATCGACAATCAAATAACGTTACATTGTCACAATTGATATCAATAAAAAAGGCAGATCCGGCATCACCTGATCCACCTTTATTCAGTGATTACAGCGTTGGGTAATCGGTATAACCTTCCGCATTACCACCATAAAATGATTCAGGGCGCGGCTCATTAAGCGCGGCTTTACGATGTAAACACTCTACCAGGTCCGGGTTAGCAATATATGAGCGGCCAAAGGCAACGGCATCAATATAACCCTTGGCAATCAAGGCTTCGGCTTTCTCTGGTGTATAAGCACCAGAACCAATAATCACACCGCTAAAACGCTCACGCACTTTCTGACGGAATTCATCGCTGTAAGGCTGACCACCAGCCCAGTCAGGCTCAGACATATGTAAATAGGCCATTCCACGTTTACCTAACTGTTCGATCAGATAAAGGGCGTCAGCTTCTTCATTATCGCCATTACTCACTCCCTGGAAGGTGCCAAGAGGCGAGACACGAATACCTATGCGGTCAGCGCTCCACTCTTTACTGGCAGCATCCACCACTTCCAGCACCAGACGAACGCGATTTTCCAGGCTGCCACCATATTGGTCAGTACGATGGTTAGCGTCCGGAGAAAGGAACTGATGCAACAGGTAACCGTGTGCAGAATGCAGCTCGATTAAATCAAATCCTGCATCTCGTGCATTGGCAACAGCCTGACGGAAATCATTAACGATGCCAGGAATTTCATTCGTTTCCAATGCGCGTGGCATGGAAGTATCGACCCGTATGGCATGGCCCTGTTCATCACGCAGAGAGGTGCGGGTTCCGGCACTAATCGCGGACGGGGCAACCGGAGCCTGCTGGCCTGGTTGTAAACTGTTATGAGAAATACGTCCGGTATGCCAGAACTGTACGGCCATATGGCCATTTTCTGCATGTACGCCGTTGGTAATTTTTTTCCAGGCTGCGATCTGTTCAGCGCTGTGTAACCCCGGAGCTCCCGCATAGCCTTTAGCCTGCGCTGATATTTGGGTTGCTTCACTGATAATCAGACCAGAGCTGGCGCGCTGACGATAATATTCACCCATGAGTGGAGTAGGGATATCGCCAGGTTCAATGCTACGTAAACGGGTTAATGGAGCCATAAAAATGCGGTTTGGCACCGTAATGGCACCCACTTTTAATGGGGTAAACAATTTATCTGCTGACATGATACATCCTCAAGTAGACCGGTCGTCTATAAATAAGAAAAATAAAAGAACCTGTCAGGAGACAGGCTCCACTAAAAGCCGGGTTACGTGGTCAATAGCGCATTCCAGCGGTATCGAGCTACGTGAAATTTTTGCCTGCAAACTGGCACCAAGCCAAAGGGCGTACATCACCTGTGCCTGCATCCGGGCTTCGCCGGGAAAATCGAAACATTTCTCAGATCGTCCCTTTTCAAGCGCGTTGGCAAGGTGAGCGATAACCTGAACGCTTCCGTTATCCAGTGCGTTACGCATATCTTCTGACAGGTCACAAACTTCAGCAGACAGTTTTACCACCAGACAATTGGGGGAACTGCCATTCTGATTGAAATAGTCCAGACTCTGTTGATACCAGTTGACGATCAGTTCAAGCCAACTGGCATTTTCCTGACAAAAATGCTGCTGTAATCGCTGATTGTACAACGCATAGTGGCGATCGAGCATAGCGACACCAAATGCCTCTTTTGACCGGAAATAGTGGTAAAAAGAGCCTTTAGGCACTTCTGCTTTCGCCAGCATTTCGCTTAATCCCATGCCGGTAAAGCCGCGACTCAGACAAAGTTGAGCCCCGGTAGCAAGGAGATGTTCACGCGTATCATGTTCTGGATGTCGATTCATAAAACTCACTATAATAGACCGGTCGGTCTAATGCAATCCTGATTTACGTTTTTAAACAAATTGGGTCTTAATCTGGCGACCATCGGTGAGGAAATTTCCTCCTCCCAGATGGTGTAGGGTATGCAAATCTGCATTGTTTTCATTAAGATTCCAGTGACCATTAATAAAAACGCGCTGGTCGGCAGCGGCCGAAACCACCTCACCAAAAAAAGTATCATACTTTTCCTGAGCGCCAGACTCGGTTAAAAGCCGACACTCCATCCAGGCAGCACAGCCAGATTCAATTACCGGAAGGCCGATAGATGGGCCTTGATGAGCAATAATTGAGAAACGGTTAAATTTATCTTCATCGCGACCCGATACGCTACCCACGGCGTAAGTCAGATTGACCATCGAGACAGTAGGAATACAAATACCAAAAGATCCGGTTTTCTCAATCAGTTCACGGGTCCAGGCACTTTTATCCACCACAATAGCGACTCTTGGTGGTTCAAATTCCACCGGCATCGACCAGGCGGCAGCCATCACATTACGATGACCATTTTCCGGATCGTAGCTGGTAATGAGTACCGTTGGTCCGTGGTTAAGTAAGCGGCTGGCATGTTTTAGTTCTATTGGCAGGAAATGGCTCATCAGGCGATCCTTTCATTACAGTTGCATTGCTATTCAACATAGGAAGAAAACATAAACTAATCAATTTAATAAACAAGTGAATGTTAAATACCAATGGTTGAAGAAACTCAGTAAACGATCATTCACTATTGTTTTAAGATTCAGGATCGTTTAAGTTTAGTAAATGATCGTTTACTGAGAATAACTATGACAACCACCCGCAAGCAAAAGAAAGTCGCTACACAGATTCAACTTCTTGAGTCAGCGGCTAAATGTTTTTCTGAAAAGGGGTTTCGGGGCACAGGGATGGCCGAGTTGGCCAACTCGGTAGGGATGAGTACCGGTAACCTTTATCGTTACTTTCCAGATAAAGAGGCTTTTATTACGACACTGGTAGAAGATGAAATGTCGGGTGCCATTACCAAAATGAATGATCTCGATGATTCTGAATCTCCATTGAGAAATATTCTTGGCGTGATTAGTAGCTGCATTTTTGACCCGGGTTATCCGATGGATCATCGATTATGGATCGAGATCCTGGCTGAAACTGCAAGAAACGAACGGTTAAGAACCGTATTTAAAGCCAACGACAGTCGGATGCGAACCGCGTTTAAACATCTGTTACAACAGGCCATGAAGAAAGGATTAATAGCCGATGATATCGACCCTGATGGCACCTCCATTTGGCTCTACGCCTTAGTCGATGGAATGATAGCCCGTACGGCAATCGATCCTGATTTCGATTTTTCTGTTCATATCGATTTATTCAACAAATTAGTGACTAAAGCGTTAAGTAAATAACGTCTTTATCTCAGGAGATTTTGCCATGTCAGATACCACACTTCGCCTGCTGATGCCTCAGTGGCAGGGCGGGAATAATGCGGTTTACCACTTTGGAGCACAACTACTTGCCTGGCTGGCACCAGAACATCATGGAATAACGGAAAGCGTTCCGGTATCGCCGCCGGAGAACGTGTTGCACGATGATTCACTGGTTATTGAAAATGGTCTGGTTGCGCGCAAGGCACTACTTGAACAGATAGATTCGGCAAAACAGATTATTCAGCGTCATCAGCCAAAACGGATTGTGACGCTGGGGGGCGATTGTCTGGTGAGTCTGGCGCCATTTGCCTATTTAAATCAGCTTTATGATGGTGATGTGGCAGTGTTATGGATTGATGCTCATCCGGATCTTAATATTCCACAGCATTTTTCTCATGGTCATGCCATGGTTTTAGGTAATTTGTTAGGGGAAGGCGATGCCGATTTTGTGGGAAAAGTGGCGTTACCATTTCAGGCTAACCGGGTACTTTATGCGGGGTTCTCCGGTGGCGAACCTTATGAGATGGAAGTGATGAAGCGTCTGCAATTACCTTTAATATCGGCAGAAGAGTTGGTTCAAAGCACCGATGGCCTGCTTGACTGGTTTAAAAACACCGGCGCTAAGCATTTGGTTGTCCATTTAGATTTAGATGCGCTCGATCCTCATTGGTTTAGATCGTTGCTTTTTGCCCGTCCGGTTCCTGAAGGTGAAACTGCGCTTCCCGGAATCCCTCATGGCAAATTACGTCTGGAAACTCTGGTTAACATGCTGGAAGATGTGGCTAACATATCAAATGTAGTAGGTATCACCATCGCAGAACATACGCCGTGGGATGCAATAGCATTAAAACATATGCTGGCAAGATTACCGCTTATGCGGTGATTGTTTATACCAAATGGAGATAATCAATTGATTTCACTGACAAGTGTTGATGGTTGCACTGAATTAGATCTTGATATTGCGGGTTATCAATTCCCAGAGAGATCAGATAACTGGTGCTTGTTAAGGGTGTCAGTTAAACAAGGCGCGGAACATTTTGATAAAATTGATCCTGCGTTAGAAACGGGCGATCTTAATCGCCTTTATCATTGGTTTAGCGCGCTGGCAGAAAACCGATTACCGGAATATGCGAATTTATCTTTTACCGAGCCTTGTCTGGAACTGGCTTTCCTTTCTTACAAGAATAATGTAGTCAGAATAGCGATTACCCTTAACTGTGAATTAAAGCCACACTTTCCACTGAAGAATCCATTTGGGGAAAAAGAGCATTGGAATCTGGTTTTTGCTTTACAAAAAGAGGATTTCAGCCAAATTTTAAGCTCACTGAAGCAGTGGATTGATAACTACCCATCAAGACGATAGTTTTTATAAAACCCGCTGTTTCGCAACGATTACCATTAATCAGTTATCTCATCCGATCTCGCAAAAACTCAATAAAACGTTGGGTTTTGGCCGGTAACAGTCGGGTTTCTGTCAACGCATAGACGGGAACCGGCACTCCCTGCCACTGTGGCAATATTCGACACAGGTGACCCTCCGCCAGATCTTCGGTCACCACTTCCTGTGGCAACAGGACAATCCCTTGACCGAAGGCGGCAAGACGTCGGATCATTCCCACGTTATTCAGCATAAATCGGCCACTCACATTCACTTCAACTTTTTCTTCCGCCTCGAAATTATGTAGCGTCCAGACGCCATTTCGGGGGAAACCTAAACATTGGTGCTGAATAAGTTCCTGTGGGTGAGAAGGTGCGCCATGCTTTTCTAGATATGTTGGTGAAGCATAAAGATGAGCAGGCAGATTGGCTAATAGTCGGGCGATCAGGTTTGAATCTTTTTGTTCCCCAATGCGAATAGCCACATCAAAAGGTTCGGCTACCAGGTCAACTCTGCGAGGCGTTAGGTCAAATTCAAACCGAATATCCGGGTATTGTTCAGCAAATTCAATCAACAGCGGCACCATATAGTTAATGGCAAAATCTACTGGTAAAGAGGCGCGCAACAGGCCGCTGGGCTGTGCCAAAATATCACCTAACTCTTCATGCGCCAGCCTGGCTTCCTCTACAATGCGTCGACAGCGGTCATAATAAATTTGGCCCGCTTCCGTTAGTTCGATTTTTCGGGTTGTGCGGTGTAATAACCTCAATCCGATGGCTTTTTCTAATGCGCTGATGCGCCGTGAAACCGTTGAGTTGGGTACGCCAGTGGCTTCCGACGCCCTGCGAAAACTCATGACTTTTACCACTTCAACAAACAGTTCCATATCATTTAGCATTTCAATTGTTCCATAAATGGATTAATGATTTCCATTTTACCCTATTTATCCCATTTTGTTTTTAAACCATGATAGTCCCGAGCACACATTAACCTTCGGGTGGCACAGAGACGCTGTTGCCAATACCGACAATACGCAAGGAATTGATCATGAATAAGTTATTTACTCCGGTTCAGGTTGGTGGTTATACCTTATCAAACCGTTTGGTTATGGCTCCAATGACCCGAAGCAGAGCGCAATACGATGGCACTCCGGGCGAGTTGGCGGCGGAATATTATGCGCAACGCGCCACTGTTGGCCTCATTATTGCGGAAGGGACTCAACCCTCTGATGACGGACAAGGTTATTTGATGACACCGGGAATCTATACTGATGCACATGTTGCTGGCTGGCGCAAAATAACCACCGCCGTACATAACCAGGGTGGGCATATCTTTATTCAATTGATGCATGCCGGACGTATGTCACACCCTGATAATACGCCTCACCATCGTCAGGGGGTTGCACCTTCGTCCATTGCGCCAGCAACGCTAATGTTTACCGTTAAAGGCATGCAGGATATTCCGGAACCCAGGGCATTGAGTACTGAAGAGGTACGCCAGACCATGGCCGATTTTCGTTTTGCGGCACGCCGTGCCATTGAAGCCGGGGCAGATGGCGTAGAGATTCATGGTGCCAATGCCTATCTGATCCAACAGTTTTTAGCGCCAAGCGCCAATACCCGCACTGATGAATATGGCGGTTCAATAGAGAATCGGGCTCGCTTTGCATTAGAAGTAGCCGCTGCGGTAGCGGAAGAGATTGGTGCTGACAGAACGGCTATCCGTCTATCTCCAGGCATCACGATATGGGGTATTGATGAAGGTGAAGAAGGACCTGCGCTTTATCGTTATCTGGTTGCTGAGTTGAATAAATTAGGTCTGGCCTATCTGCATATTATGGAGCAGGGCAATGAACCCTTGCTGAAAGAGATACGTGAACGCTGGGCGCAAACTCTTATTGTTAATCGCCCCGGACAGCCCCGGGAGAAAATGGGTAGCGATGTGCAATCCGGTCTGGCGGAACTGGAGGCTTATGGTCAGATGGTATTGGCCAATCCGGATTTTGTTGAACGGTTAAAGTCGAACGCACCGATGAATGAAGCGGATCGTAATACCTTTTTTGGTGGTAGCGCACAGGGATATACCGATTATCCTGTACTGAACGCAATCTAAAAGCATTCGGGAGACAATCATGAGTTATCAAAATTTTAATGCCGATAATGCCGTTTTATTGCTGATCGACCATCAAATTGGCACCATGAGCTGGGCAAAATCTTCACCATTTGAAGAGGTGAAACGTAACGCTTTGATGCTGGCTAAGTCCGCCAATATTTTGAAGTTGCCCGTGGTATTAACTTCCAGTATGGAAGAGCAGGCTCAGGGGCCATTATTGCGTGAGCTGGAAGCCATTTTACCCCAAGCGTTTGCAACCCGGATAAAACGTCAGGGGATGGTTAATGCTATGGATGATGAGAATTTTGCGGCGGCGGTAAAAGCCAGCGGTCGTAAAAAGATGATTATTGCGGGCGTAACCAATGACGTATGTACAGTTTATCCTGCATTGAGCTTAGTCAGAGACGGTTTTGACGTTCAGGTAGTTGCTGATGCGGGGGCTTCACCAACCCGAATGGCAGATGATATTGCGCTGCGACGCATGGAGAAGAATGGCGTCACGTTAACGACGACCAATCAGTTGATTGCTGAACTGGCAGGCAGTTGGGCTACCCCGCAAGGCGGTCAACTAGTGCAGGTTCTTATGGAATCCCTGACTGCATAATTGATATCAAGGCTCCCGGTATTAAGGGAGCCTTTTCTCATAACAGTCCAGATTCATCATTAATTACCTTATGTAGCGCACAACAAATCTGTTCCGCTTTTTCTCTGTTATCAATATTGGTAAACCCCAGCAGTAATCCATTTTGCCTTTTCTCTGGCGCTGTTTCTATCGCATATCCATCACTCAGTGCTTCAACGGCTAAGTGATGTTGTCTGGCGTTGATCGATATTTTTTTATCATTAAGAGAAGATGGCAGATGAGCAATAATATTCATACCTCCCTGATGACATTCAATTTTAGAGACCAATGGACAGTTTTTTTCCAGAGTATTGGCTAACAGCTCACGTCGTTTGGCATACAACTGCCGCATCTTTTTTAAATGGCGAAAAAAGTGCCCATCGTTCATAAATTTAGCCACGGTCAATTGAGTTAATACCGGGCATAAACAGGGCTGGAATTTGAAATACTGACTGAAGGCTTCAATTTGGGACTCAGGAACGACGAAATAGGCCAGTCTGAGAGCCGGAAACAATACCTTACTGAATGATCCAACATAAAAAACGCGCTGCTGGGTATCCAGACTTTTCAATGCAGGTAAAGGGTAGCCGGTATAGCGATACTCGCCGTCATAGTCATCTTCAATCAGCCAATGGCTATTTTGTGTGGCCCAGTCGATGAGCTTAATTCTGCGTTCCAGCGTTAACGTCACGCCTAACGGGCTCTGATGAGCAGGGGTTAATAAAACGGCTTTAGCAATATCAGGACTGAGAAACTCGGGATTAAGACCGTTACTATCAACCTCTACAGGAATGGTTTGATAACCAAGATTTGACAGCAGGGTACGAGACTGAGGAAAACCAGGGTTTTCAAGGGCTATTTTATCATTGGCAGATAGAATAACCGATGTAATTAAGCGAATAGCCGAGCTGTATCCTGCGGTAATAAAGATTTGGTTCTGATGACAATCAATACCGCGTGAGATTCTTAAATAGCTGGCAATAGCCTCACGCAATGGCATCTCACCTTGCGGATCCGGGTAGGCCAACAGTGAGTTTCTGATGGTTCGACTAATATGGCCCAGCAGCCGGTTCCATTTAGCTAAAGGAAAAGCATCGACCGCAGGTACTCCCAGCTGAAAAGGCAGCAGGCGATCGCTGACCTTCAAATCCGAACTTAAATGATGATGTTGTACGTTTTGCGCTGGCTGAATGGCTAATGGAATATTAGCGACAAAAGTACCGTGTTGCTGATTGGTCATCAGCAATCCTTCATCTGCCAGTATGCCATAGGCTTTTTCCACCGTACCTCTGGCGATATTCAGTTGATTTGCCAGATTTCTGGTTGATGGAATTCGCTGGCCGGATTTTAGCTGCCCATCAAAAATCGCCTGTTTTATATGCCAGCATAGCTGCTGATAAACAGGCAATTGGGTAGAGAAGTTGATGTCAGTTAAAAAACGATTCATATGGCCTATAAAAAAAGTTAATTTATGGCTCTTTATTGTAGGGCATATTTAGACAAAACTAGTCATCAAATATCACCATGGAGAACATTATGTCTCAGTTACGTCTTTCTTATCCTAAACTTTCCCCTCAGGCATATCAGGGTCTGATTGCCTGTAAACAAGCGCTGCATAGCAGTTCAGTGGGTCCTGAACTGATTGCGTTGCTCGATTTACGCATTTCTCAAATTAATGGCTGCGCTTTTTGCTTGAAAATGCATACCGATGAACTGCGTAAACTGAATGTCTCTAACGATAAAATCGACACGCTGGCAGGATGGCAAATATCGTCAGCCTTTAATGAAAAAGAGAAGGTTGCGTTGCAATGGGCTGAAGGTTTAACTCATATCTCGGTTGAAAACAGTTCTGATGAACTTTATCAACGGTTACAGCAGCATTTCACCGATAATGAAATATCTGATTTAACGTTAGCAATTGGTTTAATGAATGCGTTTAATCGTATTGCCATTAGCTTACGCCAGTAAGATTAAGCACTTTGTATTAAGTTGATTATTTATATTTCACTTTAAATAGAGATTAACCAACATTGTTAATTTCAGGCCCCGTCGATGTCATGCATATTGATGGGGCAGTGCTTTACTATCTCCATATTTTATAAAGAAATGTATATTTTTGTCAGATGACAAAATTGTCATTTATCGGTCATGCTCAGGTCAGATATCCCCCCGTAGAATACATCCCGAAAGCAGTACTTTTTCTAATATTTTACGAGGTGTAATTAAATGAAAGTAACTAAATTAGTATTAGCAGCATTAATGGCGGGAGCCTTCTCTGTAAGTGCATTTGCGGCAAATCAGGTCAGTTCTGGTAATGGTCTAAATAAAGTGGGCAGCGTTTCTGTGTCTGGTGCCAGTACCCTCGATCAGTTGGAAAGACAGTTAGCCAAAAAAGCCGATGAAGCAGGTGCCACCTCCTATAAAATTATCTCCGCCGGTGGTGATGATAAATTGAATGGTGTAGCTATTATTTATAAGTAATCAACATGAAAAAAGGAGGGTTTCCTCCTTTTTTTTTGTTTCTGCGGGTAAATGCCATAAACAGGCAATTATGGAAATAAAAAAATTATAGCGAGATAATCAGATCGGTTAGAATCAACCATCATATTATAAGGACATAAATATTATGGTCGTTGAATTAAAACAGATTACGGCAAAAATTCGGGAAGCCATCCATTCTGCGACAGAAGGATTAATCGGACGGGAGCAACTGGCTGAACTGATGGTTTTAGCCGCCGTTGCCAGAGAGCATCTATTGGTCATTGGCCCTCCCGGAACGGCAAAAAGTGCCGTCGTACGCCGCGTCTCTCAGGCCATGGGAGGAAACTACTTTGAGTATTTATTGGGGCGATTTACTGAACCGTCTGAATTATTTGGCGCAGTTGATCTAAAAAAACTCAGGGAAGGTACCGTTGAAACTGACGTAACGGGTATGCTTCCTGAAGCGGATATCGTTTTTCTGGATGAAGTCTTTTTAGGTTCAACCGCTATTCTTAATACCTTATTAGGTATTCTGAATGAACGTCGCTTTCGGCGTGGTCATACGGATATCCAATGTCCATTAAAAGTCTGTGTTGGTGCCGCTAACAGTTTACCGGATGATGAGAGTCTGGCTGCATTTGCCGACCGCTTTTTACTTCATCTGTTTATTGAGGCAGTTCCCGATCATCAGTTAGAAGCAATGTTAGCCGGAGGCTGGCAATCCGAACTTCGTCAGATTGAGTCACTGGTTGATACTGAACAACTAGACAGACTTCATCAAATGATGAAGCAAGTATCACTGGATGGTATCCGCCCGGCATTAGCCGCAGCAATACGAACTTTACGTCAGGCGGGTATTTTGCTTTCCGATCGGCGTATCGTCAGGGCCCAGCGTCTGATTGCCGCGGCAACCTTGCTCAGTGGCAGACTGGAAGCGACGGATGCCGATTTATGGCCACTATTGTATGTATTACCAACGCAAGAGATGCAGCAAAACGGGCGAGAAGCTTTACGGGATCAACTGGCTGTCTCATCTAATGGCTATCTGTTTAGCGTGGTGGAAGAGGCGACATTACAGCCACTTTCTCGCGTAAGTCGTTTAATTGAACAAGCCGAAACACTGATTAAGGGCCAGGACTCTTCTAAACAAAATGTAGAAAGCCTGCTGAGAGAGATTGATGCTAACTTCTCAACAGAGAATATTCCCGTTGAGCTGGCTGATTTACGTACCCAACTGGCCGTGCAGTTAAGCCATCTGATATGAATTTATCATCTCTTCTTGATTGGCACTGGCGACAAAGCATGTCAGAGGTTGAACCACAGGCGGCGGTTGGGTTTGGCATCATTGCACCTCAACTATTAGCCTGCTTACGCCAGATGCCTTCAGAGCATCAAGCCAGACTGCATGTGACGGCAAATCGCGATGTTCTTATCGTGACGGGGAAAACAGCACTGTTACCCTGGATTGATGGTATCGAATATGCCGCACCGGATACATTTGCACCCAGTTTATGGTTACCGACACGCTGGCAACCCTCACTACCAACGGAACTTATTGCTCAGGCGTTAAAACAACGCTACCTGCGAGTGCCTTATCTGTTATGGCATCAGCCTAAAGTCATTATTCCTCTGGATAAGCAATTACCCGTCAGTCCGGCACTGTTGGATCGCATTGAAAAATATTGGGAAGAAGCTTAATCATGGCAGGGACAACGCCAACCATCGAGTTGCTAAAACAACCAGTACAACCGCTACCGGAAGCATTGCGACCATGGCATTCCTGGTTAACCTGGTTTGCTCCGGAGATATATCCAGGTATCGCCGAGTTTTTACGCCGCCTTAATCCTCTATTGGGACCTGTCAGAGGGGAAAACAGGGCGGAGAACCGGAGCCGGATGGGCTGGGTAATATTCAGCGCAAAGGTGACTATGAGCGATTATTACTAAGCGAATGGTTGTTAGCAGATGAGCTACCTGATGAGTTTTTGCGCAGAGCGGCTAGCACTGAACATCTGTTTCTTGCTCCTCATTATCGGGCCAAACAGGCTCAAAGTCTGATTATTGTGTTATTTGACAGTGGGCCGCTTCAACTGGGTAGTTGTCGTTTAGTTCATATAGCAATGCTGATTTTATTAGCCCGTCGGGCAGAGCAGGTTGGAGCCAGACTACGTTGGGGTGTTCTGCAACACAGCACTGAACTGTATGAATTTTCCAGTCCTGAACATTTACAGCAACTATTAAAAACGCGAACTTACTATCCGGTCAATGCTGAGCATATTTGCCAGTGGCAACTGAAGCTGCAGGATTATCACGACAGTATGGGAGAACGCTGGTTGGTGGGTGGTGACGCCTCCATCGATTTATGGCCCGGTAAAGAGATATCTCATCGGGTGATAGTTCAGCCAACTCAGGATAGTGAGACGCTGGAGGTTCAGTTACGGGATGGTAGTCATTGTCGTCGAATAACGCTTCCGTTACCCGCAACAAATATTGCCAGACAGCTGATTAGAGGACAGTTCCAGGTTATGGTTTCTCACCAGAGCAATCAGAACCATCGACTTTCCCTGATGTTTCCTCCGATTATCTCCTCTCACGGTAGCTGTGTGGGCGTCACATTGTTAGATGAGCCGGGTGTGGTGCTATTTAAAGTTCCACGGTTAAATGACTCAAATATTGTTAAACAGGCGTCTAAGCCGGTTCGGCAACATATGCCGTCGGGGTGGCAGATATTAGCCATGCATTGTCAGGGAAAAATGGCTGGAGCCTTGCTGAGTCAGGGGGATACATTAACGTTTTGGCAAACCAACAAACTATCTTCATTTCAAAAGCCGGAACATCGTGATTTCCAAACTACAGTGGCAAGAGCAAACCTGCAGCCTTCAGCTTATCTGACCGATGGGCAGTCGGCGGCGATGTATGTATTAGACAGAGGGCATCAATTAGTACTGTTTTCATCCAGCGCTGATTCTATGAGATTAATTATGACAGGAGTATTGGGAATCGCCCGGATGGGAGACAATGCGCTTGCCTATATTTGTTACCGTAACAACGTATTACATCAGGTTGTAACCGATCTACGAAACGTCAGCCATTACTATTCTCTTGGTTATACGGCACCGGAAAATACCAGTGTGATGTTTGCCTTTCAGCGCAGGCATCATCTTGGTTATCCATGTGCCATACAAATGAAGTCTGATACCTCTGAGGTTTGGCGTATTCATAACCTTTCAATTAACGATCTAACGGTGGATGTCAGTTTACCTGAAGGATGGAAAGCAATTGGTCTTTACTATTCATCCGTGACGCCAGATAAAGATGCTATTGCAAACTTGCTGCTAATTAATCTAAATAAACGGAGTATTGGTCGTTATTTTGATGGGCAGCTTGAAAAGCTGTATACCACACCAACCTCCAAAATAGTCAGAAAGACCTTTTGTCCGGTATCTGGTTTATTAGCCTTACTTACAGAAGCAAAAGAACTCATCGTTTATTCAGTGCATGAGAATACGCTACGGCTTTTTTCTCAGCGCATTGGTGGAGGAAATGATGAGTAATTTACCCAGTTCAGCAATTCGTCACCCACAATTAACCGGTGAACAAGATATTGTAGCGCTTTGGTTTCCCGCTGACTGGTTTAATCAACAACATCGTCTGATGTTGATATTAAAACACTGGCAAAAAGAGGCTCAGATATACCGTTTTGAGCAGGGTGACCTGCTATGTTATCGCGATGCTCGCCGCTTGTACTGCGAAAAAATTGTCGGATGGCCAATGATTCGTCTGGGGAGAACTTACTGTTCTGCACCGCTGGAGACGATTGAAATTGCTACATTACCACCCGCTGATGTATGGCTGGTTCGTAGCGGTCAGGTTGAGGCGATGCATTTTTCAAATGCAGAAAAAGTCTCGCTTTCCAATTGGATAGACATTGCAGGGTACGATTTTCAGGATACATACGATTGTTACGACGCTCTGACTCTGAATCAAACTGAATTACTGGCAAAAACCCAGGATGTCCGTACTATGCTGGGAGATAAAATTCCTCCTGTCAGTAATGAACAACAGCAATTTTTACAAGCTGCAAAAAAAAGAGCGCAATCAAATAAAACGGTGAATTCATCGGGTTCTCTGGCTTCGCTGGCGTCTAAATTAATCAGTGGATTAATCTCGAAAAAGACCACATCGGCAATCACAGATAGCGATCCTCAGAAAGGATTATCGCAAGTCTCCCATTGGCAGCGCTGGTTGGCTAAATTAGCGATGACCAGTGGATTATCTTCAATCATGGGAAGACAACATGCGAACTATATCCGCCGGATGATGGAGATGTTTGAATCTGACGATATTGAAAATGCGCTGCGTCATGCGTTGCCGTTGGGGAGCGATGATGTTTCACAACAGCAAATGTTAGGTCGCTTACAGGCTCGTCAGAATTTGAATGTAAATCAATCATATTCTGGTTCAGGTGCCTTTGTTGGTATAAGCAGTCAGTTACAGCAGTATTTGCAGCAGTTGTATCGCCAGCAGTTTACCCGCCTCGACCAGACTGGACGAATTGATGAAGCACTATTCGTCTTAGCCGAATTGCTACAGGTTCGGCAAGAGGCATTAGATTATCTGGAAAAACATCAGCGCTATCAGCAGGCGGCTGAACTTGCGCGTTCATGGCGTTTTCCAACCGCACAAATTATTCGGCTCTATTGTTGTAGCGGTGACTGGCAAACCGCCGTTACGATTGCCCGACTGGAAAATGGATTTGCCAGTGCGGTACTGTTGTTAGAACCTAACTGGCCGGATGCGGCTAAACGTTTAAGAGTCGAGTGGGCACAATCGCTGGCGAAACAGGGCAAGTGGCTTGACGCCGTTGATGCGGTTTGGCGTTTAGCTGAAGAACAACATCAGGCGCAGCAATGGTTATTAAATGCAGAATCTGCCGGTGGGCAGTTAGCCGCCCGAGCCTTAGTAAAACGGTCATTATTATTGCCGGATACTTTAGATATCTATCAATCCTACCTTTCCAAGCTCATTCACACAGCGGATCGCTATCAGGACCGGGCAGCATTAGCCGCCGAATTACTGGCGGTTCAACAACATACTCCGGCAAGTCGTGGGCTGGCTAAAGGACTGGTCAGAACCATGATATCCGATCAGTTTAGCGGGCATGCTCAGTTGACCGGAAATGAGATTACAAAACTGATTGCGCTAAGTGACGATAAGGTACTGAAAAACGATTTGCCTCAGGGTAAATTCCCTTCACCGGAACTTAAAAGTTTTGAACAGCAAAAAAAAGTAATAGATATCATCGCACCCGAACCTGGGTTACATGAAATTTATGATGCGGCGGTATTGCTGGACCAACGCTATTTGGTTGCCTTAGGCGAAGCAGGGGCTGCGATAGTTAATTCAACGGGTCAGATCGTATCGCGTTATTCTGTTCCTGCTTATCGAATTGTATTAGCTCATAGCCGTCAGGTCGCTTTAGTTTTAACTCGCAGAGATGAGATCTGGCTGGTTAATAAACTCGATTTAGTTCTTCATACCGTAACAGAACTCGGTATGGTCAAAATGGATGTTTATGCACAACAGTTCGACGGAATTATTTGGAGTATTGCCGAAGGTAACCATATTCGGGTAGTTGATGTTGAACGAAATATGGGTACGCTTTGGCAAGTTAACGATCTTCCCGGTAACGTAACAGCTGTGAATACCACGTTGAAAGAAGAACAGTGGTTGATAATGGCTAAGGAACCTGAATTCTGGCGATATTCTTTACCAGAACGTCGATTGACAGCGCGCGATAATATCAGCCTGTTTGAAAATAGCACCTGGATAGGTATCGACTCCCATAGCTCCGCTATTTTTTGTAGTGAATTCGTCAGGGATCAACAAAATGGTTTAGTACTGTGTCTGCACAGTAATAAGAGTGGCTATCGTGGTACCACTAACCGTATTGCATTACCGGATGATATGATGGAAAAACAGGGACGAGATTTACAGATTCATTTAGGTGTATGTACCATGTTGATTTTTGCACCTGATGAGCAAGGGCAAGAGATCAATTTGTACAGTAAAAATCAAACGCAGATGTGTGCATCAATTCATTGGTCAGAAGATAGCACACCCAATATTCGAATGCTGGATGATGGATGGTTAATTTTTGATCGAAAAGGGCGATTACTTCATCTCGACTGGCATCGAAGCGGTATCAGACATATTAGTGTCAGATAAATTACAGCGGCGAATACCATTGTCAGAGAGTATTTGCCGCTGCAACGGGTCTTTATTGCATACTGTGCAATCCAATCACATTGCCTTCAGTATCTTCAATGGTGGCGCAGAAGCCAAACTCGCCAATGGATTGCTTTGGTGAAATCACCCGTCCACCAATAGCTTCCACTTTACTCACTTGTATGGCGCAGTCGGAACAGGCGAGATAAATGCGAGGTCCTGTGCTTCCCGGAGTACCTTCATTACTCTTAACCAGCGCGCCACCGGAACCTTCAATACCTTCCTGATAAGGAAACATAAAATACTCAGTATCGGTATCAGACAGCTTTGTTAATTCAATATCTAATAGCGACTGATAAAAACTAACGGCTCTCTCCATATCTGAAACATAAATTTTAAACCAAACTGTTGGGTTATATTTCATTGGGTTTCCTCTTCGGTAGGTGGTTAGACCGTATGTCAGTAAAATTTGAACAAATACTTTACTGTATAAAGCGTGTTAAAAACGCCAAATGGATCCGATTTTGTGAATTTTTTAATAAGAAAGATGATATAACAAACTGAATTTAATAATAAAATTAGATGAATCAAAAATATAAGATAATGATCGGTGGTACTCTTGTATCCTTGGTTAGCAAGCTTAAAACGATAAGCTGGTAAGACACCAGTAAGTTAAGTTCCACATTATTTTGATGATTTTATTTTTATATAAAAGGATCTGTTTTGATGAATATTAAAAGTTTACTTCTGTCTGTTTCCCTTTTAAGTATCTTGCTACTCAGTGGATGTAACAGTACGGTACCTCTGGCAAACGATCAGGAGTCAGCCATAACTAAAAGTTTTCCAGTTCCACAAGAAAACCAATCTGCTTTGTATATATACCGCGATAGCTTTACCGGTAAGGCACTAAAAAAAGATATCTATGTTGATGACAAGTGCGTTGGTGAAACCGCAGATAAAACTTTTTTCTATACTTTGGTAGCCGGTAATCAGACTCATAAGATTTCAACTGAATCAGAATTTTCTCCTAACGACTTATCTATCTTCACAGAACCTGGAAAAAATTACTTCATCAGACAACATATAAGAATGGGAGTTTTCGTCGGCGGAGCCAAACTTAGTGTATCCAGTGAAGAAGAAGGGAAAAGGGTAATAACTAAAGCAGATGTTCATCTTGCAGAGCCTGGCGTATGCGATAACTGAACAATTGTCATATGTGATTATCAATCACATCAAAATTACTTTGTGTAACCTTGGTCCCATAAAAACTCGTTTGACCAACGAGTTTTTTTGTTTTAAAACCCGAGAGAATAAGCTCCGTTATAAACGTATTTTCCAACTTCTCTTATCATCGCCTCCTAAATATCCTCCAAATCGTTATATAAAATGATATATAGTGATGAGAGAGCCTTCCCATAAGGAAAGCATCTTCTTGTCAAACTTAGAATAAAAGTTAATAAGGTTGAAACCATGATTATTAGCGATATTGATTTTTCCTCTCTGTATAAAAACCATATGGCCAAAGCAGGAAGGGTAACCAAACCTGCCAGCAGTTGGGATGCTAAAGCAGAAAAAATGGCTGAAAGCTGTGCTAATCCTGAAGATGAGTATCTGAAAAAATTTTTATCGATGATGGATTTAACGGGGGCAAAAACATTGCTGGATATTGGTTGTGGTCCCGGTACCATTTGCCTGCAGGCTGCAAATAAGCTCGAGCACGTTTACGGGCTGGACTACAGTGCCGGAATGCTGGAAGTTGCCGAACGCCGGGCCAACGTGATGGAATTGGATAACGTAACTTTGTTTCAACGAGCATGGGATGATAACTGGGATGACATTCCGCCAAGCGATATTGTGGTTGCCTCACGTTCCACATTGGTTGCTGATATGGGTGCCGCACTAAAAAAACTTCACGATAAAGCACTAATGCGGGTTTATACCACCCATCCTATTGATCCTCATTTCATGGATATTCGAATTTTACGCGCATTGGGTAGAGAAAATACCGGTTTGCCTAACTATATCTATCCATTAAATATTTTGTGTCAGATGGGTATTAATCCGCGTCTGGACTACATCTATAGCCGTAACTGTCAGGCCAGAACAGACAGTTACGAAGAGTTTGAGAAAACCGTTAGCTGGTCGCTAGGGGAATTAACCGATCGGGAACGCGACAACCTACATAAATACTATCAACAGGGTAAAAATGGGCCCGAACCATTAATCTCGCCGCTGCGCGGTTGGGCATTTATTTCATGGGATAAAAATCAGGGGCGGAGCTAACCTTATGTTTTACATTGCTGATAGCCAAATAGATCAATTGTTGTCTGATGATATTCAACACGGAGATTTGACCACTCGCGCATTAGGAATTGGACAGCATCCTGGAAACATGGTGTTTATCCGTCGACAGTCTGGGCGGATTAGCGGTTTGACGGTGGCTTCTCGCTTGTTAACCAAACTATCTCTTAATGTGACACTTAACGCTCAGGATGGTCATGATGCTCTGGCCGGCGATGTATTACTTACTGCAACAGGATCGGCTGCGGCACTCCATCAGGGATGGAAGGTCACTCAAAACGTTTTAGAGTGGAGTTGTGGCGTAGCTGGCTATATGGCAGAAATGGTTGAGGCCGCAAAAAAAATCAATCCGGCTATTCGCATCGCCTGTACCCGAAAGAGTATTCCCGGAACTAAGTTTTTGGCTATTCCGGCAGTCATTGATGGTGGCGGAATCATTCACCGGGGAGGCACGGCTGAAACGGTGCTGATGTTTGCCAATCATCGGCACTTTTTTGCTCAATCTGATAACTGGCACCATCAAGTCTCATTGCTTCGCACCGATGCACCAGAAAAGAAGATCATCGTTGAAGCCGACACCATGGAAGAAGCCCTGTTAGCGCTACAGGCACAGCCTGATATTTTGCAATTGGATAAATTCTCACCACCACAAATAACGGAATTGATTGCCTTATCGCATCAAATAGCACCACATTGCCTGATTTCCGTTGCCGGTGGTGTAAACCGGGACAATATCCAACAGTATGCTGAAACAGGTGTTGAACTTATCGTCACTTCCGCTCCGTATTATGCAATTCCGGCAGATATTAAGGTGGTATTACAACCGACAAATTAGTTAACCAGCAATGTTATAAAAGCCGTTCCAGTTGGCTATCAAACTGGAAAAACAAATAGCATTAATGAATAATGATTAAACAACAACCAGTTTGTTGCTATCACACAACGGATATCCAATTTGATTTATCATCTTACAGGAACGAAAACCACAGGCAGGAGCTGGCATGAAAATCAATCTCAAACGTAATATCGCCTTAATTTTTGGTCTGGTTATGATCCTTGCTGGATGCAGTAGCCAACAACAGGTTTCCTCTGAATCACCGGCCATGGAAGACAGTGCACCGGCGGCTAAACTCTCTCAGAATCTTGGTACTAAATGGGGGGAGAATGTTAACTCAAACGTGGTTAGCGTTGAAGCTACCCGTTTACGTAATACACCAGAGAGCCTGGTTGAAATTTATTATACTGCTTCAAAAGTCACTGGCCAAAATCGAACCGATCTGACTTTAGTACCATCGGTAAAAATGAATATTCAGGATGACAGCGGTCGTAATATGGCAATCAAACAGCGGAGTAACGGCGAATACGCCCTGAGTGCCAAAGAAGGGGAACGCTACCAGCTCTCTTTCCGTAACCGCAGTAATAGGGGTTTGAGGGCCAATGGGGCGAAAACCTACGCTAAGCGTCTATATATTCGTTAACCTGTTGATTCAACGGCCTTAGCTCACCCTTCATCACCTTTTCAGACAAGGTGAATGAGTAATGCCCTAACATATTGATATGGCCATGCATCAATGGCGATAATCTGGATATATCGTCTTCATTAATTTCACCAGGCTGACTATCGGTATTAATATGTCCAAGGGCTTCCTGCATATACAGCGTATTCCATAAAACAGCAGCATTTGTTACCAGCCCCAATGATCCCAGTTGATCCTCTTGCCCTTCGCGATAGCGTTTTCTGATTTCGCCACGTTGACCATGACAAATGGCGCGAGCCACACTGTGTCTCCCTTCCCCCCGGTTTAGTTGCGTTAGTATTCGACGACGATAATCTTCATCATCAATATAATTCAGCAGGTAAAGCGTTTTATTTATTCGCCCCGCTTCAATGATGGCCTGTGCCAGACTGGACGGGCGCGTACTCTTCAATAAACTGCGGATTAGCTCCGATGCTTGTACAGTTCCCAATTTAAGAGAACCCGCAATCCGCATCATATCGTCCCAGTTCGCCTCAATCAGTGCCAGATTAATGCAACCACGGGCCAGGTCATCGAGAGGGCCGTAATCCGCATTTTTATCCACACGCCAGAAAACAGCCTCTCCGGCATCCGCCAGACGCGGGGAAAACTGGTATCCCAAAAGCCAGAACAGACCGAATATCAAATCGCTGGCACCTGCTGTGTCAGTCATAATTTCTTGTGGATTCAACCCCGTTTGCTGTTCAAGTAACCCCTCCAGAACAAAGATTGAGTCTCTCAACGTACCCGGTACAACAATGCCGTGAAAACCAGAAAACTGATCGGAGATAAAGTTGTACCAGGTAATTCCACGATTGGAGCCAAAGTACTTTCTATTGGGGCCGGCGTTAATCGTTTTAACTGGCGTAACAAAACGCATACCATCAGCAGAAGCGACTTCTCCTCCACCCCATCGCTGAGCCAGACTGAGCGTAGCCTGGTAATCAACCAGGCGAGCATTAGCTTTGATAAGCGTTTCGGCCCGAAAATAATTTTGTTTCACCCAGCTAAGACGATGCCGGGTTAATGATGGAATATTGTGCTTAATTAATGGTTCAAAGCCAATGTTGCAGGCTTCTGCCAGTAATACAGCACAAATGCTGATATGCAGATCTTTCGCTCGCGCATTCGACTCGCTGACATGGGTAAATTCTTCGGCAAATCCTGTATGGGCATTGATTTCCAGTAATAGCTCCGTCAGATCCACCAAAGGTAAAAGACGCCTGACTTGCCTGTTGAGAGCTATCAGACTTGGTGATTCATCCAGTTTCTCAAGGCTGCTGATAGTCAACGTAGGATATTTTCCTCCGTGTTCTATATGGACTGACGCATTATCATCAAAACCATCAGCTACTGTTTTCCAGGCAAAATCTAACTGCTGAGCAAGCTTTTCTGTTGCCTGCCGAGCATTGACTGGGTGACCTAATGCTCGACAGACAGGGATGCGTTGAGCTTGCCATTCTGTCCCTTGTAATAGCTTTGACCGTGGGTCTCCCCAACGATCGCTATTCTCAAGATAAATATCCCGCCGCCTTAATGCATCCTGAAACCGCTCCAGCAGGCATAGTGAATAGCCAGGCCGTCTTACTCGGCCTTCTTCGTCAAAAACCAGACGCTTCCAGGCACCAGTAATAATATTTTTCGGGGCATCGTCAAGGATGTGCTTTTTTGAAGTGCCTAGCGACGATAAATAGTTAAAAGCTGCCAGAGTATGTTCTCCCGCCGGGGCGGCCAGAAAAGTTAATTCCCTGAGCACTCTGGGCAGAAAACGGCGAACTCGTCCATATTGTTCAATCATTTCATCGTGGAAATTATTGTCTGCCGGTCGGGCCAACTCGTTGACCATTTTTACCGACTCAGCCAGTCTTTCTTTGGGAATACAGGAAAAAATCGATTTTCGGAGGTGCGCATCATCAGTTACCTCATCCAGCAAGAGTGCGCAGGCTTTTGCCAGTATCAACGAAGAGCGGTCCAAGTCCTTCAGCGTCCTCAACCGCTTCTTTTGCCCTGCTTTTTTAGCCTCTCCGGCAATATTAGTGATTAGCATATCCAAAACATCGATGGCTTCATCCAGCGCAATGACCTCTAATGATTTAACAAAGGCAATAAGTATCGCTGTACGTTTCTTCATGGGTATACGAGCTATCTTTTTTACCGAGGTAACATTGGCATAGCGGGCAAGACTTTTTAGCTGAGCCGGTGGAAGGCCTGTAAAATCGAGTTGCTGAAAACCCAGTTGGTGCAATTTATTATAACGATCAAGTGCATCATTAAACGCAGGACTACTGATTGTCACCGGGCCTTTTTTCAGTTGCTCGAACATGGATACTCTCTGGCCTTCGCTAAAGCTCAGTAATTCATCCAGTTGTTGTTTCTGTTCATCATTAGGCAATGCCAGTAATCTTTGCCAAAGACGGTGAGCTGCTCGTTCACGGATTTCGGTGATCACTCTGGAGAGTGTTGTGGCTCCTGGTAATAAAATTTTATGCTGTACCAGCCATGCGGTGGCGAAATCGAACATCAGGCTGGGGCGTTCGTTGCTAATCCAAGCTCGGGTATACAGCAACCGGTTCAATCTGAAGGTCCACGGAAACTCCCCGAAATCATGATAGTAATAATATTTTTTGATTTGAGCGTAATGCTCCCAGCGGGTTGGTTCGCGTTTTGCGTATTCAGCCAGAATGTCAGTCCGACTGATTGAAAGTTGCGTGGCAACAAAGGTTTGTACATTTTGCGGAATCAGAGTCAAATCAGACAGGAACGCGCCTAAAAATCGGACTGATGTTAGTTGAAGGGCTATGCCAAGACGGTTTTGGTCCCCGCGCCTTTGTGCGATGAATGTCAGGTCATTTTCGTCCAGAATAAAATAACGGGCCAGTTGTACCTCGTTCGGCTCTGCCGCATAACATCCATAATTTTGCTTCTGCTCTTCAGTCAAAAAATCGATAGGCATCCAGCACTCCTTGCGTAACTATGACTTAGGTCTATTTTTAACTATCTCAAATGTTATAAGTTTTGAGACCACTCAAAACGACTTCAAACATGAGTATCAAAAATCGCGATTTATACTTTATGATACTACGCAGTATCAATATCGATTTGTGAGACCAATATGGCATTACTGGGATATGCAAGAGTATCAACCAGCCATCAGAAACTGACGGTACAGATTATGGAGCTGAAATCTGTAGGTGTCAGAGATGACCGGATTTTTACTGATATGATGTCAGGAGCCACGGATGAGCGTGAAGGGTTACAACGGCTACTTGCCCGTGCAGAAAAGGATGACATCATTATTTGTACCAAAATGGATCGGCTTGGTCGCAATACCGCAGACATGATCCACATTGTTGATGCTTGCTATAAAAAGGGAATAGCCATTCGTTTTCTGGAGAACGGACTAAGTACAGAAGGAACTATGGGGAAAATGGTGATTCAAATTTTGGCAGCTGTTGCAGAAGCAGAACGAGAACGTCTTCTGGAACGCACTAATGATGGCAGAATTTTCGCTATGGCATCCGGTGTCAAATTTGGACGGAAACCGCACTCGAAAGCAGCACTTGTCAGGCAATTAATCAATCAGAAGCAATCAGAAAAAATAATCCTAGAAAAGACTGGGGTTTCTCGGGCTACTTATTTTCGGTTAAAAAAATCGGAAAATAATCAAAAATCATCAGAAAGATAATATTAACCATGATTTAAAACAAACTATTCTAAGCAGAGATCAGGTCATACAATAACAAATTATGATAGGGAATTAAAAATATGGAAGAAATAAATCTACTCAAAGAAATTCGTGAGCTAAAAAGTCAACTATCCTACGCTAAAAATATTGGTTTTTTTATGGGGGCCGGTACCTCCTGTGCTTTGGGCTTACCAAATATATCTCAATTAACTGAACAAGTCGAAAGTGCGTTAACAGGACCATTATTGTATTATTTTCATATAATTAAAACTGACTTATCAAGACCTGATGAAATAATTAGCATTGAAGATATTCTTAATCAGATAAGACGGATTCGCGAAATTACTGAAGAAAGGTCTGATAGAGAATTTCTCGGGGTTTCTGGTATAAATGCACGTGAACTGGATGTTGAAATTTGCAAAAATATTTATAATCTAATCACGGAGAAAGAAGTTAGTGCGAATCTGACTGCCCCAAAGAAATTTTTTGCGTGGTTAAACATGCAAAACAGAGATTTTTCAAAAGAGATTTTTACTACAAATTATGATCTGGTAATAGAAAAATCTCTTGAAGCTATTCGCGCTCCGTATTTTGATGGATTTGTTGGTTCTTATGAACCATTTTTTTGGCAAGAAAGTGTTGAAACACTTGTTCGTAGAAATGATCTAACTCAGAACTGGATTAGACTATGGAAGATACATGGTTCTCTTAGTTGGTTTTGGAAAAAAAGAGAGAATCTGAAGTCGCATAAAGTTATACGTCTTGGGAAAATAGATAAAATTGAAGAAGAGAAAAATGAGATAGTTATTTACCCATCAAAAGAAAAATATGATCTATCTCGTAGGCAACCTTTTCTAGTTTACTTCGATCGCCTTAAAAACTATTTATTGAGCAGTGAGCTATTATTCATTTTTACCGGATACTCATTTTTAGATCAGCATATTAATGAAATTATTTTTAATTGCTTGAGGCAAAACAACAGGCTTAGTGTTGTAGTGTTTTTTTATGCAGACAGTGACGTTAAAAAACTACATTCACTCTCAGCAGGATATCTAAATCTATCTGTATTCGGACCAACAACTGCGATTATAAACGGAACATTAGGAAAATGGTCCTTTGGCCAATCCGAGCTAAAAAACAAAGAAAAATGTGATAGTTTTTGGAATGCCGAAGATGAAAAATTCTTGCTTGGTGATTTTAATTATTTGGTTGAGTTCTTAGTTGGTAATTCTGGTCGTAGTAGTGAAATTGAGGTATCTATAAATGAAGACTGATTCTACATATTTAGGAAAGGTTATTCGTGTGGATTCCAGTACTGTAGAGGTGGAAGTTTCATCAGAAATACCTTCCGCTGCACCAATAATCAATGGTCGACTGTATAAAATTGGCCAGATTGGCACATTTGTAAAAATGCCAATGGGAAATATTACTATCTACGCTATCGTTGCTGCGGTAAGTGACAGACCATTCACAGATAGTAGTGATGATGAGTATAGAGTAAGCTCAAAATTTCTTTCAGTACAACTGATTGGCGAAAAAATCGGTGACAGTGAGTTTGAAAAAGGAGTGGGCACTTATCCTACAATAGGTGATGAAGTACACCTTGTAATTGAATACGACTTATTTGAAATTTATGGTGAAAAGGATGCAGGTTCCATTGAAATTGGAAAACATTCTTCATCTGAAAACTTAGGTGTTTATGTAGATACTCATAACTTAATTTTACGCCACTGTGGAATTTTAGGCTCAACAGGTAGCGGAAAATCCAATACTACTGTCAGTATTTTGAAATCTATTTTACATGGTTATGTTGGTTCAAGAATTATATTGGTAGACCCGCACGGTGAATATGCATCTGCATTTCCTGATGCCAAAGTGCTTAGAATTAATGAGGCAGGGTCTCCATTAGTAATACCTTTTTGGCTTATGACATTTGAGGAGCTTGCATATTTTTTAGTGGGGGCAGATCATCGTGATGAACAAAAAATAGAATATCGATTACTGAGGGACCTTGTAACTGAGCTAAAGAAGGAAAATATAAATTTAAAGGCTGGTATTGTTAATGGAGATCTTGTTACAGCAGATTCACCAATCCCTTTTAGTGCAAGGCGGTTGTGGCATGAGATGAATTGGTATCTTAATGCATCATTTTCTTCTACAACGAAAGATGAACAAACTAAGAAAACTGCTCAAGAAAAGAATTCTGGAGACGCAGAAACATTGACACCTGCGACATTTGAGCCTTATTCAATGGGTACTGCTGCTCCTTATAAGTCCAAGCATACAGAGTATTTTGCTTATGAGAAAAAATTACTTTCTCGTCTTAGAGATACGAGATATGACTTTCTCTTCAATCCCGGAGATTATAAAACGGCAGATTCTGAAAAAGATTTGCATGATTTACTAGCTGACTGGATAGGATGTGAGCAGAGATTAACAATACTAGATCTTAGCGGTGTCCCATTTGAGGTTCTAGACATAACCATAGGCTTGATTACGCGGTTTGTTTACGACAGCATGTTCTGGGGACGTAAAGAGTCATATACCGGTAAGCAAAGACCACTGCTCTTGGCATTCGAGGAAGCTCATACGTATCTAGGGAAAAATGATAAGAGTAATTATTCAAAAGCCGCAGTTGAAAAAATATTTAAAGAGGGTAGAAAATTTGGCGTAGGAGCACTAGTCATTTCTCAACGCCCCTCGGAGTTGTCAGAGACTATAATTTCCCAAATTGGTACGTTGATAGCTCTTAGGCTTACCAATTCAAGCGATCAATCTATAGTAAAATCATCAGCACCCGATAATTTAAATAGTCTTATGGACCTTCTTTCGTCTTTGCGTATAGGTGAGGCAGTTATTTCAGGTGAGGCTATAAAAATTCCCTCAAGAGTTCGATTGAAATTGAATCACCCAAGACCTACAAGTGAAGATCCAAAGTTAATTGAATGTTGGACAAAAACATTTTCTCTCGATGCTGATAATTATAAAATTGTTGTAACTAAAATACGTGAACAGAAAATATAACCAATGGAGTGTAAAAATGGAACGAAGAAGTATTTCATCAAACATGATTCGGAGTATCGGGTACGACGAATCTATTTCTACATTAGAGATTGAATTTAATAGTGGTGCAGTATGGAATTACTATGATTTTCCGCTTGCAAGTTGGTATGAATTTGATGGGGCAGAATCACACGGTAAATTTTTTCATAGCTCCATAAAGAATAATTATCGAGAGTCTCAAGTGGGATAACCTATGAATGAACTGCCACCGAAACATAATAGAGATCGGAGGCAGTCACTATTGGTATCTCATACGATAAGGCAACCCATTGTTTATTTGATGGTCTATCGCTTAGCGTAGGTTTTCGCCCCATTGGCCCTCAAACCCCATTTACGTATGGATCCCAATGACATCATTATGCTTACCGACGGTAAAAAGTATTTCCCGGGTTTTCATATGAATAAAAAATACTGGATAACTATTCGTCTGGATGGCTCTGTGCCAGTAGAAGAGATTTTTATGCGAATAGATAATAGTTTTGAACTTGCGGTAAAGTAACGTGGGCTACACAAGATAGGTACTAACAGTGAGAGATATTATTACTCACATTATATTCATAGAGTTAACCTATATTGGATGTAAATAATATATTTTATAATTACAGTAATACAACGTTGTCTTGATTTTATTATCAATCATATTTAATTAGGATTGTAGAGACGCTGATATTTATTAAGAATATAAAGAAAATGTAATTATTAATGTAAGTAAAGTTAAAGAAAGTAAGACAACACATTGCATACATAATGTTATTTGGTTTAAAATTAATCAATGTTTTCAATTAGATATTTGAATGATGTGATTATGTGAGACGTGATCATTCAAGACGGTCATTAGGGAATGAGCTCTGCCTATTAAAACGACTATTCATCCAGCCTCTTTGTCAAAATAAAATTAATAGCCTACATTTTTTAAAATAGTATAAATCGTTATTTAAAGGGGTAGCTATGAGTATAAAACCACCGGTATGTGATGCTAGAAATATTTATGATATTACAATGAATTTGTACACTTACCCTTCGATTATTATTGCACATCGTCTTGGTATATTTGAGTTTATTGCACTTCGTCCTAGAAACATCGAAGATATCTGCGCAGAGTTACACTTAGAAAAGCGACCGGTAGAGGCTATTATGGCTACGTTGTATGCCTCTAACTTAGTCTATTTTGAAGCAGGCTTTTTTAATCTTACTGCAGAAACGCAGGAGTATCTCTTAAAGGAAAGCCCTAATTATTTTGGCTATTTTTGGGACATGATGTATGACAATAGCGAAACTTTCTCATTGAAAAATCTGGAATCTGCTATCAAGAAAAACAAATCGCAGGTTTATGAAGAAGAAGATTTGTTTAACACGCATACTTACGATGTTGAAAAAGTACGTAAATTCACACAATCGATGCACAGTGTCAGTATGAGTTCTGCCAGCTTTTGGCCCTCTCAAATTCCTCTCTCTCAACATCACAAAGCTCTGGATATTGGTGGAGGCTCAGGTGCCCATTCAATTGGTATGGTTGCAAGTTGGCCGAACCTAAACAGTACCGTTTTTGATCTGCCGAAGTCTGTTCTCTGGCGGCTGATTATATTCAGCAATATGGATTAGGCGATCGAATAAAAACTTGCGGTGGTAATATGTGGGAAGATGACTTCCCCAGTGCAGACCTGCATCTCTACTCAAATGTCCTTCATGACTGGCCGACTGAAAAAAATCTTTTCCTTGCAAAGAAAAGTTACGATTCACTACCGAAAGGGGGGCGAATTATTATTCATGAGATACTGTACAATGACGTTGGACCAGGCCCACTTGCAGCAGCTGCTTCCAGTTTAGTGATGCTAGGCTGGACAGAAGGGCAACAATATTCCGGAAAAGAATTTAGTTTTCTATTGACTCAGGCTGGATTCCAGGAAGTTACAGTTATTCCATCCTTTGGTTATCACAGTATTGTCACGGCAATAAAAAACTAATGATTATATTGATTACCATATGAATAAATTGAATATAGCACGCCTCTGGCGTGCTATATCGATTGAATATTTTTTAATCCCCTGACTACGGAAGAACTTTATTTTTGCCCGATACACGTCATCATACCTGGTGACAAAGCCACCATGTTTCCCCGAATTAATCGATTTTCGGCATCAGTTAAAGTTTGATCATCCAGATCGCTCATTTCTAATAAACGATCGTGCATTGCTTGCCAGGTAAGGCTCCAAAACTCAGCCATTGGTGAATCTTTACTGATTGGTGGCAGATAGACTTCATTGGTTATATTTCTAAAACCAAGAGATTGAAATTCTGAGTTTAATTGATTAGACCAGTTTTTATCGGTGCCGATAGAATTAATAAGAACCTGCCACATAGTAGACATAACTTTTCGGTAAAGCGGATCGTCCACCGCTTCTGGCGATATATCAATAATATCAGAGACAATTAACCATCCTCCAGGTTTTAGCCATTTTGATATTTTTTTGAGTAAATTATGCCTGTCTCTTAAATGCATTAGTACAAAACGAATATTAATAAGGTCAAATTCTCCAGAATAATCATCATCATTCAAATCGTGTTGAACAATTTTTAATTTTTCTGAAACTGACAACTTTGATTCTAATAAATGAACAAAACGATCGAGTGCTGTAACTTCCTTTACGTTTGGTTGTTTTGATAACCACTCGGCCATACTGCCACTACCTGAGCCAATGTCCAGACAACGTGTATTCGGTTGGGTAATAAGTGAAGATATTTGACGTTGGCTAATAAAATCATAGGTTTTTGAAACAAGCTCCAGACGATACATTTCATCGACCATCTCCTGACAGAATATCTTATCTCCATAATTTTCATTTAGCTTCGTGTTCATATTAATGCCTCTCATACCGATTTTTATAAAAAGATCTCATGTTGCTCCCACACTTATAGTCCGGTTTAAAAATTTATGGTGTCTCTAATGCCATACCTAAACCTAGTTTTGATGAAAACTAATAGTGTCATTCACTGCTAAAGATCTTCAGCCTATGTCATTGTTGAAAATTTTATCTATTCCGAGCTAAAAATAAGGGGTATTAGATTAAATGACTTTAAGAATATAATTCATAACGCCTTAATTCTCCGTTAATAATAATTTTTAAACAATCAGATTTATATTAAAGAACATTAAAAAAGTAATATTATTTAACACTTCATACAATGAATTAGCTACATTTCTTAATGTTCAATAGCACATAAATAATCATTAGCAATAATTTTTTCTTTATCAAAATTTAATTTTATTCACTATGAATTGTAAATTCAAATTTACAAAAATTTAGAAAACAAAATGAAAAGACTCGTATCTCAAAAAAACAAACTAGGATAGAAAGTGATTCTTACAAGTGCTTACAAAATGATCTTAATTTGATTTTTGACATTTTATAATTTGGAATTAATTTTTAATAATATGCTAACTCATCGCATTTAGACGTATGCATTGTTTTTTTGAAATTATAATTCATATATTTAAAGTAATTAATCCCTGATTAAACAATAGAATTTCCTTGTAATTAAAGGAGGTATAAATATGAGAATTTCCAACGAAGAAATGATGGCCCCAACGGACCTACCTTTTGACAAAGTACCACCTTATCGGGTGAAAGTGGTGGAGTACACCACGCCAACCACTCGTTCTCAAAGAAGAGAATTGATAAAAAAACATAACTGGTCAGCGCCTAATCTTCCTGCCGAATATGTCTATGTCAATATGTGTACTGATTCCGGCACCAGTGCTATGAGTGACCGGCAGTGGGGGGCTATGTGGTTGGGAGATGAGTCCTATTTCAATTCCAAAAGCTGGGATCCGCTTCAGGATGTATTGCAAAAATTTACTGGAATGGCGTATGTGATGCCTTGTCATCAGGGCCGGTCAGGCGAAGCCATTATTTATGAAACTTTTGTAAAGGAAGGCGATTTGGTTCCATCCAATTGCCATTTTACGACAACCAGAGCGCACTGTTATTACCAGCAAGCTGAACCTGTCGATATTACCTGTCCTGAATATTACGACGAAAATGATCCTTCTTGGTTTAAAGGGAATATTGATACGGAAAAATTAAAGAAACTATTTATAGAACAGGGCGATCGGATTGGTTTGGTTGAACTGGTTGTTCCAAACAATTTATGTGCCGGACAGCCGGTCTCAATGGCTAATATTCGCGA